>NZ_JAGRRB010000010.1:0-57428 GCF_018223925.1 Klebsiella sp. 10
ATCCAACTTTATGGGGTCAGTCCACTGCGCTTGCCGGGCCTACAAATAGCCGCATAACGGTTTGATATTGCACTCTTTCGTAGGCCGGGTAAGGCGAAAGCCGCCACCCGGCAGACATGCGAGTACAATTTTGCGTTTACCTTACCCTCACCCCAGATACTCAATCACCGATAGCCCGCCGTTGTAATCGGTGCTGTAGATAATGCCCTGCGCATCGACAAACACGTCACAGGACTGGATCACCCGCGGGCGGCCGGGACGGGTATCCATCATTCTCTCAGGCGCAGCCGGCACCAGCGCCCCGGTCTCCAGCGGGCGATACGGGTTGGAAATATCGTAAGCCCGCACGCCGGCATTCTGATACGTGGCAAAAATCAGCGTTGAGCTGACAAAGCTCCCCGGCCGGTTCTCATGCAGGTTGTGCGGACCGAAATGCGCCCCTTTCGCCACATAATCCGCTTCGTCCGGCGGCGGGAAGGTGGCGATGCTCACCGGGTTGGTTGGCTCGCGGATATCAAACAGCCAGATCAGCTTCTCGCCGTCCTCCTGGTTGTCGAGCACCGCTTCGTCAAGCACCACCAGCAGATCGCGATCCGACAGCGGCAGCGCGGTATGCGTTCCGCCGCCGAACGGCGGGCTCCAGTTGCGATGACTAATCAGCCTCGGCTGGGTACGGTCTTTGACATCCAGCAGCGTCAGGCCGCCGTCGCGCCAGCTGCCGTAGGCGGTATCCCCGGCAATAATGGCGTGATGCAGCGCATAGCGTTTGCCCTGCGGCCAGTCCGGTGTTTCACCGCCCGCCTGGTGCATCCCCGGTAGCCACCAGCGCCCGGCCACTTTGGGCTTACGCGGATCGGCCAGATCGATGGTCAGGAAGATGTAGTCGGTAAAACCGTCGATCAGCGCAGACACATACGCCCAGCGCCCGCCGACGTACCAGATGCGGTGAATACCGATGCCGTTAAGCGACAGGAAACTGATTTCCCGCGGCTGCGCGGGAGTGGAAATATCAAAGATGCGCAGCCCGGCGCTCCATCCCTTGTCCTGCACATCGCTGACCGTGTCACCCACCGAGCGGGTGTAGTACACCTTCTCATCAGCAAAACGGGCGTCAGCAAACAGATCCCGGGCGTTGATCACCAGCAGCAGATCGTCATGCGCCTGGAGATGCACGTTCCAGGTGCCCGGCGGCGCGGCAATATAGTTGACGGTGGTGGGCCGGGTCGGATCGCGAACATCGACCACGGAAAAACCCTGCGACACCATATGGCCGATATAGGCGAATCCGCGGTGCACCATCAGCTGCACGCCGTCCGGACGACCGCCCTGATCGCTATGGCCAATCAGCCGCATATTGCGGCTGTATTCGGGGGAAGGTAATGCTGACATAGGGGATCCCTCTCGCCCGGTGGCATGGTTTTCCCCCTCTCCCTGCGGAGAGGGCCGGGGTGAGGGCACCAGGCCGCCACCCACCGCCACCCGGCTTGATTTTATTTGTTCTTCGCTTCCAGCGTCGAGAACCACGGCGCGATAAAGTCTTCGGTCTGGCCCCAGCCAGGGATAATTTTCCCCAGCGACGCCACGTTTACCGCTCCCGGCTGGGCCGCCAGCAGCGCCTGGGGAATCGCTGCCGCCTTGAAGTCGTAGGTGGCTGGCGTCGGCTCGCCGGCGATCTTGTTGGCGATCAGCCGCACGTTGGTCGCGCCGATAAGCTTCGGATCCACCGCCACGCTCACCTTCCACGGGCTGCCGGCCTCGCGCATCAGCTGCAAATCCTGGTTGGAAATATCAATGCTGTAGAGTTTGATCTCGGTGCGGCCATTCTCTTTCAGCGCTTTATAAGCTCCCTGGCTAAAGGCATCCCAAGTGCCCCAGATCGCGTCAATTTTCCCTTTCGGATACTTGGTGAGGATCGCCCCCACCTTGTTGGCAGTGTCGCCCTGCACATCGGATGACACGGCGCCGATCGACTCCAGCTCTTTAATCCCCGGGTTTTGCTTCAGCAGCGTCTGGTAAGCCGCCTGACGGCGCTCCATCGGCGGGAAGCCCGCCACCCACAGCTTGACGATATTGGCCTTACCGTTGAAGTCTTTCACCAGCTGGCCAAAGGAGAGCTCGGTCAGTGAGGCGTCATCCTGCTGGCTGACCGTCACCCCGGGGATCTCACCGCTTACCGCGGTATCGAACACCGCCACTTTGATCCCGGCGTCCACCGCCTTCTTCACCAGGGCGGTGGAATACGGGTCACGCCCCTGGGAGAGAATAATGCCATCGTATTTCTGGCTGATGGCCTGGTTGACGAAGTCCTGGAATTTGGCGTCATCGCCGTTGCTCAGGAAGGTGCTGATTTTGAAACCGAGCTTTTTGCCTTCCTGCAGCGCCCCGGCGACAAACTGGGTGGTGTTATCGTCAGACCCGAGGTTGCGGATCACGGCAATGCGGATCGGGCCGTTGTGTTCGGCAATCGCCGCCGGCACCGGCGTCGGGGCGGTGGCCAGCGCCGCCGTCGACTGCAGCAGACCCAGCGTCATCAGAGAGAGTGCGATCTTTTTCATGCGGTTTACCCTGTAAAATGTTAAGTACGGCGCTGAAAATAGGTCAGTGCCAGCGCGCCAGCCAGCACCAACCCTTTAATAATGTCCATCGCGTAATACGGCACCGAGAGCATCACCAGCCCGTTGGAGAGCACGCCGAGGATCACCGCCCCCACCAGCGTCCCCAGGGCGTTCGGTTTACCGGAGCCCGCCAGCGAAAAGCCGATCCAGGCCGCCGCCACCGCGTCCATCAGATAGCCGCCGCCGGCGTTGACCTGCGAAGAGCCGATGCGCGAGGCCAGCAGAATGCCGCCCAGCCCGGCCAGCAGCGAGGCAATCACGTATGCTGCGACTTTGTAACGCGTGATCCGCAGGCCGGAGAGCCGCGCCGCCTCCGGGTTGCCGCCGATGGCGTACATCCGCCGTCCGTGGGTAGTGAACGACAGCGCCAGCTGGGCGATCAGCGTCACCACCAGCATGATAATGACGATGGTCGGCACCTGCCCCAGCGCGCCAAAGGCCGCCGGGATAGTCCCCTCCGCCATCTCGCCGCTCGGCAGAACCATGTTTTCGGTAATCGACCCACCGTAGCTGTAGGTCATTGCCACGCCCTGAATCACAAACAGGCTGGCCAGGGTGGCGAGCATGTCAGGAATGCGCAGCACCACGATCAGAAAGGCGTTAAACAGCCCCACCAGGGTGCAGAGCGCGAGGGTTATCAGAATCGCTTCGGTGGTCCCCAGGCCATGCCAGACAAACAGGGAAATCACCAGCGCGTTAGCCAGCGATGCCGTCGATCCGACGGACAGATCGAAGCCGCCGATGGTGAGGGAAATCGACACCCCAATGGCAATCACCGTGACAATCGCGATCGAGCGCAGAATGTTGATGATGTTGAACGGGTCAAGGAAGTTGTCCGAGGCGAGGCCAAAGACCGCCACCAGCAGCACCACGGTCAGCAACATGCCCCACTTATAGAGAAAATCAAAAAATCGCTGACGGCCCGATACCGTCGCGTTTACTGCCAGGGCCTTGCTCACGCTGCCGCTCCTCCGGTTGAATAATAAAGCAGTGTCTCTTCCCGGGCTTCCGCGCCGGGGATCTCCGCTACGATCCGTCCGTCCCACAGTACGCAGATGCGGTCGCATAAACCGACCAGCTCGGCGAATTCACCCGAGGCATAAATCACCCCTTTGCCTTCCCGCGCCAGACCATCGATCAGCATGAACAGATCGGTTTTCGCTTTCACATCGACCCCTTTGGTCGGTTCGTCAAAAATCAAAACGTTGGCATCACCGCGCAGCCATTTGCCAATGGCCACCTTCTGCTGGTTGCCGCCAGAAAGACGGCGCAGCGTCTGACCGGGACCGGTAGCGCGCACGCCGAGGCGGGCAATCACCTCCTCCGCCCAGCGCCAGGCCTGCCGATGGCCAAACAGGCTCCAGCGCGAAAAGCTGTTATCGGCGCTGACCGCCAGGTTCATCGCGATCGGCTCTTCAATGAAAATGCCCTCTTTGCGTCGCTCCTCCGGGACCAGCGCCAGGCCGCGCCCCACCGAGTCGGCCGGATCGCGCGGTCGCCACGGCTGGCCGTTCAGCTCGCCACGCTGCACCCGGCTTTTGCTGGCGCCGAACAGCGCTTTGCACAGCTCGGTTTTGCCCGCGCCGGCCAGCCCGGCGATACCAAGAATTTCCCCCTTCCGCAGGCGCAGCGAAATATCCTGCAGCAACGCCTCATCATGCAGACCGTCAACCTGCAGCAGCACCTCTTCGCCGTGCGGCGGGCGCGGCGGCGGGAAGATATCGCTCAGCTCGTGGCCCAGCATCTTTTCGACGATCTGTTCGCCGCTCAGCGGCGCCATCGGGCCGCTCTCAATCAGCCGCCCGTCGCGCAGCACCGTCAGGGTGTCGCAGATCGCCTTCAGCTCATGGATACGATGCGAAATAAACACCATCCCGATCCCCTGATGCTGCAGACGGCGTACTACCGCAAACAGACGCTCACTTTCATGCTGATCCAACGGCGCGGTGGGTTCATCGAGGATCAAAAAGCGGCAATGGTGTGACAGGGCGCGGGCCAACAGGATTTGCTGTTTTTCGGCGAGCGTGCAGCTGTCAATGGAGCGCCGGACGTCCAGCGCCACATCCAGCTGCGCCAGCGCCTCGCGCGCCAGCTGCCGAACCCGCGACCAGCGGAAGGTCATGCCCGGCTCCGCCAGCCTGTCCAGCATAATGTTTTCGGCAATGCTCAGGCCCGGCACCAGCGCCACGTCCACCTCCTGCTGCACCAGGTGGATCCCCAGCTGTTTAGCATCCCGCGGCGAACGAATGGTGACCGGCAGGTCGTTGATCGTCACTTCGCCCTCATAGTGGGCGTGGGTGCCGCACAGCACGGCCATCAGCGTCGACTTACCCGCGCCGTTGGCCCCGGTCAGGGCATGCACCGACCCGCCATGGAGGGTAAAGTCCACCTTGTTCAGCGCCTGAAAGCCGGAGAAGGCCAGGCTAATGTTATGCATCTCAAGGCGATTCGCGCTCATCACTGCTCCCGTGCGGCAATTAATCTTCTGATTTAACGAATTTTTCATAGCCGCCGCTGGCTGACAACTGCGTAAAAAGCATAAGATACAACGAAATAATATTAGCCATCTGGATGTCCAGACATAACATCAGGTTAGCCCAACACCCATAAGGACAGCTTCCATGAGCAACAGCGATATCCGCGTCGTGCCCGGCCCGGCCAACTATTTCTCCCATCCTGGCAGCCTTGAGCGGCTGAGCGATTTTTTTAACGCCGACCAGCTCTCGCGAGCGGTGTGGGTCTATGGCGAGCGCGCTCTGGCCGGCGCCGAACCTTTTCTGCCGGCGGCCTTCCACCTGCCGGAGGCGAAAAAGATCCGCTTTACCGGCCACTGCAGCGAACGCGACGTGGCGGGGCTGGTGCAGGCCTCCGGTGACGATCGGGCGGTAGTGATTGGCGTCGGCGGCGGCACGCTGCTCGACAGCGCGAAAGTGCTGGCCCGCCGCCTGGGGGTACCGCTGGTGGCCATCCCGACTATCGCCGCCACCTGCGCGGCGTGGACGCCGCTGTCGGTGTGGTATAGCGACGCCGGACAGGCCCTGAATTTTGAGATCTTCGATGACGCCAACTTCCTGGTGCTGGTCGAACCGCGCATCATTCTCAACGCCCCGGCGGAGTACCTGCTGGCGGGCATTGGCGACACCTTAGCCAAATGGTATGAGGCCGTGGTGCTGGCGCCGCAGCCGGAGGCGCTGCCGCTCACCGTGCGGCTGGGGATTAACGGCGCGCAGGCGATCCGCGATGTGCTGCTGGCCAGCAGCGAAACGGCGCTGGCGGACCAGCGCCGCGGCGATCTGACCCAGGCGTTTCGCGATGTGGTGGAGGCGATTATCGCCGGCGGCGGGATGGTTGGCGGGCTGGGGGAACGTTACACCCGGGTCGCCGCCGCCCATGCGGTGCACAACGGACTGACGGTGCTGCCGCAGACGGATAAATTCCTCCACGGTACCAAAGTGGCCTACGGCATTCTGGTACAGAGCGCCCTGCTTGGTCAGGACGATGTGCTGGCGCAGTTAGTGCAGGCGTATCAGCACTTTAACCTGCCGACCACCCTGGCGGCGCTGGAAGTCGATATCAATAACCGCGCAGAGCTGGACCGGGTCATTGCCCATACCCTGCGCCCGGGCGAGTCGATTCACTATTTACCGGTGACGTTAACCCCTGAGGTTCTGCGCGCGGCGTTTGAGAAGGTGGAATACTTCAGCCGTTAATCACCCCGACCGTCTATACCTAATGATGATGCTCACCACTCTCGCAACGAGGTCATCATGCAGATCGATTTAACAGGTAAGAAGGCGCTGGTTACCGGCGCCAGCCGTGGGTTGGGTCGCGCCATCGCGCTGTCGCTGGCGCGCGCCGGCGCCGATGTGGTTATTACGTATGAAAAATCGGCCGATAAAGCCCAGGCGGTCGCCGATGAAATAAAGGCCCTGGGTCGGTACGGCGAAGCGGTACAGGCCGACAGCGCCAGCGCGCAGGCGATCCAGGAGGCGGTAACCCATGCGGCCCGGTCCCTCGGCGGGCTGGACATTCTGGTCAACAACGCCGGAATAGCCCGCGGCGGTCCACTGGAATCCATGACGCTGGCGGACATTGACGCGCTTATCAACGTCAATATCCGTGGGGTGGTCATCGCCACCCAGGAAGCGTTGGTGCATATGGCCGATGGCGGACGAATCATCAACATCGGCAGCTGTCTGGCTAACCGCGTGGCCATGCCGGGCATCGCGGTTTACGCCATGACCAAGTCCGCCCTCAACGCCCTGACCCGTGGCCTGGCGCGTGATTTAGGCCCTCGCGGGATCACCGTTAACCTTGTCCATCCAGGGCCGACCAACAGCGATATGAACCCGGAAGACGGAGAACAGGCGGAAGCCCAGCGCCAGATGATTGCGGTCGGCCACTACGGCCAGCCGGAAGACATCGCCGCGGCGGTCACCTTCCTCGCCAGCCCGGCCGCCGGGCAGATCTCCGGTACGGGGCTGGACGTGGATGGCGGATTGAACGCCTGATCGCACATTTTCTGCAAGCCTCTGTCGCCCGGCAGAGGCCTTTCCGCGCCGCCTCGACGGGTTGCGTTTTGCCTCTTACCTGCGTTTTTTCTCCGCTCTACAGTACCCCATAAGAAATTCGGAATTTATCTAATAGTCTTATTATTTCCTTATATTTTGTGTGGGCGTACAGTGGAGGTACGGATGAAAATTGTCTGGTCAAAAACGGCAGATAAGCAATTTTCTAAAATCGATACTCGGTATAAGAGCCGCATTAAATCCAGGCTGGAGAAGATGGATGATAAAGCTTCACCTATCTCGGATATCAAAAAATTGTCCTCTCCCGAAAACCACTACCGGCTGCGATTAGGTGATTACAGAGTCATCTACACCTTTGGGGATCCGCCGGGCGATACCTGCTACGTCGTGGCGGTTAAACGCCGAACCACCACCTACCTTCATGAGGAACATACCGAATATGACTATTCAGTACATCAAGGATGAAGAAGGAAAAGACCAGTATGTCGTCATTCCTTACAGCGATTACTTTCGTATGCGCCTGGCTCTGCTGGAGTACGACGACGAGGATGAAAGCGACTGGGAAGATATTCCTTATGAATCAGATATCTATGATGACGTCATGCTGCCGGGCGAAGTATGCGACGTGATGCATAAAGAAAACGTCAGCCTGCAGGCCGCGTGGCGCATCCTGCGCGGGATGTCCCAGCAGGAGGTAGCCGAAAAGCTTGGCATCAGCCAGTCCGCGGTGTCACAACTGGAAGCGCTGGACTCCCGTCCGCAGAAGCGCACCCACGAGAAGCTGGCGGCGATTTACGGCTGTACTCAGGAGCAGATCAGCCTCTATCTGCCGAAAGAGGGTTAACAGCACTTCGCCCCGCCCTTGCCGCCGTAGCGCGCGTCCTGGCGTTCGCGAAAGAACTCTTCATAGGTCATCGGCGTCTGATCCGGGTGGGTTATTCGCATGTGCTCGACGTAGTTATCGTAATCCGGCACGCCGATCATCATCTTTGCCGCCTGGCCCAGGTACTTACCTGCTTTGGAAAGGGTGTCAAACATAAGTCATTTCTCTTTTGTATCCCTCACCCCGAGCCTCTCCCAAAGGGAGAGGGAGGATCGGAAATGTAGGCCGGGTAAGGCGAAGCCGCCACCCGGCACACCGGTTAATGCGCCCCTTTCGCCTGGGTCTCAATCGCGTCCAGGTTTTCAGGCATTGGCTCATACGGCGTCTCTTTCGCCGTCGGTTTATCCTCTTTCAGCGCCGCCAGCGCGGTTTTAATCGAGAACAGCGCCAGCACCACCACCACAATCATAAAGAAGATGGTCAGCCCGGCATCGAGACGGTTGTTAAACACCAGCTGCGCCAGCTGTGATTCGGTATATTGCGGCGGAATGTTGCCGCTGTCGATCATCGCCTGGAATTTATTAGCGATCGCCAGGAAACCGACTTTGGTGTCCGGGCTAAACGACTTCTGCCAGCCGGCAGTCAACGTACAGATCAGCAGCCAGCTGGTCGGCAGCAGCGCCACCCACGCGTAGCGCTGGCGTTTCATCTTGAACAGGACCACCGCGCAGAGCATCAGCGCCATCCCCGCCAGCATCTGGTTGGCAATACCGAACAGCGGCCATAGGGTGTTAATCCCGCCCAGCGGATCGACCACCCCCTGATGCAGGAAGTAGCCCCACGCCAGCACGCACAGCGCGGTCGCCAGCAGGTTGGCCGGTAGCGAGCTGGTTTTTTTCAGCCCCGGGCTAATCACGCCCAGCAGATCCTGCAGCATAAAGCGCGCCGCGCGGGTGCCGGCGTCAACCGCCGTCAGGATAAACAGCGCCTCAAACAGAATGGCGAAGTGGTACCAGAACGAGACATCCATCAGTCCGCCCAGCGAGCCGTGCAGGATGTAGGCCATCCCCACCGCCAGCGTTGGCGCGCCGCCGGCGCGGGAGATAATCGACTGTTCGCCGACCTCGCTGGCGATTTGATGCAGCGTATCAGGCGTAATGCTAAAGCCCCAGCCGCTCACCACCTGCGCTGCCGAGGCGACGACATCGGTGGTACCCGCCGGCGCCAGCACCGCCATCGGGCTGTTCATCGCGAAGTAGACGCCCGGATCGATAATACAGGCCGCCACCAGCGCCATAATAGCGACGAAGGATTCCATCAACATGCCGCCGTAGCCGATAAAGCAGGCCTGGCTTTCGTTGGCCAACATTTTCGGCGTGGTGCCGGAGGAGATCAGCGCATGGAAGCCGGAGACCGCGCCGCAGGCGATGGTGATAAACAGGAACGGGAACAGGTTGCCGGTCCATACCGGGCCGGTACCATCGACGAACTTGGTCAGCGCCGGCATCGTCAGGGTCGGGCGCATAATCAGGATGCCAATCGCCAGCCCCACGATGGTGCCGATTTTCAGGAAGGTGGAGAGGTAGTCGCGCGGGGCCAGCAGCAGCCAGACCGGCAGTACCGCAGCCACAAATCCGTAGCCCACCAGGATCCAGGTCAGCTGTACGCCGGTGTAATCAAACCACGGCGCCCAGGTCGGGCTTTCCGCCACCCAGCCGCCGGAGATGATGGCGAACACCAGCATCACCAGGCCTATCACCGACACCTCGCCGATGCGTCCCGGACGCAGATAGCGGATGTAGATGCCCATAAAGATCGCCAGCGGAATGGTAAAGGCGACGGTGTATGTCCCCCACGGACTGTGGGTCAGCGCTTTCACCACAATCATCGCCAGGACCGCGAGGATGATCACCATGATCATAAAGCAGGCCACCAGCGCCAGGACGCCAGCGGTCGGTCCCATCTCCTCTTTAACCAGTTCGCCAAGCGAACGGCCATCGCGGCGGGTCGAAACAAACAGCACCATAAAGTCCTGTACCGCCCCAGCCAGCACCACGCCGGCGAGGATCCAGATCATCCCCGGCAGGTAGCCCATCTGCGCGGCGAGCACCGGGCCCACCAGCGGCCCCGCGCCGGCAATGGCGGCAAAATGGTGACCGAACAGCACTTTTTTGTCGGTTGGAACGTAGTCGAGGCCATCGTTATGCCGCACCGCGGGCGTCATCCGCGTCGGGTCAACGCCAAGCACGGTTTTAGCGATATACAGGCCGTAGAAACGATACGCGATCAAATAAACGCAGACCGCGGCGACGACAATCCACAGCGCGTTTATCTGCTCACCCCGGTTTAAAGCGATATAGCCGAGGGCGAAGGCTCCGATGACGGAGAGCAGCGCCCAGATAAGGTATTTCCCTGAATTATTCATTGTTGTGGTCCACCGGTAGGGTAATCAGGATGTTACATTTTGTTTCTAGATCACAACGCAGAATTTAACAACACCGAAACATCGCAGATGCCGTACACCCACAGAGATTTGTCTCACATTGCTAGCGAGATCACTTAAGGCAGGAAAATGAATGAAAGGGTTACCGTGAACGGTGCCGTTTTTTTTGTCGGGTGGCGGCTAACGCCTTACCCGACCTACAGATCCGTAGTCCTGCTAAGCGCAATGCGAGCAGGGAAACTCCCGGATGGCGGCGCGCTGCGCCTTATCCGGGCTACCCCATTGCGCCGATACGTAGCCCGGCTAAGCGTAGCGCAAGCCGGGGAAACAGCGGCTTCTTAGCCCAGCACCGCGGTGCCCAGACGACAGGTGCAACAGCGCCGCCCCTTCTCGTCATACACCACAATCTCCCAGCTCTGGCTCTGGCGACCAAGATGCAGCGGACGGCACTCGCCGCGCACTTTCCCGCTGGAGACGGCCCGGTGATGGCTGGCGTTAAGCTCAGTCCCGACGACGCACTGCCCTTCTTCGGTCATCAGCCAACCGGCCATCGAGCCCAGCGTCTCCGCCAGCGCCGCGGAAGCGCCGCCGTGCAGCAGGCCAAACGGCTGATGCGTGCGCGCATCCACCGGCATCTCCGCCTCCAGCAGCCCCTCTTCCAGTCGGGTGTAGATGATGCCAAGATGCGCCACCATGGTATTTTCGCTGCTGGCGTTCAGCGCCGCCAGCGTAAGCTCTCGCTTCCAGGCCATTTACGCCCCCAGCGTCGAGCCGCCATCAACCACGATATCCTGCAGGGTGATATGGCTGGCGTGAGAAGAGGCGAGGAACAGAATGGTATTGGCGATCTCCTGCGGGCGGGCGATTTTACCCAGCGGGATGCCGAGCTTAAACTGCTCGCCGAAGCCGCGGATCCGCTGCTGCTCTGCATCGTCGCTGACCCACAGGGTGCGCTGCATATCGGTATCGGTGGAGCCCGGCGACACCAGATTACAGCGCACCCCGCAGCCCGCCAGCTCAAGCCCGACGGTCAGCGCCAGGCTTTTCAGCGCCGCCTTCGAGGCGCCATAGGCGCTCATGCCGATGCGCGGCGTGTGCGCGGCATCGGAGGCGACGGTGACGATCGCCCCGCCCCGCTGGCGACGGAACTGGGCCATCGTCTGCTGAAACAGATTAAACGCGCCGCCGACGTTGACCGCGAAGGTCTGCTGCCAGTCTTCCGCGCTCAGCTGGTCGGTAGCGCCCATGCGCAGGATCCCGGCGGCGTTCACCAGCACATCTAAACGCTCGGTGTTCGCCAACAGCCGGCTGCATGCCTCGCGTACCTGGTCGGCATCGGCGACGTCCAGCGTTTCGGTGGTAAACGGGTAGCTTTCGCCGTCAAAGGCGAGGTCGAACCCGGTGACGTTGGCCCCGGCCTCGACGAAAGCCAGCGCGGTGGCATAGCCAATCCCTTTACCTGCGCCGGTCACCCACACGGTCTGGCCGTGAAAATCCAGCGCCGCCATTATTGCACCTCGCGGGTGAGCAGCGCCCACCAGGCGTCGATGGTCGGGTTTTTCGCCAGCATCACGAAGTCGATATCGCCGTGCACTTTGCGCCAGCGGGCGGCCAGGGCCATCATCCGCACCGAATCCAGACCGTAGTCGATCAGGTTTTCATCATCCAGCGGTTCATCGGATTCGTCGAGCAGCGGCAGGATCAGCGCGCGCAGCGCCGCTTTGGAGGCTGGGAGCGGTAGCAGCTCTTCGGTCATCACCACGCGGCCGGAGCGGCCAGCGACGTATTTCAGCGCCATCAGGTGCTCTTCACGGCTGAAATCTGCCAGCGCGTCGGCGACAAAGAACGGTTTGATATCGCGCATGAAAGCATCGGTGGCGGTGGTCATGCAGCCGATATGGGCGTAAACGCCGGTGATTATCAGCTGGTCGCGACCGGTCTCTTTCAGCATCTCCTCCAGCGGCGAGCGATGAAACGCGCTGTAGCGCCATTTCACCAGCACGGTATCGTCTTCATCCGGCGCCAGCGCGGCAATCACCTGCTGCTGCTCCGGCGAGCGGGTCAGACCCGGCCCCCACATATCATTCAGCAGGGCGCGGTCTTCATCGCTCTGCTCTTTCGGCTGGGCGGTGTAGTACACCGGAATGCCGTTCTGTTTGCAGAAGTCGCGCAGGGCGGCGATATTAGCCACCACTTTCTCCATCATCGCGCTGTTTTCGCCCCAGAAGTTGAGGAAATATTCCTGCATATCGTGGATCAGCAGCGCGGCGCGCGACGGCTCAAAGGCCCAGTTGACCTTGTTCGCCGGGATATCGCTGGCTTCCGGCAGCGCATATGCCTGTAATTTAGGGATTGCCATTCTCTGTTCTCCTTCAGCCCAGCTTGCCTTCGGCCAGCCACTGACGTAATTGTTTTTTATCGACTTTGCCCACCGGCGTCAGCGGCAGCGCGGCAACGCACTCCACGCGGTCCGGCAGTTTAAATTCCGCCACCCCCTGCTCGCGCAGGAAGCGGCGCACGGCGACGGCGCGCAGCGGCGAGGTCACCACCAGATAAGCGCAGCTTTTCTCGCCCAGCAGATTGTCTTCGATGCTGACCAGCGCGGCGTGGATCACCGCCTCATGGCGCAGCAGCAGGTTTTCGATCTCTTCAGCGGCGATCTTCTCGCCGCCGCGGTTGATCTGATCTTTTTCCCGGCCCTGGACGGTGATATACCCATCTTCGTCGATCGAAATCAGATCGCCGGAGCAATAAAACCCCTCGGCGTCAAAGGCTTCCGCGTTATGCTGCGGGCTGTTGTAGTAGCCGCGGAAAGTGTACGGCCCGCGGGTCATCAGGCGGCCCACTTCGCCGCGCGGCAGCGGGTTGCCGTCGGCATCCGCTACCCACACTTCATCGTCCGGGCACATCGGACAGCCCTGGGTATTGATGATCCGCTCCGGGCTATCGTTAAGGCGGGTGTAATTCACCAGCCCCTCCGCCATGCCGAACACCTGCTGCAGCTGGCAGCCGATTTCCGCCGGAATGCGCGCGGCGAGGGTCGCTGACAGGCGCGCGCCGCCGACCTGCAGCAGCTGCAGCGATTGCAGCTGGGCGTTGCTGCCCCATTCGTGAATCGCCTGCAGCCACAGGCTGACCGCCGGCGGCACCAGCGACGCGACGTTAATCTGATGTTTTTCGATCAGCGGGAAACAGAGCGTGGCGCTCGGGTCAGCGGCGAGGATCACCCGCCCGCCGGCGAGGAAGACGCCGAGCGAACCCGGGGAACTCATCGCATAGTTATGCGCCGCCGGCAGCGCGTTGAGGTAGCGCGTTTCAGCGTTAATCCCGCAGATCTCGTTGCTGCGGCGGATGCTGTAGTCGTAATCGTTATGGGTGCGAGGGATAAGCTTCGGCGTCCCGGTGCTGCCGCCGGAGAGCTGGAAAAAGGCCACTTCGTCGGCAGGGGTTGGATTGGCGATAAAGTTATCCGCCGGGCGGTTAATCTCCGTCGCCAGATCGCGCTCGCCGCCGTCGTTACGCAACAGTGCGACGCGCAGGGAAGGATGTTCCGCGATAAACGCGTGGAGAAAGCTATCGTCAGCAAACAGAGCGTGCTCGCGATCGGCAATCAGCAGCGCCGGTTTAATCTGCGCGGCGTAGGCGTTAAGTTCGCTGCGCTGGTGGTTGAACAAAGCGTTCACTGGCGCGACGCCGATGCGCAGCAGCGCAAAGAAGGTCATGTAAAACTCGGCGACATTGCCCAGCTGCACCAGCGCGGTCTCCCCGCGCTTCAGTCCCTGGCGCTGCAGCGAGCAGGCGAGGTTGTCCACCAGCTGGTTAAACTGGCGGTAGCTAATCTGCCGCTCGCCATCGATAATCGCCACGGCGTCATTGTCCGCGTGACGGGTGATCAGATTGGTTAACGGCAGATCCTGCCAGTAGCCTTTTTGACGATAGCGGGCCGCAAACTCTTCCGGCCAACGGGTAAATGCAATCATCCTTGCCTCTTAGTTCAAGCCAAATACGTTAAGCATGGTGGTCAGTTTGACGCCGGTTTCGCGCCATTCGCCCAGCGGCGAGGAGGCCGGAACAATGCCCGCGCCGGCAAACAGGCGCAGCGTACGCTGCTGCAGACGCGCGCAGCGGATAGTCACCACCCACTCGCCGTTGCCTTCGTCATCGCACCAGCCGACGATGCCGCCGAACAGCTGGCGATCGAAGGGTTCCAGTTCAGCAATCAGGCGCTTCGCCGCCTGATGCGGGAAACCGCTCAGCGCCGGCGTCGGGTGCAGCAGACAGGCCAGCGACATGGCGTTTTCTTCCGCCAGCGCGGTGCCTGCGATCGGCGTCGCCAGATGCCAGAGCGTCGGGGTGGTAATCAGCTGCGGCGACTCCGGTAGCGACAGCTGACTGCTGCGCGGGCCCAGCACGCTCTTCATCGCCTGGGTCACCAGCTCGTGCTCGTGGCGATCTTTGCCGGAGGCCAACAGCCTGTTGCCTGCTTCCCGGTCCAGCACATCGTCCGGCTGGCGACGGGCGGAGCCGGCCAGCGGCAGAGAGCTGAAGTGCTGTCCTTCTTTACGCAGCAGCAGCTCCGGGCTGGCGCCCAGCAGCACGCCGCCGTCGGAGAGCGGCACGTGGAAGTTAAAGCTGGCGGGGTTCTGGGCGATCAGTCGCTCCATCAGCGCGCCGCTGTCGACGCGGTCGCGGGTGGTAATATCGATAAGCCTTGATAGCACCACTTTGTCGACTTCCGGGGTGGCGGTCAGCGCGGCGGCGCGTTCCACCATGGCTAAAAACGCGTCCTGCTCCGGGATCTCCCGACGCTCCACCACCTCCATCGCCTCCAGCGGCGCGGCATAGCGGGCGGAACGCTGCTTTTCCGGGCGAGAGAACGCTTCCCAGCGCTCGGGGATATAGAGCTCGGAAGGCTGACAGGTGTCGAACGGGATAGCCCCGACCATCACCGGCTTGCGGATCCCCGCCGCCCGGGCCTCGGCAAAGGCGGCCGCCATCTGCTGCTGGAACTCGCCGTTCAGCGCATCGCCGCCAACGGCGGGCTGTGAGAAGCGACGGAAGCAGCCTGAAGTGGTAAAACTGCGGTACGGCGACATAAAGAAGAAGCTGTCCGGCGACAGGGTCCGGGTCGGTTTCTTTACATCCTCAGCCAGTGACGTTTCCATATCATCCTCCAAAAACGATAAAGATATTAAGAATAATTATCATTTATATTTTGGTTGGCTAACCTAAAAGGTATTGCCCGCCATGTCAACCGCGTTACGTCATGGCGCCGCCACTTTGGCTTGCATCCTGTTGACACAAAGTTGAAAATGAGACGCATTTATCACCTTTCAAATCAGGATGCGATGACGTGAACTTCTTTTCTTTCTGCCGCCGCGGTGCGCTGACCGGCATGCTGTTGCTTTTAGGAATTACCTCAGCCCAGGCGGCGGACTGGCCGCGCCAGGTCACCGACAGCTACGGGACGCATACCCTGCCGAGTCAGCCGCTGCGCATTGTCTCCACCAGCGTGACGCTTACCGGTTCGCTGCTGGCGATTGACGCTCCGGTGGTCGCCAGCGGCGCGACCACGCCGAACAACCGCGTCGCCGATAGCCAGGGCTTTCTGCGCCAGTGGAGCGAGGTTGCCAAAGCCCGCAAGCTGGCGCGGCTGTACATCGGCGAACCAAGCGCCGAAGCGGTGGCCGCCCAGATGCCGGATCTGATCCTGGTGAGCGCGACCGGTGGCGACTCCGCCCTGCCGCTGTACGATCAGCTTAAAACCATCGCCCCGACGCTGGTCATCAACTATGACGATAAAAGCTGGCAAACCCTGCTCACCCAGCTGGGGCAGATCACCGGTCATGAACAACAGGCCAGCGCGCGCATTGCCGACTTCAATAAACAGCTCGTTTCGTTAAAAGAAAAAATGAAACTGCCGCCGCAGCCGGTGACCGCCCTGGTCTATACCGCCGCCGCGCACAGCGCCAATATCTGGACGCCGGAATCGGCTCAGGGGCAGATGCTCGAACAGCTGGGCTTTAGCCTGGCGACGCTGCCGGGCGGCCTGCCCGCCAGCCATAGCCAGGGTAAACGCCACGATATCGTGCAGCTGGGCGGGGAGAACCTCGCGGCCGGTCTGAACGGCCAGAGTCTGTTCCTGTTCGCCGGCGACCAGAAAGATGCGGATGCCATCTACGCCAACCCGCTGCTGGCGCATCTCCCGGCGGTCGCAGGCAAACGCGTCTACCCGCTGGGCACCGAGACCTTCCGCCTTGACTACTACAGCGCTCTGCTGGTGCTCCAGCGTCTCTCCAGCCTGTTCGGCTAACGCGGGCTGCGCCATCAGGCCGGGCACTCGGCCTGCACACCTTGCCGGGCGGCGCTGCGCTTGCCCGGCCTACTGAGCTTGCACCGGCCTGCCGTACCCCAGGCCCGGTAAGGCGCAGCCGCCACCGGGCATCAGGCCGGGGCACGCAACCTGAACTCTTTGCCGGGCGGCGCTGCGCTTGCCCGGCCTACTGAGCTTGCACCGGCCTGCCGTACCCCAGGCCCGGTAAGGCGCAGCCGCCACCGGGCAAGCGCACCCTACTTAACTTTCGTTGACAATTTCCGGGCGCTGGAAACGGCGCAGCTCGCGTAGCAGCCCAACCAGCAGCACACCGACAAGCGCCAGCGCCCAGCCGCTGGCGCTGGCGGATGCCGCCGGCGTCATCACCGCCCCTAAGCCGCCGAGCAGCGCCGCGCCGATGGCGTCGCCGGTGACGTTTTGCGCGGTCCACAGACCGTTAATCCGCCCGAGCATATGTTCCGGCGTCTGGGTCTGGATCAGGGTGTACTGCAGCAGCGAGCTAATAGCGCTCAGCCAGCCAAACAGCGCCAGGCACAGCGCGCCCAACGCCCAGTGCGGCATCAGGCTGAACAGCGCAATGGCGACAAACGATCCCACCGTGGTCGCCAGCATCAGCGCGCCCGGCCGCACCGTCTGGGCCAGCTGGCCGCTGGTCAACGCCCCCAGCGCCGCACCGAGCGGAATAGCGGCGTACAACAGGCCAATCTGTCCGGCCGACATCTGCCAGCTACCGGCCAGCGCCGGATAGAGCACCCGCACCGCGCTGGCCATGGTCAGCAGACCGCCAAGCAGCGCAATCCCGCCGATAAGCGGGCTCCGGCAGAGGAAGGTCAGCCCCGCCAGCAGGGAGCGCAGCGGATGCTCGCGCGGCTGCGGAGGCGGCGGCAGCTGCGGCAGACGCAGCAGGGTTAAGGTGGTGATAAAGGTCCCCGCCGCCGCCAGGCCGAAGTTCCACGCCACGCCGCCGGTGGCCAGCAGCAGGCCGCCGATCATCGGCGAAATCACCGAGCCAAGGCGCACCGTCAACATGGTGATGGCCCCGGCCTGCATCAGGTTTTCCCGCCCCACCAGCGCCGGGGTCGCCGCCAGCAGCGCGGTCACCCCCAGCGAGGCGAAGAACCCATCCCAGATCCCCAGCAGATAAATCGCCGCCAGCGACGGCTCCGGCAGCAGGGCGTTCAGACACAGGCCGACAAAACCCACGCCGCAGGTGCCGCGCGCCAGCAGGATCAGGCGTTTACGTTCATAGCGGTCAGCCAGCACGCCCCCCACCATCAGACCAACAAACATCGACGCCCCGGTCAGCGTCACCGACAGCCCGACCTGCCAGGTCGAATGGGTCATCATCTGGATCTGCACCGGGATGGCCACGCCCAGCAGGCCAAGCGACAGAATAGAGATAAAGCGAGCGATAAAAACGGCGCGAAACGCCGGGTGAGTTTTCAGCAGGCTGAGATTGAGCAGCCAGGATTGTCGGTTCATTACAGCGCCTTGTCGTTATTTTTAATACCCTTTTTACTGTGGGTCATGCTACCATAGCTGAATAAAATCGATAACGATAATTACTATCATTATCATATCAGGGATGTCAGTTATGTCGTTTTCTACGACCGCGGTACGCTCTGTCGCCGTGCCCGGATTGTTGCTATTACTCGCCTTAGCCGCCGCGCTTAGCCTGACCATCGGCGCCAAATCGTTGCCGATCGGCACGGTATTCACCGCCTTCAGCGGAACCTGTCAAAGCGCTGATTGCACTATCGTGCTGGACGCGCGCCTGCCGCGCACTCTGGCCGGTCTGCTGGCCGGCGTCGCCCTCGGCCTCGCCGGCGCGCTGATGCAAACGCTCACCCGCAACCCGTTGGCCGACCCCGGCCTGCTGGGGGTCAACTCCGGCGCCAGCTTCGCCATCGTCCTCGGCGCGGCGCTGTTCGGGATCACTTCCCCGCAGGAGCAGCTGCTGCTGGCGTTCTGCGGCGCGCTCTGCGCCTCGCTGCTGGTAGCCTTTACCGGCAGCCAGGGCGGCGGTCAGCTGAGCCCGGTGCGCCTCACTCTCGCCGGGGTCGCCCTTGCGGCGGTACTCGAGGGGCTGTCCAACGGCATCGCCCTGCTCAACCCGGACGTCTACGATCAGCTACGCTTCTGGCAGGCCGGTTCGCTGGATATCCGCACCCTGCAAACGCTGAAAATTGTCCTGCTGCCGGTAGTCGTGGCGGGGATCGCCGCTCTGCTGCTGAGCCGGGCGCTGAACAGCCTGAGCCTGGGCAACGATACCGCCACCGCCCTCGGCAGCCGCGTCGCCCGCACCCAGCTGATCGGCCTGATCGTCATCACCGTCCTGTGCGGCAGCGCCACCGCCGTCGTCGGCCCCATCGCCTTTATCGGCCTGATGATGCCGCATATGGCGCGCTGGCTGGTGGGGGCCGATCATCGCTGGTCGCTGCCGGTCACCCTGCTCGCCACCCCGGCCCTGCTGCTGTTTGCCGACGTGATTGGCCGCCTGCTGGTGCCCGGCGAACTGCGGGTATCGGTGGTGAGCGCCTTTCTCGGCGCGCCGGTGCTGATCTGGCTGGTGCGCCGCCAGCCGCGGGGAGGTGGCCTGTGATTGCCCCGTCCCGCCGCCTGATAGCCAGCTGTCTGCTGCTAATGGCCGCCAGCCTGCTGATTTCCCTGCTCGGGCTGGCGCAAGGCCCGGTGCCCCTGACGATTGACCAGGTGTTCTCGGCGCTGTTCGGCGATGCGCCGCGCAACGTCGCGATGGTGGTGAACGAATGGCGGCTGCCGCGGGTGTTAATGGCGCTGCTCATTGGCGCCGCGCTCGGCGTCAGCGGCGCCATTTTCCAGTCGCTGACCCGTAACCCGCTCGGCAGCCCGGACGTGATGGGCTTTAACACCGGCGCCTGGAGCGGCGTGCTGGTGGCGATGGTCCTCTTCGGCCAGAACCTGACGGCGATCGCCCTGGCGGCGATGGCCGGCGGGGTGCTGACCTCGCTGGTGGTCTGGCTGCTGGCCTGGCGCAACGGGATCGAGACCTTCCGCCTGATCATTATCGGCATCGGCGTGCGCGCCATGCTGGTGGCATTCAACACCTGGCTGCTGCTGCGCGCCTCGCTGGAGACCGCCCTTTCTGCGGGCCTGTGGAACGCCGGATCGCTTAATGGCCTGACGTGGGGTAAAACCTGGCCGTCGGCGCCGCTGATCCTGTTGATGCTGGTGGGCAGCGCCCTGCTGGTTCGCCGGATGCGGCTGCTGGAGATGGGCGACGATACCGCCTGCGCGCTGGGGGTGCAGGTCGAGCGTTCGCGCCTGCTGCTGATGCTGGTGGCGGTGGTGCTCACCGCCGCCTCGACGGCGCTGGCCGGGCCGATCTCATTTATCGCGCTGGTGGCGCCGCATATCGCCCGCCGCCTGAGCGGCACGGCCCGCTGGGGACTGACCCAGTCGGCCCTGTGCGGCGCGCTGCTGCTGGCGCTGGCCGATTACGGCGCCCAACGGCTGTTTATGCCGTGGCAGCTGCCGGTTGGCGTGTTAACCGTCAGCCTCGGCGGTATTTACCTTATTGCATTGTTGATTCAGGAGTCCCGCAAAAAATGAGTGCTGTCCCCTCCCGTTTGCGCGGCGAGCAGTTAACCCTGGCCTACGGGAACAAGACCATCGCCGAGTCGCTGAACGTGACCATCCCTGACGGTCACTTCACCGCCATTATCGGCCCCAACGGCTGCGGCAAGTCGACGCTATTGCGCACCCTCAGTCGCCTGATGACGCCGGCCAGCGGCCACGTCTGGCTCGACGGCGCGCAGATCCAGCAGTACGCCAGTAAAGAGGTTGCCCGCCGCATCGGGCTGCTGGCGCAGAATGCCACCACCCCTGGCGATATCACGGTGCAGGAGCTGGTGGCCCGCGGGCGCTATCCGCACCAGCCGCTGTTTACCCGCTGGCGCAAAGAAGATGAAGAGGCGGTGAACAAGGCGATGCGGGCGACCGGGATCAGCGATCTGGCGCTGCAGAGCGTCGACACGCTTTCCGGCGGCCAGCGGCAGCGGGCGTGGATTGCGATGGTGCTGGCCCAGGAAACGGCGATTATGCTGCTGGATGAGCCG
Source organism: Klebsiella sp. 10 (assembly GCF_018223925.1). Lineage (NCBI taxonomy): Bacteria > Pseudomonadati > Pseudomonadota > Gammaproteobacteria > Enterobacterales > Enterobacteriaceae > Klebsiella > Klebsiella sp. 10. The sequence continues at coordinate 20,842 of NZ_JAGRRB010000010.1, forward strand.
ACCACCTGGCTGGACATCAGCCATCAGATCGACCTGCTGGAACTGTTGAGTGAGCTGAATCGCGAGAAGGGCTATACCCTGGCGGCGGTGCTGCACGATCTTAACCAGGCCTGCCGCTACGCCACCCACCTGATCGCCCTGCGCGACGGCAGGATCGTCGCCGAGGGGGCGCCGAAGGAGATCGTCACCGCCGATCTGATTGAACGGATTTACGGTCTGCGCTGCACGATCATTGAAGATCCGGTGGCGCATACGCCGCTGGTGGTCCCGCTGGGCCGCCGGTAATCTCCTCTTTCCCCGGCTTGCGCTACGCTGAGCCGGGCTACCTGCTGTAGCCCGAACTCAACCGTTACCCCAGAATCTCCCTGACCACCGGACCGATGGCCTCAAAGGCCTGCGGGGAGATGATATCGACGTGGGCGCAGTTCTGGCTGAACACCTCCAGTTCCCCCACCCACGGGCCCCATACGACCTGCGGATCCATCCCCTCCTGCCGCGTCTTCTCCGCCACGAACAGCGTCGCCTTGCCGTCAAACTTCGCGCTGTGGGCAGTAGTTAACAGCCGCACCGCATCGGCATAGTTGCCTTCGATGGCGCTGAACAGCTCGCCGGAGGCTTGCCCCTGCTGGGCGGCGAGGAACGCTTCGCGCTCGCGGTCGATCTCCGCCAGTACCTCGGGATCCAGCCCGTTGGCCTCTTTCTCTGCCCAGTTTTGCGTCTCCGGCGGCCAGGTATCCAGCAGGCCGAGGAAGGCCACCGCTTCGCCGCGCTGGCGCAAGCGGGCGGCAATCCCCTGGGCTAAGGTGCCGCCCAACGAATACCCGAACAGGTAATAAGGGCCGTGCGGCTGCTGCGCCAGCAGCGTTTGCAGATGATGCTCGCAGACCTCGTCGAGGCTGGCGGCGCTGGCCATCGGCCCCTGCGGGCGCGGCGACTGAATACCGGTAATTGACCAGCGCGGGCTGAGATAGCGCGCCAGCACGCTGAACTGCCAGGCGAAGCCGGAGGCCGGATGGAAGCAGAACAGCGTCGGACCGTCGCTCTCGCGCAGCGGCAGAAGCGTATCCAGCCCCAGGCGCTGAGCCTGCTCATCGCTGAGATCGGCGGCCAGCAGCGCGCTCAGTTTGCCCACCGTCGAGGCCACCATCACCTGCCCCGGGGTCACCTGCCGCGCCAGCTGGCGGCTGAGCTGTGCCGCCAGGCGCATCGCCAGCAGCGAATGACCGCCAAGGGCGAAGAAATCGGCGTCGATATCGTTCACCTCGCAGCCCAGCAGCTGGCTGAAGGCGGCGGCGACAAGAGTTTCCATGCCGGGCTCCGGCGGCCGGCCGCTGCGCTCGCCGCCGAGGGTCGGCAGCGGCAGCGCTTTGCGGTCCAGTTTGCCGTTGGCGCTCAGCGGCAGCTCAGCGAGCTGCATCAGCACCACCGGCACCATATGCGGCGGCAGCTGTTCCGCCAGCCGCGCTTTCAGCGCCGCGGTATCCAGCGGCAGGCCGGAGTCAGAGACCAGATAGCCCACCAGCTGTCGGGCATCACCGCCGGTCGCCGCCGCCTGGTTGAAGACGCAGGCGTGACTCACCGCCTGCCCCACGTCCGGCAGGGCCAACATCACCCGATCAATCTCGCCAAGCTCGATGCGCTGCCCGCGGATCTTCAGCTGATCGTCGCTGCGGCCAAGGTACTCCACCGCGCCGTTCGTCAGCCAGCGCGCCACGTCGCCGGTGCGATACATCCGCTCGCCGGGGGCAAACGGGTCGGCGATAAAGCGGCTGGCGGTGAGATCCGGGCGCCCCAGATAGCCCTGCGCCAGCTGGATGCCGGTGAGATAAAGATCCCCCGCCACCCCCGGCGGCACCGGGCGCATCGCGGCATCGAGAATGCGCAGCCCGGTGTTCCACACCGGCCAGCCAATCGGCACGCTGCTGCCGGTCACCGCCGCCAGCTCAGATCCGCAGGCCGGGTACCAGCTGACGTCCACCGCCGCCTCCGTCGGGCCGTACAGGTTATGCAGCGGCGCGCCGGTTAAGCGCTCCCACCCGCGGCACAATTCCGTCGGCAGCGCTTCGCCGCTGCAGAATACCCGCCGCAGCGTGCGGCAGGCAGCGACGCTGTCGGCATCCAGCGAGGCGACAAACGCCGCCAGCATCGACGGCACAAAGTGGGTGGTGGTCACGCCGTAGCGGGCGAAGAACTGCTGCATCGCCTGCGGGTCGCGGTGCGCCTCCGGCTCGGCCATCACCAGCTGCGCGCCGGCGATAAACGGCCACCAGAATTCCCACACCGACACGTCGAAACTGCACGGCGTTTTCTGCGCCACCACGTCGTCGGCAGATAACGGATAGCGATCCTGCATCCACAGCAGGCGGTTGACGATGGCGGTCTGGCCGACCATCACCCCTTTCGGCCGCCCGGTGGAGCCGGAGGTAAAGATGATGTAGGCGGTATGGTCTGGTTTTGACAGCGCCAGCGGCGCCTCATCCCCGGCGGCCAGCGGCTGCTGGTAGCAGAGGCTTTCCAGCCCGGGGATATCGCTGAAGCGGGCCAGTTGATCCTCCGTGGCGATCAGCAGCGACGGCCGGGCGTCTTCCAGCATCATCCGCAGGCGGTCGTCCGGGTAGCCGGTGTCCAGCGGCAGCCAGGCGGCCCCCGCTTCGACAATGCCGTGCAGCGCCAGGGTCAGGAACACCGAGCGCGGCAGGGCCACCGCCACGCTGTCCCCAGGCTTCACGCCGCGCTGACGCAGCAGCTGCGCGAGCGCCACCACCTGCTGACGCATCTCGCGATAGCTGAACTGCCAGCGGGCGTCCGCCAGCGCCGGCGCATCCGGGGTCTTCCGCGCCTGGTCGGCCACCAGCGCGCTGAGGGTGGTGGCAGGCAGCGGCACAGCGGTATCGTTGACCGCCGCCAGCCGGGCCAGCTCGTCGGCGGAGAGCATCTCTGCTTCGCCGCAGCGCAGCGTCGGATCGGCGGCGAACTGCGCCAGCAGCGCGGTCAGTCGCGCCATGTGGCGACGGAGCTCGGCTTCGTCGTACCGGGCCTTGTTGGCGAGGATTTCCAGCGACAGCCCGCCGGTCTCATCCGGGAACAGCGCCAGCTCGAGATCGTTGACCGGGCCGGTGGCGAGGGTGTGGGTCACTGCCTGCACACCATCGATATCCAGCTGGTAATCAAAGACTTTGACGTTCAGCACCGGGCCGAACAGCGGTTCGTCCCCTGCCGCTTTGCCGCTGTCGCGAACGATCTGTTCGGCGTCATAGCGCTGATGGCGGCGCATCTTTTTCAACTGACCGGCGAGGCGCATCGCCAGGTCCGCCAGCGTCTCCTGGGCGTCAATATGCACCGCCAGAGGCAGGACATTGAGCACCGGCCCCGTCGAGGTCAGCGCGGCTGAACCCATCCGGCGCATAAAGATAAAGCCCGCCGCGTAGTCCATCCGGTTGCACAGGCGGCCCAGCCACAGCGTGGTGAGCGCCAGCGCCAGGTCAGCGGGCTGACACTGCGGCGCATGGCTGGCCAGACGGCGGAAGGCGTCGGCGTTCATCTCCAGCTTCATCCGCCAGATATCGCTCCCGGCGGCGCGCCCGCCCAGTGGCGCGGCAGAGAGTGAGGCTGGCGCCGGTAACGCCTGGCGCTGGGCCTGCCAGAAGGCTTTATCCCGCTGCCAGGCCTCGCTGCCGGCGTAGCGCTGGTACTCGTCCACCACCTCGGCGAAGGGGGTGAAAGGCGACTCAGGAGTGGCTTCCCCACGCTGCCAGGCGCGGTAAATGGCGGCGATCTGCCGGGTTATCGCCGGGAAGCTGAAGCCATCCACCAGCAAGTGGTGATATCGCTGATACCAGTACCAGCGGTCGTCGCCGACGCACAGCAGCTGATGGCACACCAGCGGGTTGCCGCCGTCGACACGCAGATCCTGCGCCAGGTCCGCCTGCATCCGCTCCGTGGCGGCGCGATGCGGATCCGGCGCCGTACGCAGGTCAATGATCGACGGTTCGGCAAAGGTGCGGTCGGCCGCCAGCCACTGCCAGACTTCCCCCTCCTCTTCCTCAAAGCGCAGGCTGAGGGTGTCCGCCTGCTGCAGACCAGCGACAATCGCTTTTCCCAGCAGCGTCGGGTCGAGTGCGCCGCGCAGTTCAACATAGTGGGCCACGCTCCAGGCGCCTGGCAGAGTAGAGAGGCGCTCGGCCATCCAGATCCCCGGCTGCGCGGCAACCAGCGGTAAACGAGTGGTCATTGTCAGCTCCTTATGACGCATGATGGGCGGGGGTCAGGGTTGACCAGTTGGCCGCCAGCCAGGCGTTGCAGGCCTCGGCCGACTGCGGGGGGCACACCACCGTCCAGCCGGCAGGCAGGTCGCAGTGCGCCGGCCACAGGCTGTACTGCTGTTGATCATTGCGCAGAATGTAAAACTGCCCTTGCGGATTGTCGAAGGGGTTACTGAATTGCATATCAAACTCCTGTCGTAAAACGCGATGCTAAGGGTGCGACAGCAGAGGCTGCCAGAGCTGGATAAGCCCTGCCGTCAGCCCGCCGCGCCAGCAAAGCGCATCATGCCCGCCGTCAACCTGACGCCAGAAAATCGTCTGCTGTGTTGTGGTGAGTTGCGCCAGTAGCGCCTGGTTCGCGCGAAAAATGATCGGTTCGCGTTGGCCCGCTTCCAGCCAGACGCGCAGCCCGGCCGCGGACACCTCACCCTGGCGAAGCTGTTCGCCGATAAAGCCCGTCCCGCGGCCATCACGGTGCGGCCACCAGTAGGAGCCTGACTGGCTGAGCACGCAGCCAAAGCGCTGCGGCCAGTTGAGAGCGGCGAACATCGCCGCCAGACCGCCGAAGCTTTGCCCGGCCACCACCGTCCGATCCGGGCGGTCGCTGAACGGGGCATAGCCGTGGACCAGCGGCAGGAGCTCCTCCTGCACCGCCAGCCAGAAATCGCGGTGACAGGGCAGCTCAACCCCGCGGCGCTGGTTGTCGATCGCGTCGATCAGCAGGTAGACCGCCGGCGGCAGTCTCCCATCGCGGGTCAGGGCGGCCAGCGGCGACCACACCGGCATGCTCTCGGCCCAGAACTGGCCGTCGAGCAGGATCGCCAGCGGCCGCGTTTGCGGGTCGACAGCCTCGCCGGTGGTGTAGATCCAGACCCGGCGATGGTTGCCCAGACGCGCGCTGCGCCACTCAAGGCAACGGGCGGCAGGATGCGCCTCATTAAGCGGGTCCCAGCCGGGCTGCGCGGGGGCCTGCGGCATCTCCAGGGCGGACACGCCATGGCCGCGTCCGCCCCGCCAGCTGTGCGGGTTCAGCGGATCGGCTATCGCCCGCGGCAGCAGTTTGCGCCAGCCTTCGCGTAGCAGCGCGCGGTCGGGCGCATCAGCGCTGAACACCTCAGGGGAAAAATCATCGTCACGGTCGGAGGGAATAAAACAGTAGCTGCCGCGCCAGGTCGGCGACAGCGTAGTGCGCCAGAACCAGGCGTCGGTCCCGGGGAGACGTTGCAGCGATTGCGGACGCGCATTCTGATGGTGGTCGGTCACGCCGGTGATATAGAGCCATACCCGACGATGGGGAGAGCAGGTTTCATCCCCCGCCGGGTCCCGCCACCAGAACGTTACCTCGATGGCGCCATCCACTGCGCGGCACTGCGGCCCCCGCAGGGTTTGCCACCACTCCTCGCTTCCTGTCCTTAACATTCTGTCATTAACCCTATGTATAGCGTGACTTTTTTAATTAATTGTCATTATTTATTGATAATATTATTGATAACTATTTGCATTTGCAATAGCGTATTAGCGCGCCGTGGGAAGCGCGTCTTTCATCAGAACATGTCAAATCGGGCTTATTCAGCCAGCGACGGAGTGCCTTTGCCCGCTTTTGGCAACATTTATGCCGCCTCCCCTCCCGGTGGGAAGGGGCGTTTGGGGAACGTGGCGACAAAAAGCAGGAATAACAATGAATAACAGGATCAAATCCCTGGCCTTGCTGGTCAATCTGGGAATTTACGGGGTTGCTTTTCCGTTAAGCGCAGCGGAAACCGCCACCGACGATAAAAACAGCGCCGCTGAAGAGACCATGGTGGTCACCGCCGCCGAGCAGAACCTGCAGGCGCCGGGCGTCTCCACCATCACCGCCGATGAGATCCGCAAACGCCCCCCGGCGCGCGACGTCTCGGAGATCATTCGCACCATGCCGGGAGTCAACCTGACCGGCAACTCCACCAGCGGCCAGCGCGGCAACAACCGCCAGATTGATATCCGCGGCATGGGCCCGGAAAATACCCTGATCCTGATCGACGGCAAGCCGGTCACCAGCCGCAACTCCGTGCGCCTTGGCTGGCGCGGCGAGCGCGACACCCGCGGCGATACCAGCTGGGTGCCGCCGGAGATAATCGAACGTATCGAAGTGATTCGCGGCCCGGCCGCCGCCCGCTACGGCAACGGCGCCGCCGGCGGCGTGGTGAATATCATCACCAAAAAAACCGGCGATGAGTGGCACGGCTCATGGAACACCTATATGAACGCCCCGGAGCACAAGGATGAAGGCTCCACCAAACGCACTAACTTCAGCCTCAGCGGCCCGCTGGGCGGCGATTTTAGCTTCCGCCTGTTCGGTAACCTCGACAAAACGCAGGCCGACGCCTGGGATATCAACCAGGGCCATCAGTCCGAGCGTACCGGGATCTATGCCGATACTCTGCCGGCCGGGCGCGAAGGGGTGAAAAACAAAAACATCGATGGTCTGGTGCGCTGGGAATTCGCTCCGATGCAGTCGCTGGAGTTTGAGGCCGGCTACAGCCGCCAGGGCAACCTCTACGCCGGCGACACCCAGAACACCAACTCCAACGACCTGGTAAAAGAGAACTACGGCAAAGAGACCAACCGTCTGTATCGCAACACCTACTCGGTTACCTGGAACGGCGCCTGGGACAACGGGGTGACCACCAGCAACTGGGCGCAGTACGAACGCACCCGCAACTCGCGCAAAGGCGAAGGCCTGGCCGGCGGCACCGAGGGGATCTTTAACAGCAACCAGTTCACGGATATCGATCTGGCGGATGTGATGCTGCACAGCGAAGTCAGCATTCCCTTCGACTATCTGGTTAATCAGAACCTGACGCTGGGCAGCGAGTGGAATCAACAGCGGATGAAGGATAACGCGTCCAACACCCAGGCGCTGTCGGGAGGCGAAATTCCGGGCTACGACAGCACCGGCCGCAGCCCGTACTCGCAGGCGGAAATCTTCTCGCTGTTCGCCGAGAACAACATGGAGCTGACCGACACCACCATGCTGACTCCGGCGCTGCGTTTCGATCATCACAGCATTGTCGGCAATAACTGGAGCCCGTCCCTCAACCTGTCGCAGGGCCTGTGGGATGACTTCACGCTGAAGATGGGCATCGCCCGCGCCTATAAAGCGCCGAGCCTGTATCAGACCAACCCGAACTACATTCTCTACAGTAAAGGCCAGGGCTGCTACGCCAGTAAAGACGGCTGCTATCTGCAGGGTAATGACGACTTAAAAGCCGAGACCAGCATCAACAAAGAGATTGGCCTCGAGTTTAAACGCGACGGCTGGCTGGCGGGCGTCACCTGGTTCCGCAACGACTACCGCAACAAGATTGAAGCGGGCTATGCCCCGGTCTATCAAAACAATAAAGGTACCGATCTCTACCAGTGGGAAAACGTGCCGAAAGCGGTGGTGGAAGGTCTGGAGGGGACGTTGAACGTTCCGGTGAGCGAGACCGTCAACTGGACCAACAACATCACCTATATGCTGCAGAGTAAGAACAAAGAGACCGGCGATCGTCTGTCGATTATCCCGGAATACACGCTGAACTCCACCCTGAGCTGGCAGGTTCGCGATGACGTTTCGCTGCAGTCGACCTTCACCTGGTACGGCAAGCAGGAGCCGAAGAAGTACAACTACAAGGGTCAACCGGTCACCGGCAGCGAGAAGAACGAGGTTAGCCCCTACAGCATCCTCGGCCTGAGCGCGACCTGGGACGTCACCAAATACGTCAGTCTGACCGGCGGCGTGGATAACGTCTTCGATAAGCGCCACTGGCGCGCGGGCAACGCCCAGACCACCGGGGGCGCCACCGGCACGATGTACGGCGCCGGCGCCGAGACCTACAATGAATCGGGCCGCACCTGGTACCTGAGCGTCAACACCCACTTCTGATAGCGGGTTCTCCCTCCCCCGCCCTTGCTGGACAAAGGGCGGGGGCAACCGCGGTAACCTTATCCTATGCGCCACCATCGCACCGTTTTGCCTCTGGCCGGCTATACCATCCAGCAGATCGACTTCGACCCGGCGACTTTCCAGCCTGAAGATCTGTTCTGGCTGCCCTATCACGCCAGCCTGACCGGGTGGGGCCGCAAGCGGCAGGCGGAGCACCTGGCCGGACGCATCGCCGCGGCATACGCCCTGCGCGAGGTGGGGGAGAAACGGCTTCCCGCCATCGGCGATCGGCGCCAGCCGCTGTGGCCCACGCCCTGGTTCGGCAGCATAAGTCATTGCGGCCAGCGCGCGCTGGCGGTGATCGCCGATCGGCCGGTGGGCGTCGATATCGAGCGCCGGTTTACCCCACAGCTGGCCGCGGAGCTGGAGAGCAGCATTATCAGCCCGGCGGAAAAAACGGCGCTGCTGCACAGCGGCCTGCCCTTCCCGCTGGCGCTGACGCTGGCGTTTTCGGCGAAAGAGAGTGGGTTTAAGGCCTGGTCTTCACACGCTTTAGCCCTGCCCGGCTTCCACAGTGCCCGAATTGTGGCGCTCACTGCGCAGCAGGTTCATTTACGTTTTACCGCCAGCTTCTCCGTACAGCTTGCTGATTTCACCTTGCAAATCAATCATCTGATAAAAGACGATTTCGTTATTACCTGTACCTGCCCGCCTCGCGAAGCGTGATCCTTTTCGCTTTTTAAGAAATTACCTGTGCAAACCGTAGACAGTTCTGGCTGGCCGCTTTATGGTTACATTGAATAATAAATCATTATTGAATATATATTCAATGCGGAGATAATAATGAAAACTACCCTGATAAAGTCTGTTCTGTTTGCCTCCATGATGGCCGCATCTGGCTCACTTTTCGCCGCCGATAATGGCCTGATCGCGATCATTACCCCTTCACATGATAATCCATTCTTTAAAGCGGAGGCTGACGGCGCAGCGGCGAAAGCGAAAGAGCTGGGTTACAGCACCCTGGTCGCCTCCCACGACGACGACGTCAACAAACAAAACCAACTGATTGAAACGGCTATTGCGCGGAAAGCCAAAGCCATCATCCTGGATAACGCTGGCGCGGATGCCACCGTCGGCCCGCTGGAAAAAGCAAAAGCGGCAGGTGTGCCGGCATTTTTAATCGACAGAGAGATCAATAAAACCGGCGTCGCCGTGGCGCAGATCGTCTCTAACAACTATCAGGGCGCCCAGCTTGGCGCGGAAAAATTCGCCAGCCTCCTCAACGGTAAAGGCAAGTATGTCGAACTGTTAGGTCGTCAGTCCGACACCAACGCCAGCGTCCGCTCGCAGGGTTATCACGATGTGCTGGACGACTATCCGGAAATGAAAATGGTCGCCCAGCAGACGGCGAACTGGAGCCAGACGGAAGCCTTTACCCGTATGGAAGCTATTCTGCAGACCAATCCGGATATCGTCGGTGTGATTTCCGGCAACGATACCATGGCGCTGGGGGCGGAAGCGGCGCTGAAAGCCGCGGGTAAAAACGACGTGATTGTCGTCGGCTTTGACGGTAGCGACTACACCCGCGACTCGATACTCAAGCAGGGCAACATTAAAGCCACGGTTCTCCAGCCTGGCTGGAAGCAGGCGCAAATGGCCGTGGAACAGGCGGACTTTTTCCTGAAGAACGGGAAAGCCCAAAAAGAAGAGAAGCAGTTGATGGACTGCATCCTCATCGATAGTGGCAATGCGAAAAAACTCAACATGTTCAACCTCAGCGAGTAAGGCGGAAATGATGCGGTTAAAACAATGGGGCGCCGTGCTGATGGGCTGCGCCGCCCTGTTGCTGACGGCCTGCACGGTGGTGGACTTAGATGAGAATGGCAAGCCAGTGCTGCCTGCCGACCCGAACGCGAAACCCAGCTTCGACCATCTCACCCCGCAGCAGATCGCGCAACAAACCTGGCAATCTCGAGTGATTGACGCAGCGAACCAACATGCGCTGGACGCGACTGCGCTGGAAAAAGTGCGTCAGGCCTCTGGCGCGACGCCACAGAGCGTCTTTGTTCGCCTGAGCAGCGAAGTGACCGGGATTGACGTCAGCAACCCACGCGAGCAAAAGCTCACTCTTACGCTACACGGCCAGCCGTTGGTCGTGCAGCTGGGTCCTGTCATGCGGGGCAACGCCATTCGCGATGCCAGCGGGTTCAAATTTGAAGACTTTACCAACCAGGTGCAGTTTGCGCAGCTTTCACGCGCCTACAACCGGGAGGCGATAAAATCGTTGCCGACAGTGGACGCGAGCTGGGCAGGCAAACCTGTCGATATTCTCTTTGCGGCCACGGTGGTTAACGGCAGCCTGCAGGATGCGGCCGCTCTTGCGCTAAAACAGGAGGCGCGCTGATGGCCAGTTCACCCACAGAGGAGATCATTTTACGCACCCGTGGTATTTCCATGCTGTTCCCCGGCACGGTGGCGCTGGATAACGTCGACTACAACGTCTGGCGTGGCAAAGTTAACGTGATCATCGGCGAAAATGGCGCGGGTAAATCAACGCTCATGAAAATTCTCGCCGGTGTGCAACAGCCGAGCCTGGGCGAAATGGAGCTCAACGGTAAGCTTGTCCGTTTCTCCAGCACCCGCGAGGCCGCCGCCCACGGTATTGGTATGGTTCACCAGGAGCTGAACCTGTTTGAAAATCTTAGCGTCGCGGAAAATATCTTTCTTGGCCGCGAGCTACAGCGCGGGCTTACGCCAATTAACGAAGCAGAGCAGGAACGACAAGCCGCGGAGCTGTTGCAGCGACTCGACCAGCCGATCTCGCCGCGGGAGCTGGTGGGTAACCTGAAGGTCGGTCAGCAGCAGTTGGTCGAGATAGCCAAAGCGCTGGCGGAAAATGCGGACATTCTGATCCTTGATGAGCCCACCTCCGCCTTAAGCAAAACCGAGGTGGATATCCTGTTTCGGGTCATCCGCGAACTGACGCGTCAGGGGGTGTCCATCATCTACATCTCACACCGTCTGGAGGAGCTGATGGCCATCGGCGACGTCATTACCATTCTGCGTGACGGCAAATTCCAGGCGGAGGCCAGGGTGAGTGAAATTGATGTGCCATGGATCGTCCGTGAAATGCTGGGAAGCGATCCGGTAAGCCATTTTCTTCCCCCGGATCGTCGCTTCGGCGCCCCACTGCTGGAAGTGGAGAACCTGACCTGCGTGAATGCCGCGGGCAATACGGTGGTGGATAACGTCAGTTTTAAAGCACATGCCGGTGAAATTATTGGGATCTACGGCCTGATGGGCGCCGGACGAACCGAGCTTTTTGAATGTCTGCTGGGGACAGCGCGCCACTACTTTGGCAAGATCTGGCTGGACAGCAAACCGGTTCCCCAGCGGTTAACTACGGCCGAACGCATCCGCATGGGCATGAGTCTGGTGCCGGAAGATCGTAAGCGGACCGGGATTTTTCCCATCTCGTCAGTCGCCAGCAATCTGACCATTGCCAGCCTGTGGCGTCGTCTTCAGCGCGGGTTAACCATTGCCAATAAAGAGGAAGAGGCCGTCGTCGCCAGCACGATTGGCAATCTCTCCATTAAGGTCTCATCACCAGAGGTCGAGATCCAGGCGCTCAGCGGCGGCAATCAGCAAAAGGTGGTGATTGGCCGTTCGCTGTTAACCAATCCGAAGGTGCTGTTTCTTGACGAGCCTACGCGCGGAATCGACATCGGCGCCAAGGGGGATGTGTTTCGCATGATGGTGCAATTGTCGCAGCAGGGAATGGCGGTGGTGTTCTCCACCTCCGATTTAAAAGAAATCATGGCGGTCTCTGACCGTATCCTGGTGATGTCAGGCGGCAAACTGACCGCCGATATCGTTCGTGACCAGGCCGAAGAGTCGGCGCTGGTTTCAGCAAGCGCTCAGGGGTTCTAAGATGAAAATGACACAATCGGTCGCACTGGCGCCGCGCGGCGGAGCCTCTCTCTCCCGTGAAAATATCCTGCTGTTGTTATTAAAACTGCGCACCTTTATCGCGCTGTTTCTGATTGTCGGCTTCTTCACGATGACCGTGCCCGGATTTTTATCCGCTGGCAGCATGGTGATTATGATTAAACACATTGCGATTAACGCCTTTCTGGCGTTGGGGATCACCTTTGTCATTATCACCGCCGGTATCGACCTCTCGATTGGCGCCACGCTCGGTCTCTGCGGAATGATAGCCGGCTGGCTTATCACCAAAGGGATCGTCCTGCCGATGTTCGGCATCGCCATTTTTCCAAGCGTGTGGGTCATTGTGCCCCTGGTGCTGCTGATAGGCGCCCTGATTGGCGCCGTTAATGGCTGGATCATTACCCGCTACAATGTGGCGCCGTTTATCTGCACCCTCGGTACCATGTATGTGCTCCGCGGAGCCGCGATGCTGACCTCTGATGGCCAAACCTTCCCCGGGCTCGCGGGCAATCCGCAGCTGGGCAACACGGGTTTCGATGAAATTGGCGCAGGTGCGCTCTTTGGCATCCCGTGGGCCATCTGGCTGATGATCCTCCTGGCGCTGATCATCGCCTATATCGCCCGGCGTTTGCCTTTTGGCCGCCATGTTTATGCGATCGGTGACAACGAGCGCGCCGCCGAGCTTTCCGGCGTGAAAGTGAAGCAAATTAAAGTGCTGGTCTACACGCTGTCCGGTTTTTGCGCCGCCATTGCCGGGATCGTGGTCTCCGCGCAGCTGCTGGCCAGCCATCCGGCTAACGGTACCGCTTTTGAGATGAATGCTATCGCCGCCGTCGTACTGGGCGGAACATCGCTGGCCGGCGGCCGGGGAACCATTCTGGGTACGCTGATTGGTGCGTTTGTCATCGGTTTTCTCGCCGACGGGCTGGTGATGATGGGGGTGAGCGAGTTCTGGCAGATGGTCATCAAAGGGATCGTGATTATTGTGGCGGTCATTATCGATCAGATGCAAAACCGGATGCAGCAGAAAGCGGCGGTGGTCGCCCAGAAAGCGGTCATGGAGAATAAGTAACCGCAAGACCTCCTGTGGCTCAGGCCACAGGGGGAGCGGGCCTGACTCACGATGCGCCTTTCTCCGAGGCGCTTCGCAAAATCTCATCGAAAAATCCTGCCCCACGGCAAGCGGTGGTAGCATCCCGCCACTCTGCTCTGCCAGGCAAGGAAGCCATGAAAAAACGTCCGCACTCGACTCCGCACGACAGCCTGTTTAAACGCTTTTTGCGCGACAACGAAACCGCACGCGATTTTCTGGATATTCATCTGCCGCCCGCGCTGCGGCAACTGTGCGACTTAAGCACTCTGCACCTGGAATCCGGGAGCTTTGTTGAGGACAACCTGCGCGCCAGCTATTCCGATATTCTCTACTCTCTGCAGACCAGCAAGGGAGAGGGCTATATCTATGTGGTCATTGAGCATCAGAGCACCCCGGACAGCCATATGGCGTTCAGACTCCTGCGCTATGCCCTCGCGGCCATGCAACAGCATCTTGATCGCGGCCATAAAGCGCTGCCGCTGGTGATCCCCATGCTGTTTTATCATGGCACCATTTCTCCCTATCCCTTTTCACTGTGCTGGCTGGACGAGTTCCCACCTGACTCACCGGCAAAGCAGCTTTATCTCGGGGCTTTTCCGCTCGTCGATGTGACCGATATTCCCGACGACGCCATATTACAGCATCGGCGGATCGCGCTTCTGGAACTGGTCCAGAAACACATCCGTCAACGCGATCTTAGCCATATCCTCCAGCAGTTGGTGGAGGTGGTGCTGATGGGATACACTGACCACCAGCAGTTCAAAACGTTATTTACCTATATGTCGCTGCATGGCAATAGCGCCGACCCGGACAACTTTATCGACCAGCTGGTCGAACGTCTGCCGCAATATGAGGATACCCTGATGACGATTGCCGAGTACCTGAAGCAGAAAGGGCGCGAAGAGGGAAAACAACGCTGGTTACAGGAAGGCTTGAACGAAGGTTTACAGGCGGGTGAGCATCGCGAAGCCTGCCGCATCGCACTGATGATGTTAGAGAACGGCATGGACACTGAAACCGTATTGCGGATGACTCGCCTCAGCGCGGACGAACTGGCGATGCTGGCGCGCCAGGCACGCCAGTCTCCCCCCGCTTAGCCCTTAATTAACGCGCGCGCGGTCGGGAAGTCGGTGATCAGGACATCAATATAGTCGCCCTGCAACGCGCCGCGGATGGCGTTCTCTTTGTCCACGCCGCCGGCCAGCGCAATCACCTGCGGACAGCGACGAATTTGCTCAAGTTCCATACCGATCACCGGATCCTCATCCTGGCTCAGTACCGGTTTGCCCGCCGCATCATAGTAATGCAGGCAGATATCCCCCACCGCGCCGCGCGCCGCCAGCAGCTGGAGCATGGTTTCATTATAATAGTTACCGGAGTTTTTCAGCAGCTGCGAAGGCTCCAGTTCACCAATACCGACGATGGCCACATCCACTTCGGCAAATTTCGCCACCACCGCCGCGACGTCCGGGCTGTTTACCAGACGGCTGCGCTCCTCCACGGAGTGCTCAATACTCTGCGACGGCAACAGCCACGCCGGGCAGCCTAAATGCGCCGCCAGCTGCTGGGTTAAGATGGTGGCCTGCACGTTGCCGTTGGGACCGACGCCGCCCAACAGCTGAATCACCCCGGCGGCGCGAATGTTCTGCGGATGCATCTCATCCACCATGCAGCGGATCGTACTGCTCCAGGACGAGATCCCCACGAGGTCTTCCGGCCGCAGCCGCGTTTCGACATAGTGCGCCGCCGCGCTGCCGATGGCATGCTTTACCTGGCTGTAACTGGCGTTCTCGCCCACATCGACGACTATCGCCTGTCGAATGCCAAAACGCTCCTCAATCGCCTTTTCCAGATCGACAAAAATATTTGTCGGCTGGACCACGGTAATTTTCACCAGCCCCTCTTTCTGACAGCGGGTTAGCGCCCGTGAAACAAAAGACTGGGACAGATGCAGCAGCGAGGCGATCTCGGACTGCTTTTTATTCTCGCTGTAGTAAAGCGTGGCGATCTTCACCAGCAACCGCTGTTCATCCTGCTTCGACATGGCATTCCCCTCTGTTTTCTGCTCGTTATTTTTATGCATCATTGAATAGATAACAAGCGCAGCGCCCTTTTCCCGACGATCCAAATGTGATCATTTTCTCCTTTTTTAGAAAATAGGCCGTACAAATCGTGGACAAACCCCGTCACAGGGCATATCTTACCTATGTGAATAATAAATCAGTAGTGAATATATATTCAATCACTTATTAATACCTTGTTTTGTCGACGATTAAAGGTAGTCAGGATGGGAAGTGTTTTTTTACCCTGCTGGAATATTTATTCATACAAGAATTTACTTTCAAGAGGTGTTTTATGAATCCGTTTTCACTCTCCGTTAAGGAGTTAGAACAAAAAGCACGCGCCATCCGCCGCCGCATCATCGTCTTGAATGCGGAAAGCCCGGCAGGCGGCCACACCGGTGCCGATCTGTCACAAGTCGAACTGCTGACCGCCCTCTACTTTCGCATCCTTAACTGCTCCCCTGCGCGAAAAGAGAGCGACGACCGCGATATCTATATTCAGTCGAAGGGGCACGCTGTCGGTGGTTACTACTGCGTGCTGGCCGAAGCAGGCTTTATTCCCGTTGACTGGCTGGCAACCTATCAACACGCCGACTCGGCTCTGCCAGGACACCCGGTAAAGCACAAAACGCCAGGTATTGAGCTCAATACCGGTGCGCTGGGCCATGGTCTGCCCGTGGCGGTAGGCATTGCGCTGGCAGCGAAACGCGATAACAACCCGCGTCGCGTATTTGTCGTCACCGGCGATGGCGAACTGGCGGAGGGCAGCAACTGGGAGGCCGCGCTGGTCGCCGCCCACTACCAGCTGGATAACCTTATTATTATCAACGACAAAAATAATCTGCAGCTGGCCGGTGCGACCAAAGAGATCATGAATACCGATCCGCTGGATGAAAAATGGCGCGCTTTCGGCATGGAGGTTACGCAGTGCAACGGCAACGATATGGCGGAGGTGGTCGCCACGCTTGAGCGCTTGCAGCCGAACGGGAAACCACACGTCGTGATTGCCAATACCACCAAAGGCGCAGGTATTTCCTTTATTCAGGGACGCCCCGAATGGCATCACCGGGTACCGAAAGGAGAAGAAATTGAACTGGCGCTGGAGGAACTGAAAGATGAGTAATAGCGAACATCTCGCCACGGTGATGGTGAATGCCTTTATTGATGCTGTAGACCGCGGCGTGGATCTGGTGCCGGTGGTGGCCGACTCCACCTCAACGGCGAAAATTGCCCCGTTTATCAAAAGATTCCCTGGCCGGCTGGTCAACGTCGGCATCGCCGAGCAGACGCTGGTTGGCGCTGCCGCCGGCCTGGCGCTGGGGGGTAAAGTGGCCGTGACCTGCAACGCGGCGCCATTCCTTATTTCACGTGCTAATGAACAGATTAAGGTCGACGTTTGCTACAACAACACCAACGTCAAACTGTTCGGGCTGAACGCGGGCGCCAGCTACGGTCCACTGGCCAGCACCCACCACAGTATTGACGATATCGCCATTCTGCGCGGCTTTGGCAATATTGAAATTTACGCACCGTCCAGTCCCGGCGAGTGCCGGCAGATTATTGATTATGCCCTTGCCCACGTCGGGCCAGTGTATATCCGCCTCGACGGTAAAGCGCTGCCGGAACTGCATGATGAACATTACCGGTTTATTCCGGGCAACATTGATGTGCTGCGTCTGGGGCGCGATATTGCGCTGGTTGCCATGGGCTCAACGGTACATGAAATTGTGGAAGCCGCCGCACAACTCGCTGCAGAAGGTATTGACGCCACCGTTATCAGTGTCCCATCTATTCGTCCTTGTGATACCCAGGCGCTACTGGCGGCAATCCAGTCCTGTCCGGCCGCAATCACGGTGGAAGAACACAACGTCAACGGCGGCGTCGGGAGCCTGGTGGCGGAAGTGCTGGCCGAGGCCGGGTGCGCTATCCCGTTGCGGCGCTTAGGTATCCCTGACGGGCAATACGCCATTGCCGCCGATCGCGCCGCCACGCGTGCGCGCCATGAAATTGATGCCGCCGGGGTGGTGAAGCACGCCCGCAAGCTGCTCACAAAAAAAGCATGCTGAAAAATAACAAGAACATCTTACTGGAGAGAACGCAATGTCCCGTATTCCTCAACAACTCACCATGGGCGTCATTATTGGCAACCGGGGATTTTTCCCCAGCTACCTGGTCGCCGAAGCGCGCGAACAGGCGGTAGCGCTGTTTAGCCGCCTTGGGATTAACACTATTATGCTTGATCCATCCCAGACGGAACTGGGTGGCGTGGAAACCCGGCAGGATGCCAAAATTTGCGCCGAGCTGTTCCGCACCCACCGCGACAAAATTCACGGTGTCGTGGTGCTGTTACCCAACTTTGGTGATGAAAAAGCCATCGCCGAAACGTTGCGCCTCTCCGGTCTCAACGTCCCGGTGCTTATTCAGGCCGAAGAGGATAATCTGGATAAAATGGGGTTGTCGACTCGCCGCGATAGCTTTTGCGGCAAAATTTCCCTTTGCAACAACCTGCGCCAGTACGGTATCCCGTTTACGCTGACCACCCAGCACGTTTGCGCGCTTAGCGGCGAGGTGTTTGAGCAGGATCTCCGGCGCTTCAAGCAGATATGTCGCGTGGTGAACAGTATGCGCGGCGTGCGCGTTGGCGCGATTGGCGCCCGTCCAGCGGGCTTTAACACCGTTCGCTACAGTGAAAAACTGCTCGAACGTTTAGGCATCGCAGTGGAAACGTTAGATCTATCAGAGGTATTTACCCGGATTAAAGCCCTGCGTGATGACGATATTCGTGTCGATGAGAAGCGCCGCCTGCTGATCGATAATGCCGACGCCAGCGGTATTCCGGCAGATAAACTGATCACCATGGCGAAACTGTTTGTGGTCCTGAGCCAGTGGATTGTTGCCAACGACATCGACACCACCGCAATTCAGTGCTGGACCTCGCTGCAGGAAAATCTGGGGATTAACGTCTGCTCCATCATGAGCGTGATGTCCGGACAACTGATGCCAAGCGCCTGTGAGGTCGATGTCATGGGCGCGCTCTCCATGTACGCGCTCGCCAGCAGCAACCTGAGCCCCGCCTCGATCGCAGACTGGAACAATAACTTCGGCGACGATCGTGATAAATGTGTGCTGTTCCATTGTGGGAACTTTGCCTCGACCAGCCTCGAGTCGCCGCACATGGGAACGGCCGATATTATCGGCACCACCGTCGGCAAAGAAAACACCTGCGGTGCCGTGCACGGTCGCATGAAAAGCGGCGTGCTGACCTATTTTCGCCTCAGCACCGACGACCTGACTGGCGAAATCAAGGCCTACGTCGGAGAAGGTCAGTCAGTTGACGATCCCCTCGATACGGTAGGCTGTCGGGCGGTCATTCAGGTTCCCCACCTGGAAAATCTGCTGTCGTGGATCTGCCGCAACGGCTTTGAGCACCATGTCGCGATGAACCATTCTGCCAGTGCCGCAATTTTGCACGAGGCATTTACGCGCTACCTGGGCGTGTCGACCTATCTCCACCAGTAAGGCCGGAGGCCGCTATGTCGGTAAACAAGGATATTATTATTGCCCTCGATGAGGGCACAACCAATGCCAAAGCCGTTGCCTTCGACAGCCACGGGCGGGTAATCGCGCAATTTTCCCGCGCGCTTGAGATCGCTACGCCGCAGGAAGGATGGGTTGAACAGTCAGCGGAGCTTCTCCTTGCCGCGTCGCTGGAGGTGATTTCTCGCACAGTGGCCGCCGTTGGCGAGGAGCGTGTGGCGGCCCTGGCGATCAGCAACCAGCGCGAAACCGTCGTGGGCTGGTATCGGGAAACGGGCGAGGCCATAGCGCCTGCCCTGAGCTGGCAATGTTCACGTACTGCCGCATTTTGCCACATACTGCGTGAACAAGGTCATGAGCCGCAGATCAAGGCGGTAACCGGCCTGCCAGTCGCCCCGCTCTTTTCCGCCTCGAAAATGCGCTGGCTGCTGGACCACACTCCGGATGGTCTGAACCGAGCGAAAGATGGCGAGATTTGCCTCGGTACGGTGGATAGCTGGCTACTCTGGCACCTGACGCAAGGCCAGCATTTTTGTTGTGATTACGCCAACGCGTCTCGTACACAGCTCATGAATTTGCAAACAGCGGACTGGGATACCGATATGCTCGCCCTGTTTGGCATTCCGTGTGCAGCACTTCCGGTGATAAAACCTTCAAGTGGACTGTTTGGTTACACCGCTGGTTTAGCCACCCTCCCTGATGGGATCCCGGTAATGGCGATGATTGGCGATTCGCATGCCGCCCTTTTCGCCCACGGTCTGGGCGCCGCCGGTTGTGTTAAAGCCACTTACGGTACAGGGACCTCGGTGATGGCGCCCGTCGATTCGGTGGCGTTTCACGTCAGCAATCTCGCCACCACGGTGGCCTGGCACGACGGAGAAAAGCTGGTCTACGCACTCGAGGGGAACATTCCCCATACCGGCGATGCGGTGGCGTGGATGGCCGACAGTACCGGATTGAGCGAACGCTCTCCCGCCGAACTGGCCCAGGCGCTGAATGCTCTGCCCCGTTCGGTAGATTCCACCTTAGGCGTCTTTTTTGTGCCGGCGCTCACCGGCATGGGCGCCCCCTGGTGGGACGATAAGGCCCGCGGTTTGATCCATGGATTAAGCCGGGGCGTGAAGCGGGCCCATCTCATTCGTGCCGCGCTAGAATCAATTACCTACCAGATTGCCGATGTAATCACTGCGATGCGTGCCCATCATGGCTTTACGCTCAACACGCTGCTGGTGGATGGGGGACCCACCAAAAACGACTGGTTAATGCAGTACCAGGCCGACCTGCTAGGTTGTCCGGTGATGCGCAGCGATGTGGCCGAGCTGTCGGCGACCGGCGCGGCACTGCTGGCGCGTAAAGCGTTGCACAAGCTGACGGTGGCAGAGCTTCAGCCCTTTTTACCAGAACACATCACTTATGCACCAGACCTGATCCGGCATCATCGGCTTGTGCAACGATGGCAGTCCTGGCAACACGCGGTGACGCTGGCAAGACGCTGAGCGCAACCCAGCCGGGCGATAACGTCTTCGTCCGGCTGCAATCCAACGCCCCCTGCCGTTAACCCAGCGGATACTGTTGAAACGCCGGCAGCGCCTCTCCCTTCTCCGCCAGCGCGCGAATATGTGGAAACTCAGCTGCCGACACCACCGCCGGGATCATCAACTGGATAAAGGACCAGACCACCGTGCTGGTGACCAGCACCTGATCCGGCTGCGCGGCGGCGACGCGGTCTGCCAGCCGGGCGTCCCACTCCCGACAGGCGGCCAGCAGTTGGCCGGTCACCCGGGCTATCCACGGCTGATGCTGCTTCTCTTCCGGCCGCAGACGGTGCTCATAAACATGCTGGACCGCTTTTTCACAGGCGGCGAGGATCACCCCCAGCAGGTGCAGATCGCGGGCCAGCGCCTCGGGATGCGTGGGAAGCAGCCGGCGCCCGGCCGGATTGGTCGTTTCGAAATAGTGGAGGATCAGCGTGGAGTCCATCAGCTGCGTCCCGTTATCGAGCACCACCGTCGGCGCCTTGACCACCGGATTAATGCGGGAAAATTCGTCAAAGCCGCTAAAGACCGATAGCGGCAGGCTCTCGAATTCCACGCCATAGAGCGCCAGAGAAACCGCCACGCGTCTTACATAAGGTGAATCCATCATACCAATGAGTTTCATCGTCACTCCTGCCTGCGATAAAGATGTTGCGGCTTTACCTTACTGGAAAACCGATGCCGCGAATATCACCAGATACTTACCGCAACAGTTAGTAAAACTAACAGATTGGCGACTCGCGGTAGCCCTCCAATCCCCCTTGTGCTATACCGACTGAGGCAGCATTTAGCCCCTTTTTCAGCCTGTTCGCGGCGGCTATAAAACCCGCTAACCCGGTAGTAACGTTAACGTATCGACTCACTGACTGAGAGATCACCATGGCAGATTTTCCCCCTATCGCCAGCCTGCGCAGCTTTGAGGCGGTGGCGCGCCTCGGCAGCGTAACGCAGGCCGCCCACGAGTTGAGCGTGACCCATTCGGCGGTCAGCCAGCACATCAAACAGCTGGAAGCCCTGGTCGGCGTCACGCTCTTTATCCGCCACGGCCGCGGAGTGCGCATCACGGAAGAAGGACGGCTCTATGCCCTGCAAATCCGCGAGGCGTTACAGCACATCGCCGACGCCACGCGCATGGTGCAGATCAAACCCCGCACCCTGGAAGTGACCCTGGCGACGATCCCCTCCTTTGGCTGCCACTGGCTGCTGCCGCGGCTGGCGCGCTTTCAGGCGCGGCATCCGCAGATCGCGGTGCGCCTGCTGACCAGCCTGGCGGTGGTTAACCTGCAACAGGAGGGTATCGATCTGGCCATTCGCATGGGGCAAGGCGATTGGGAGGGAATGGAAAGTCGGCATCTGTTTGCCGATGAACAGCTGGTGGTCGCCGCCCCCGGCTATCGCGGCGGTAACCTGCCGACCACCCCGCAGGCGATCGCCGCCAGCGATATTATTTTTTCCATGGAGTCCTGGCATGCCTGGTGCAGCCAGGCGGGGCTGGAAAAGCCGATCGTCCCCGCAGGCCTGCGCCTGAACGACTCCAATCTGGTGCTGGAGGCGGTCCGCCTGGGGGCCGGCGTGGCGCTGGAGCGGCGCTCCCTGGTGGCGGGGGCGATAGCCCGCGGCGAGCTGGTGCAGCTCACCGCCGTCACCGTCCCCTACCCCTGGCACTACTGGCTAACCGTCTCCCCGCAGGCGGAGAACCGGCCGGAAGTCGCCCGGTTCATCGCCTGGCTGGAGGAGGAGATCGCCCTCTGGCGCCAGCAGATCAGCGCTTAGCCTTCGGCCGACGGCGGCAGGCCCGTCCGGGCGGCGTGCTCCTGGGAGAGACGCCAGAAATCGTGCCCGGCGGGATACTGATAGAGGCGCAGGGAAAACTGTCCGGCCACCGCAGTAATGTACTCAAATATCGCCGACTGGGTGTTTTCGTAGTCTTTCCATAGCGTTGAGGTGGTGAAGCAGTAAATCTCCAGCGGGATGCCCGACGGCGAAGGTTTCAGCGTTCTCGCCACAATGTACATCTCCTTAATAATATCCGGCCGCTCGGCGAGATAGTGCATCATATAGTGGCGAAACAGGGTCAGGTTGGTCAGCCCGTTATCGACAAACCAGCGGTCGGCCACGCCGCCGGGATCCCGGCCGTCAAGCAGCGTCGCCAGAGGCTCACTCACCCCGCGGATGGTCAGCATCGAGGAGAGCATCTCCTGGTCGAGAAAACGCACCGAGTGTTGATCGATGGCGATACTGCGCATGATCCGCCGCGCCCCGGAGGAGAACATCGCCTGCCAGTTGGTATAGGTCTCGGTGAGGAAATTCTTGGTCGGGATACGGGAGATGGTATTGTCCCAGTTGCGGATGGTAATGGTGTGCAGCGCGATATCCGTCACCTCACCGCTGAGGTTCTTGTCAGGCATTTCAATCCAGTCCCCCAGCTGGAGCACGTCGTTGGACGACAGCTGAACGTTCGCCACCAGCGACAGCAGAGTATGCTGGAACACGATCATCAGTACCGCCGCCACGGCCCCCAGGCTGGAGATAATAATGATCGGCGATTTGTTCGACATCACGGCGAGGATCATAATCGCCGCCAGGATGTGGACTAAGATTTTGCCTATCTGGATATAGCCCTTAATGGAATGATTTTTACGTTTGGTCTTTCGCAGATAGGAGCTGTTGACAATATCCAGCATCTCGTTGAAAAACACCGACATAAAAATAAAAAACAAGATCCCGCAGATAGTATTAATCGCCGTCACCAGCGATGCCGGCATCGCCGGCATAAACTGCAGAACGTAATAGACGATAATAACCGGAATGAAATTGGACAGCTTTTCGGCGATACGTCGATCCTTCTCCAGCGGCACATCCTGTTTGTGGCTACTAAAGAAGACCTTACGCACCACTTTAATCAGCAAGAACTTGCATAAAAGATGGGCAAATATGCCGGAGAGCAGCAGCAGAATAAGATTAAACCCCACCGCCAGCGCCGGATTACTCTCAATAAACGTCAGTAGATGATTCACATACGCCATGCTTTATCGCCTGAATAACTATGCCACTTCGCTAACTGCTTTATCCCAAGGGCATATATTTGGAAAATAAATCAATCCGCATCATGGCATATCGCTTAGCGTAACGTCCATGCGCGCACCGCCTCTAATAATTCACAGAAAATATGTCAGAGTTTGCATTAATCATTCTCTACGCTCACTATAAAGAGGCTTGTTATGAGGACGGAATAAGTCCAGGAGGAAACATGTTTAAAGCTCTTACCGCTATCGTCGCCTTAGCCGCCTCCGCCAGCGTTATGGCGCAAGGCGATGTCACGCTGAACAGTCTGGCTCACGATGCCGCCACCCGGGCGTCGTTTAACCAGATGGTCAAAGGCCATCAGCTGCCCGCCTGGGTGACCACCGGCGGCACCGGTTCGCCCGCGCAGACGGTGAAACTGGGTAGCGAATCCTGGCAGGTGTTAAGCGCCTGCAAACCCCACGACTGCGGCCATGAACGTATCGCGGTGATCTGGTCGGAAAAAAGCAAACAGATGTCCGGTGTTTACTCGGTGGTCGATGAAAAAACCGACCAGGAGAAGCTGACCTGGCTTAACGTCAGCGATGCCCTGTCCATCGATGGCAAAACCGTGCTGTTTGCCGCCCTCAGCGGCAGCCTCGACAACCATCCGGACGCCTTTAACTACCAGTAACGACCATCGCCCCCGTCAGCCTTTCCCCGACGGGGGCTTCCCTGATTAGCCATCCGGGAACATCACGCTGTTCCCCGGCGCTTCCCGATGCAGATGGATAAAGTTCAGGTGCCGCTCGTACTGGTCGAGAATATCGGTGATCACCTGCTCTTTGCTGTAGTCCATCAGGTCGTTACCCTGACTGCCCTCCAGCAGGAAGGTCTCCAGCCGGTAATAGGTGGATTTCCCGCTGCGCGCCCGATAGGTAAAGCCCGGCACCGAGTACTGCTGCGGCCAGATCTTGTAGATAAAGTTCTGCTCGTCGCCCATGTGCACCAGCAGATCGAGGTGGCCAAGGTTCTCACCCTCTTCCGGCGGCAGGCTCTTCAGTTCCACCGCGGCGCCGCGCAGCCGCAGCTCCTGGGCCACCTCCTCCATCGCCGGGTAGCACACCGTCTCCATCATCAGTTTGGTATAGCGCGTGCCGGGGTAATTCATCAGCCGCGACAGGCGCTTCTTCCAGCTCAGACGATCCTGGAGGCCCATCGGGCGCGGGGCGGTGTCGCGGCTGGCGCTGACCCTGCGGTAATCTTCCACTTTCAGAGATTTATACAGTCCGGCCATCACGAAGAAAATCACAAAGCTGAACGGCAGCCCCATGATCACCGTGGTGTTCTGCAGCGCCGAGATGCCGTTGGTCATCAGCATCCCGAGGGTCAACAGACCGATGGCCACCGACCAGAAGATGCGCAGCCAGTTCGGGGCGTCGCTGTTGATGTCCTTCAGCTTCGAGGTGAAGTTCCCCAGCACCAGCGCGCCGGAGTCGGCGGAGGTAACGTAAAACAGCAGACCGGTGATGGTCGCCACCGACGCGCTAAAGGTAAACGCCGGATACTGCGCCAGCAGGCTGTAGAAGCCGCGCTCCGGGTGGGCCATCGCCTCCTGGGCAAAGACCGCGTCGCCGTGGATGATCTCATACAGCGCGCTGTTGCCGAACACCGACAGCCACAGCAGGGTAAAGGTGAAGGGAATAATCAGGGTGCCCATCACAAACTGGCGGATGGTGCGCCCGCGCGAAATGCGCGCCAGGAACAGGCCCACAAACGGCGACCAGGCCACCCACCACGCCCAGAAAAAGAGCGTCCAGTTGTTCATCCATTCTACCGGCCGGTCGAAGGCGAAGCTGTTCAGCGTCATGCCCATAAAGCGATTGACGTAGTCGCCGACGTTGAGCACTAACGCATTGAGCAGGAAGGAGGTATCCCCCATGAACAGCACGAACAGGATCAGCCCCAGCGCGAGGGCGACGTTCAGTTCGGAGAGCACGCGGATGCCCTTGTCCACCCCGGAGGTGACCGAGATGGTGGCGATGATCACCGACAGCGCAATCAGGGCCGCTTTCGCCGCCAGCGAGTCCGGAATATCGAACAGCACGCTCAGACCGTAGTTGAGCTGCACGACGCCGATACCGAGGGTGGTGGCGATGCCGAAGATGGTGCCGATCACCGCCGCAATATCGACGCTGTGGCCGATGGGCCCATTGATCCGTTTGCCAAAAATCGGGTACAGCGCCGAGCGGATGGTGAGCGGCAAATTATAACGATAGCTAAAGTATCCCAGCGCCATGCCCATCAGGGCATACATTGACCATCCGGTTAAGCCATAGTGAAACAGGGTCCAGACCATCGCCTGGCGCGCCGCCTCGATGGTCTGCCCCGCCCCTTCCGGCGGCTGCATATATTGCGTCACCGGCTCGGCGACTGAGAAGAACATCAGGTCGATGCCGATGCCGGCGGCGAACAGCATCGCCGCCCAGCTCAGCAGGCTGAACTCGGGCTTTGACTGCTCCGGCCCGAGCTTCACCGAGCCGAAGCGCGAGCAGGCAATGCAGACGACGAAGACGATATACAGCGTCGCCGCCAGCAGATAGTACCAGCCGAAGGTTTTCGACACCCAGTCCAGGGTGCGCCCAATCCACTCGGCAGAAAAATCGCGAAAAAAGATCGTCATCAGGGAAAACAACAAAATCAGTCCGGCCGAGGTATAAAAAACCACCGGATTGATTTTGTCCTTTTCTCTGCTTTGCGAAAGATCTGTCATCCAGTATCCCCACTGTTTTTGTAACTATTAAAATCCAAATCCGCAACAATTAAGACACATTTTATATTGAACGTCCAATCAAAAACCGCTTTAATAGTTAACCAACGCTGATGAATGGAGTGGCAAAAATGCCCAAACTGGGGATGCAGCCGATCCGGCGCAGGCAGCTGATCGACGCCACGCTGGACGCAATAAATGAAGTCGGTATGCACGACGCGACCATCGCGCAGATTGCCCGGCGGGCGGGCGTATCGACGGGGATCATCAGTCACTATTTCAAAGACAAAAATGGTCTGCTGGAGGCGACCATGCGCGACATCACCAGCCAGCTGCGCGACGCGGTGCTCAACCGTCTGCACGCTCTGCCGGACGGCAGCGCCAGCCAGCGCCTGCAGGCGATTGTCGGCGGCAACTTTGATGAGACGCAGATCAGCAGCGCGGCGATGAAGGCCTGGCTGGCCTTTTGGGCCAGCAGCATGCACCAGCCGATGCTTTATCGGTTACAGCAGGTCAGCAGCCGTCGCCTGCTGTCGAACCTGGTGTACGAATTCCGCCGCGAGCTGCCGCGCGAGCAGGCGCAGGAGGCCGGCTACGGGCTGGCGGCGCTGATAGACGGCCTGTGGCTGCGGGCGGCGCTCAGCGGCAAACCGCTGGATAAAACGCTGGCGCAGTCGCTGACCAGCCACTTTATTCGTCAGCATTTACCGAACCCATAACCGAGGAGGCGTTATGTCCCGAATGGCAGAACAGCAGCTTTATATTAATGGTGGTTATACATCGGCCACCAGCGGTCGCACCTTCGAGACCATCAACCCTGCCACTGGCGAGGTGCTGGCGACCGTTCAGGCTGCCGGACGCGAGGATGTCGACCGCGCCGTCGAGAGCGCGCAGCGTGGGCAAAAAATCTGGGCGGCGATGACCGCCATGGAACGCTCGCGCATCCTGCGTCGCGCCGTCGACCTTCTGCGCCAGCGCAACGACGAGTTGGCGCGACTGGAGACCCTGGATACCGGGAAACCCCTCAGCGAAACCGCCGCCGTTGATATCGTCACCGGCGCCGACGTGCTGGAATATTACGCCGGATTGATCCCGGCGCTGGAAGGCAGCCAGATCCCGCTGCGCGACAGTTCCTTCGTCTACACCCGTCGCGAACCGCTGGGGGTGGTAGCCGGGATCGGCGCGTGGAACTACCCGATCCAGATCGCCCTGTGGAAATCGGCGCCAGCGCTGGCCGCTGGCAATGCGATGATTTTCAAACCGAGCGAAGTCACCCCGCTGACCGCCCTCAAGCTGGCGGAAATTTACAGCGAAGCGGGCCTGCCGGACGGGGTGTTTAACGTCCTGCCAGGGATCGGCGCGGAAACCGGCCAGTATCTGACAGAGCATCCGGACATCGCCAAAATATCCTTCACCGGCGGCGTCGCCAGCGGCAAAAAAGTGATGGCCAACTCGGCCGCTTCATCACTGAAAGAGGTCACCATGGAGCTGGGCGGCAAATCGCCGCTGATTATCGCCGACGATGCCGACCTCGACCTCGCCGCCGATATTGCCATGATGGCCAACTTTTACAGCTCCGGCCAGGTGTGCACCAACGGCACCCGGGTGTTTGTCCCGGCGAAACGGAAGGCGGAATTCGAGCACAAGATCCTCGAGCGGGTGGCCCGCATCCGCCCCGGCGATCTGTTTGCCGATGACACCAACTTCGGCCCGCTGGTCAGCTTCCCCCATCGCGACAACGTTCTGCGCTATATCGAGAGCGGCAAACGCGAAGGCGCGCGCCTGCTGTGCGGCGGCGAGGCGCTGAAAGGCGACGGTTTCGATAACGGCGCGTGGGTCGCCCCGACGGTGTTTACCGATTGCAGCGACGAGATGACCATCGTGCGCGAAGAGATCTTCGGCCCGGTGATGTCGATCCTCAGCTATGCCGACGAAGCGGAGGTCATTCGCCGCGCCAACGCCACCGAATACGGCCTCGCCGCCGGCGTGGTGACGCCCAACCTCAACCGCGCTCACCGAATTATCCACCAGCTGGAAGCCGGCATCTGCTGGATCAACAGCTGGGGGGAATCCCCGGCGGAAATGCCGGTTGGCGGCTACAAACACTCCGGCATTGGCCGCGAGAACGGCGTGATGACGCTGCAGAGTTACACCCAGGTGAAGTCCATCCAGGTTGAGATGGGTAAATTCCAGTCCATATTTTAACCGGGAGGTTTTTTTGCAATTTGACTACATCATTATTGGTGCCGGCTCCGCCGGCAACGTTCTGGCAACACGACTGACTGAAGATCCAAACACCACCGTCCTGCTGCTGGAAGCCGGCGGCCCTGACTACCGGTTCGATTTCCGCACCCAGATGCCCGCCGCGCTGGCTTATCCGCTGCAGGGCAAGCGCTACAACTGGGCCTACGAAACCGAACCGGAGCCGTACATGAACAATCGCCGCATGGAGTGCGGACGCGGCAAAGGGCTCGGCGGATCCTCGCTGATCAACGGCATGTGCTACATTCGCGGTAACGCGATGGATCTGGATAACTGGGCCAAAGAGCCGGGTCTGGAACACTGGAGCTATCTCGACTGCCTGCCCTACTACCGGAAAGCGGAAACCCGCGATATCGGGCCTAACGACTACCACGGCGGCGATGGCCCGGTGAGCGTGACGACACCGAAGCCGGGCAATAATCCGCTCTTCGAGGCGATGGTTGAAGCCGGGGTGCAGGCGGGCTATCCGCGTACCGACGATCTCAACGGCTACCAGCAGGAAGGCTTTGGCCCGATGGACCGCACCGTGACGCCGCAGGGCCGTCGCGCCAGCACCGCCCGCGGCTATCTCGACCAGGCGCGCGGTCGCCCGAACCTGACCATCCGCACCCATGCGCTGACCGATCACATTATTTTTGCCGGCAAGCGCGCGGTGGGCGTCGAGTGGCTGGAGGGAGAGAGCACGATCCCGTCAAAAGCGACGGCCAACAAAGAGGTGCTGCTGTGCGCCGGGGCGATTGCCTCGCCGCAGATCCTGCAGCGCTCCGGCGTGGGTAACCCGGAGCTGCTCAGGCAGTTCGATATCCCGGTGGTGCACGATCTCCCCGGCGTGGGTGAGAACCTGCAGGACCATCTGGAGATGTATCTGCAGTACGAGTGCAAAGAGCCGGTATCGCTCTACCCGGCGCTACAGTGGTGGAACCAGCCGAAGATCGGCGCCGAGTGGCTGTTCGGCGGCACCGGCATCGGCGCCAGCAACCAGTTCGAAGCGGGCGGTTTTATCCGCAGCCGCGCAGAATTCGCCTGGCCGAACATTCAGTACCACTTCCTGCCGGTGGCGATTAACTACAATGGCTCCAACGCGGTGAAAGAGCACGGCTTCCAGTGCCACGTCGGCTCGATGCGTTCGCCCAGCCGCGGCCACGTGCGCCTGAAGTCGCGCGAACCGCACGCCCATCCGGCGATCCTGTTTAACTATATGTCCCATGAGCAGGACTGGCAGGAGTTCCGCGACGCCATCCGCATTACCCGGGAGATCATGAACCAGCCGGCGCTGGATAAGTATCGCGGCCGCGAAATCAGTCCGGGAATAGAATGCCAGAGCGATGCCGAACTGGATGAGTTTGTGCGCAACCACGCCGAGACCGCGTTCCACCCGTGCGGGACCTGTAAGATGGGTTACGACGAGATGGCGGTGGTCGATGGCGAGGGCCGCGTCCACGGTCTGGAAGGATTGCGGGTGGTCGACGCCTCGATCATGCCGCAGATCATCACCGGCAACCTCAACGCCACCACCATTATGATCGGCGAGAAGATGGCCGACGCCATTCGCGGCCGCCAGCCGCTGCCGCGCAGCACCGCGACGTATTATGTCGCTGGCGACGCGCCGGTTCGCCGTTAACAGGTCAATGCCGGGCGGCGACTACGCCTTGCCCGGCCTACCCTGAGGCGATGTAACGTAGCCCCGGTAAGCGCAGCGCGACCGGGGTGCCGTTCCGGGTTTTGACCCCATAGGTTGATGTTAGCGAAACGCCTCCAGGCGCTTAATCTGCTGACCGTCGGCAGTAAAGTTCTCCGCCGCCAGCCACGCCCGCAGCGCCGCATCGCGCGCAGGCCACTCGCCGTCGATGATGGACAGCATATCGCTGTCGCGCGTCCGCCCTTTACGCACCAGCCTCTGCCGCAGACGTCCTTCCCAGCTAAAGCCCAGCCGCTCGGCGGCGCGGCGCGAGGCGACATTCATCGAATCGCATTTCCACTCCAGCCGACGATAGCCATGGTCAAAGCCGTTTTTGAGCAGCAGCCAGACCGCTTCGGTACCCAGCGGGGTGTTTTTCATCCGTCGCGACCAGGTGACATGGCCGATCTCAACCGTGCCCATTTCCCGCTCGATCGCCATATAGCTGACGATGCCCACCGCCTGCTCGCTACGCAGGTCAACCACCGCATACGGCACCAGAGCATCATCATTCACCTTGCCCGCGATCCAGTGGGCGGTCGCCGCCACGCTCTCCGGCCGCGTAGACGCCAGCCACGTCCAGTCGCTGTTGTCGCCGAGCGCATAGGCGGCAAACAGATCCGCCGCATGACGGTCAACGTCCAGCGGCTCCAGGCGGCAAAAACGGCCATTTAACGCTGTCCGCCGCAGGACTTGCGCCCCCTGCCAGCCAGGGACCAGGTCGTTCACCTGCTGGCCATACTCATTGATTTCCGGCACACCCACCTCCTCGCAATAGACAATGCGTTATAGCAAGAACCCCGCAGCGGAGAAAGGCGCTTCTGCGCGACCGGCAATAACCTGTCGTTCTTGAATATGCGTTTTTAGCATAAGGATATCCTTATTTTGACTTTACGCCTTATGGCAAGCGGCCTAACGTAGCGAGGCATAAAACAATAAAATAACCATTCTTCAGGGATTGCACATGACCAAAAAACTGTTGCCTTTACTGCTACTGTCGGCGCTCTCCGCCGCCGCGCATGCCGCCACGCCGCCCAACACGCTGGTGGTCGCCCAGGGTCTCGACGATATCGTCAGCCTCGACCCGGCGGAAGCGAACGAACTCTCCAGCATTCAGACGGTCCCCAGCCTCTATCAGCGTCTGGTGCAGCCGGACCGCAACAACCCTGAAAAAATCGTACCGATCCTCGCCGAAAGCTGGCAGGCCGATCCGGCGGCGAAAACCCTGACCATTAAACTGAAGCCGGATGCCAAATTCGCCTCCGGTAATCCGCTGCGCCCGGAAGATGTGATTTTCTCTTATACCCGCGCGGTGAAGCTGAATAAATCGCCAGCGTTTATTCTCAACGTGCTCGGCTGGCAGCCGGACAACATCGCCAGCCAGCTGAAAAAGGTTGATGACCATACCCTGACGCTGCACTGGACCGCCGACGTCAGCCCGGCGGTGGCGCTGAATATTCTCTCCACCCCCATCGCCTCTATCGTTGATGAAAAACAGGTGGCGCCGAACGCGAAAAATAACGACTTCGGCAACGACTGGCTGAAAATGCACTCGGCGGGCAGCGGGGCCTATAAAATGCGCGTCTACCAGCCCCATCAGGCCATCGTGCTGGAGGCCAACGCCAGCTCCCCCACCGGCGCGCCGAAGATCAAGAGCATCATTATTAAAAACGTCCCCGACCCGGCTTCCCGCCGCCTGCTGATCCAGCAGGGGGATGCCGACGTGGCGCGCGATCTCGGCGCTGACCAGATTGCCGCCCTGCAGGATAAACCCGGCGTGAAGGTGCTGAGCATCCCGTCCGCCGAGCAGAACTACCTGGTGTTTAATACCGCCAACAGCGCCAACCCGCTGCTCAATAACCCGGCCTTCTGGGAGGCGGCGCGCTGGCTGGTTGATTATGAGGGCATCACCAAAAATCTGCTGAAAGGCCAGTACTTTATTCACCAAAGCTTCCTGCCGGCCGGCCTGCCGGGGGCGCTGGAGACTAATCCGTTCACCTTTGACCCGCAAAAAGCTAAGGCTATCCTTGATAAAGCGGGCATTAAGGATGCCCACTTCACCCTCGATGTGGAGAACAAACCGCCGTTTATCACCATCGCCCAATCGCTGCAGGCCAGCTTTGCCCAGGGCGGGGTGAAGGTGGATCTGCTACCCGCCGCCGGCAGCCAGGTCTATGCCCGGGTGCGCGCGAAGCAGCATCAGGCGGCGATCCGCCTGTGGATCCCGGACTACTTTGATGCCCACTCCAATGCAAGCGCCTTTGCCTGGAACGATGGTAAATCCAGCACCGTGGCCGGGCTCAACGGCTGGCAGATCCCTGAGCTGAATAAAGCCACCCTCGCCGCGGTGGCGGAGCCGGACCCGGCGAAACGCCTCGGCCTGTACAAAACGATGCAGGAAACCCTGCTCCAGCATTCGCCGTACGTCTTTATTGACCAGGGGAAAACCCAGATCGTGGTGCGTGACAACGTGAAGGGCTATCAGCAGGGACTGAACGCCGACATGGTCTGGTACGATAACGTGACCAAGTAAGCGGGTTTTGTCACCGGGTACGGCGGCCTTGTCTGCCCGGATGACCGACTCCTCACCCGGGCCCGGTCGGCATCGCGCCGCCGGGTACAATGCTGATATACCAGGAATTTCCATTCTCCATGCCATCGTTTTCCACTCACCTTACCCGCCTGCTGCAGGGGCTGTTTACGCTGCTGCTCACGCTGTTCGGGCTGTTGCTGGTCACCTTCTCGCTCTCCGCGCTGTCGCCCGTCGACCGCGTACTGCAGATCGTCGGCGACCATGCCAGCCAGTCGACCTATGACCAGGTTCGCCATCAGCTGGGTCTCGACCAGCCGCTGCCGGTGCAGTTCTGGCACTACCTGGTCAACCTGGCCCATGGCGATCTTGGCATCGCCAGCGCCACCGGCCAGCCGGTGCTCCACGACCTGCTGGCGGTCTTTCCGGCGACCCTTGAGCTGGCGACCCTGGCGCTGATCGTCGGCGCGGTACTGGGCATCGTCGCCGGGGTGCTGTGCGCCCGTTACGCCGGTTCGCCGTGGGATCTGGCGGTTCGCACCTTTACCCTGTTGGGCAACTCGGTGCCCATTTTCTGGCTCGGCCTGCTGATGCTGGCCCTGTTCTACGCCCGGCTGCAGTGGGCGCCGGGCCCGGGTCGCCTCGACGATATTTATCAGTACACCGTCGAGCCACGCAGCGGTTTTGCGCTGATCGACACCTGGCTCTCCGGCGATACCGCGGCGTTTAAAAATGCGATCGGCCATCTGGCGCTGCCGGTGCTGGTGCTGGCCTATTACTCGCTGGCCAGCATCACCCGCCTGACCCGCTCCGCCTGCCTGAGCGAGATGAACAAAGAGTACATTCTGCTGGCGCGGGCCAAAGGGGCCGGAGAGATGACGATTCTGCTGCGCCACGTCCTGCCCAATATCCGCGGCACTCTGCTGACGGTGACCGCCCTCGCCTGGACCTCCATGCTCGAAGGGGCGGTGCTCACCGAAACCGTCTTCTCGTGGCCGGGGATCGGCCGCTACCTCACCACGGCGCTGTTCGCCGGGGATACCACGGCGATCATGGGCGGCACGCTGCTGATCGGCGTGAGTTTTGTGCTGATCAATAATCTGACCGACCTGCTGGTACGGTTAACCGACCCGAGGGTGCGCTGATGCCGACTTATCTGTTTTTACGCCGTCTGCGCCGCTCACCCGCCGCCTTCAGCGGCCTGACCCTGGTGATCCTGCTGGTACTGACCGCGCTGTTTGCCCCGTGGCTGGCGCCGCACGATCCCAACTGGCAGGATGCCGCCGCTCGTCTGCAGGGGCCCGGGGCGGGACACTGGCTCGGCACAGACAGCTACGGCCGCGACCTGCTGTCGCGCTTGCTCTACGGCGCCCGCCCGGCGCTGGGTCTGGTGGCGCTGGTGACCGCCATTACCCTGCCCGTCGGGCTGCTGGTAGGTATCCTCTCCGGCTACTATGGCGGGTGGCTGGAGCGGATACTGATGCGCTTTACCGACGTGGTGATGTCGATGCCGCGCCTGATCCTCGCCTTCGCGTTCGTGGCGATGCTCGGCCCGGGGCTGGTCAACGGCGCGCTGGCGTTAGCCCTGACCACCTGGCCGGCCTACGCCCGTCAGGCGCGCAGCGAAATTCAGCGCCTGCGCCATAGCGACTACCTCGCCGCGGCGGAGATGCTGGGCATCCGCGGCGGGCGGCTGCTGGTCGGCCATATTCTGCCGCTGTGTCTGCCGTCGGCGATTGTCCGTCTGGCGCTCGATCTGGCGGGCATTATCCTCGCCGCCGCCGGGCTCGGCTTTCTCGGCCTGGGCGCCCGCCCGCCGATGGCGGAGTGGGGAGCGATGATTGCCGACGGGATGCAGGTGATTTTCGACCAGTGGTGGATCGCCGCCATCCCCGGCGCGGCGATCCTGCTTGCCAGCCTGGCGTTTAACCTGCTGGGCGATGGCCTGCGCGATATTCTGGAGCCGCAACATGACTGACATCCGACTGACCGTCCAGGGACTCGCCGTCGACTATCCCACCGCCCGGGTGGTGGACAACGTCAGCTTCACCCTCGGCAACGAGCGGCTGGCGCTGGTGGGCGAATCCGGCTCCGGCAAATCGATGACCGCCCGGGCGCTGATGGGCCTGGTGCGCAAGCCCGGGGTGGTGAGCGCTGAACGGCTGGAGGTGCTGGGGCGCGATGTGCTGACCCTCAGCGCCCGCGGCTGGCGCGCGCTGCGCGGCAACGATATCGCCATGGTGCTGCAGGACCCGCGCTATGCGCTGAATCCGGTGCAGTCCATTCAGACGCAGCTGGAGGAGGCGTTAACCCTCCATCAGCGTCTGAGCCGCCGCGCGCGCGCCGAGGCGGTCAAAGACGCCATCGCCGCCGTCGGTCTGGATCTGCCGGTCCTCAGCCGCTATCCCGGCGAACTCTCCGGCGGGATGGGACAGCGGGTGATGATCGCCCTCGCGCTGCTCAATAACCCGAAGGTGCTGATAGCCGATGAGCCGACCTCGGCCCTCGACGCCCGCCTGCGCAACCAGATCCTCGAGCTGCTGGTGGAGCAGTGCGCGCAGCGGCAGATGGCCATGTTACTGATCAGCCACGATCTACCGCTGGTAGCCGCGCATTGCGATCGCGTGCTGGTGATGTACCAGGGAAGACAGGTCGACGAGATGCCGGCGCGGGCGCTGCCGAGCGCGACGCACCCTTACACCCGCACCCTGTGGACCTGCCGGCCAAATGCGCACACCTACGGCCAGATGCTGCCGACCCTCGACAGAACCCTGGACTTTACGGAGACAGCCCATGGCGATCGTTAATCTTCAGGATTTACAGGTTACATTCGGCGCGAAGACGGCGGTCTCCGCCGCCAGTTTCCGTGTCGACGCCGGGGAAACCTTCAGCCTGATCGGCGCCTCGGGCTGCGGCAAATCGACGATTTTGCGCGTGCTGGCCGGATTGCAGCGTGAATGGCGCGGCAGCGTGGATCTGCTCGGCCAGGCCATTACGCCGGGCTTCCGCTTTCAGGGCGATCTGCGGCGCAACGTGCAGATGGTGTTTCAGGATCCGTATGCCTCGCTGCATCCCAACCATACCCTGTGGCGCACCCTGGCGGAGCCGCTGCAGATCCACGGCATCCGCGACGTTGCCCCGCGAGTAACCACCGCCCTTGAGCAGGTGGGTCTGGCCGCCGACGCCGTGCGCCGCTATCCGCATCAGCTCTCCGGCGGCCAACGGCAGCGCGTGGCCATTGCCCGCGCCCTGCTGCTGCGCCCGCAGATCCTGCTGCTGGATGAGCCGACCTCGGCGCTGGATATGTCGGTACAGGCGGAAATCCTTAATCTACTTAATCGTCTGAAACAGGAGCACGGCATGACCTATCTGCTGGTCAGCCATGATGCCGACGTCATCGCCCATATGTCCGATCGGGCGGCGTTTATGGCGGAGGGCGTGATCCAGCGCTTTTTCGATCGCGAAGCGTTGGTCAACGGAGAGCACCGGATGAGGTGAGGTCAGCGGATGTGCGGTTGTTTTGTCGGGTGGCGCTTCGCTTACCCGACCTACTGTCCGTGCGGCCTGCCGTTAATTTATTCACCATTGTTGCTGAAACTGCCGGTGTTGCGGCCTCAACATCGCTGAGACGTTCCCGGAAGGCCGGGGCAGCCCGCATGGATGCGGGCTGAGGGCCGTGTTTTGCACGGACGCTGCCTCGGCCCGACCCGAAGCCTGCAGGGATAAGTCGAAGGGACCGCGTAGCGGCGATGTTGCTGGCCGGAGCCCGGGGGTACAGGGGGCGGCGGCGACTGGCCGCCCCCTGTGCGCTCCCTGCGCCATGAGTGACATAGCGCAGACAATTAACCGGGAGCGCAATGTGCGCTGAAGCCACAGATAACATAAGGGACTCCCCGGCGGTGCTTTCCCTCACCCTGGCCCTCTCCCGGAGGGAGAGGGAACCGTCCGGCTGGCGTTTAGGCCCGTGCAAGCGCATGGACTGCACCCCAAAAGTTGGAC
>NZ_JAGRRB010000011.1:0-280335 GCF_018223925.1 Klebsiella sp. 10
GTCCCGTCCGTTCCGCCACTTATTAAGAGCCCTGAGCATTTGCTCAGGGCTTTTTTGTTTGATCTGTTCTCTATTATTGCTAATTCAGCAAAAATCCTCTGCATTAATCGCTCTTTTTCCCCTCCACACCATCAGCCATAATTTCATCCGTTAACCGAAATGAAGAAATAACGAGGAAAATCATGGCAATCCCTGCATTTGGTCTTGGCACCTTCCGTCTGAAAGATGATGTTGTTATCGCATCCGTAAAAACCGCGCTGGAGCTGGGCTATCGTGCTATCGACACCGCGCAAATCTATGACAACGAAGCCGCGGTGGGTCAGGCTATCGCCGAAAGCGGCGTGCCGCGTAATGAGCTGTTCATCACTACCAAAATCTGGATCGA
The DNA here is from genome assembly GCF_018223925.1 of Klebsiella sp. 10. Lineage (NCBI taxonomy): Bacteria > Pseudomonadati > Pseudomonadota > Gammaproteobacteria > Enterobacterales > Enterobacteriaceae > Klebsiella > Klebsiella sp. 10. Next base: position 386 of record NZ_JAGRRB010000011.1, read on the forward strand.
GAACCTGAGCAAAGACAAACTCATCGCCAGCCTGCAAGAAAGTCTGCAGAAGCTGCGCACGGACTATGTTGACCTGACGCTCATCCACTGGCCATCACCGAACGATGCGGTTGCCGTTGAAGAGTTTATGGCAGCCCTGATGGAAGCGAAGAAGCTGGGTCTGACCCGTCAGATTGGTATCTCCAACTTCACTATTCCACTGATGGAGCGCGCGATTGCCGCCGTTGGCGCTGAAAACATTGCGACCAACCAGATTGAACTCTCGCCGTATCTGCAAAACCGTAAAGTCGTCGACTGGGCACGTGAGCACGGCATCCACATCACCTCTTACATGACGCTGGCTTATGGTAAGGCGCTGAAAGATGAAGTGATTGCCCGTATCGCGGCGAAACATAATGCGACTCCGGCGCAGGTTATCCTGGCATGGGCGATGGGCGAGGGGTACGCGGTGATCCCGTCCTCGACGAAGCGTGATAACCTGGCCAGCAACCTGAAGGCGCTGGATCTGCAGTTGGATGATGAAGATCGACAGGCGATCGCTGCGCTGGATTGCAACGATCGGCTGGTGAGCCCGGAAGGTCTGGCGCCGCAGTGGGATTAATCACTCGCTACCGGTATGCCGTTCGCCCTGCCGCCCGAGAAGGTATTACGACAGCTTCTTCGGGAGCTGTTTTACGTGGTCGCTCAGAAAATCAATAAATGCCCTGATGCGAGTGCTGACCGCCCGGTCGCTGTAATAGACGGCACTGAAAGGCATTTCCACCGGTAAGCGCTTATCGGCCAGTAGCTCGACAAACTCTCCGCTGGCAATCTCTTTATCCACCATGTAATCCGACAGGCAGGCAATACCGTTGCCGGTAAGGCACAGCTGCTTGAGCGTTTCGCCGCTATTGGATGACACCGCCGCTTCGATCTCTAACAGCTGGCCATCGCAACAGGATACCGGCCAGGTATTCAGCGATACCGGCTCGGTGAAGCCGAGGCAGTGATGCTGTTTCAGATCGGATGGATGCTGCGGCATACCGTAGCGCGCGACATAGTCGGGCGAGGCGACGATCTTACGATAGCTGGTAAACAGCGGTCGGGCGCGCAGGCTGGAATCCGTTAAGGTCCCGGCCCGAATGGCCACATCCACTTTCCGTTCAATCAGATTGATAAACGTCTCAGACGAGACGAGCGACAGCGTCATTTCCGGGTAGCGCTCGCGAAATGGCTTCACCAGCGGCATGAGAAAATGCAGCATCACCGGCGTCGCGGCATCTACCCGCAGCAGGCCCCGCGGCGTCGTGCGCGTCTCCAGCAGATCGTTCTCTGCCGCCGCCATTTCCTGCAAGACCACCTGCATACGGCGAAAATAGCGCTCGCCTTCTTCTGTCAGGCTGAGCTGGCGGGTGGTCCGATTGAGCAGGCTTACGCCTAGCTTTGATTCCAGCTTTTTGACCGCCCGGCTGACGGCGGAGTTGGCCTGTCCGAGCTGCTCGGCCGCCCGGCTGAAACTCCCGCTTTCCACCACCGCCACAAAGATGGCGATCTCCTCTGATGTGGCTCTCATTATTGCACCTATAGCAAAATTCTATTGATACTTTGATAGTTTTTGTTATTTATACAACCCTTCATACTACGTGTCATCTTAATCCTGATGCTACGGAGTAAATTATGCCACTGGCGCTATTTGCCTTAACCATCGGTGCCTTCGCAATTGGCACCACTGAATTTGTGATTGTCGGCCTGGTCCCGACCATTGCTCAGCAACTCTCTATCTCCCTGCCTTCGGCGGGACTGCTGGTCTCTATCTACGCGCTGGGCGTGGCGATCGGCGCCCCGGTACTGACGGCGTTGACCGGGCGTATGCCGCGTAAACAGCTGCTGCTGGCGTTGATGGTGCTGTTTACGGCGGGTAATGTGCTGGCCTGGCAGGCCCCGGGCTATGAAACGCTGATCCTGGCGCGACTGCTGACCGGCCTGGCACACGGCGTGTTCTTCTCTATTGGCTCGACAATTGCTACCAGCCTGGTGGCAAAAGAGAAAGCGGCCTCGGCCATTGCCATTATGTTCGGCGGCCTGACGGTCGCGCTGGTAACCGGGGTACCGTTCGGGACTTTCATCGGCCAGCATTTTGGCTGGCGGGAAACCTTCCTCGCGGTATCGATTCTGGGCGTCATTGCCCTTATCAGCAGCCTGATTCTGGTACCGAATAATATTCCGGGCCGCGCCAGCGCCAGCCTGCGCGATCAGATTAAAGTATTAACCCATCCGCGCCTGCTGATGATCTACGCCATTACCGCGCTGGGCTACGGCGGCGTGTTTACCGCCTTTACCTTCCTTGCGCCGATGATGCAGGAGCTGGCCGGTTTCAGTCCGTCAGCGGTGAGCTGGATCCTGCTGGGCTATGGTGTCTCGGTGGCTATCGGTAATGTGTGGGGGGGCAAACTGGCCGATAAGCATGGCGCCGTCTCCGCGCTGAAGTTTATCTTCGCCGCGCTGGTGGTGCTGCTGCTGGTCTTCCAGTTGACCGCCAGCGTTCACTATGCCGCGCTGGCAACGGTACTGGTGATGGGCATCTTCGCCTTCGGCAACGTGCCGGGTTTGCAGGTGTATGTGGTGCAAAAAGCCGAACAGTACACGCCTGGCGCCGTCGACGTCGCTTCCGGCCTGAATATTGCCGCCTTTAACGTCGGCATTGCTCTGGGGTCGATCGTCGGCGGACAGACGGTCGAGCGGTACGGTCTGGCGCAGACGCCGTGGATTGGCGCGATGATTGTGCTGGTCGCTTTGCTGTTGGTGGTCCTGAGCGGACGTTTAGATAAATTGCCACGCCGTTCGGCAGCGCTTTCTCCCGAAGGCTAAGGGTTTCTCGCAATTTGCATTGAAAGTGTATGGGAAAATCCCTATAACAGAATAACCAGTCGTCGTCGGGCTGGTTTCTGTTATCGAGGATTAATGCCCAAATTGCGAAAGAACACCTACGCCATGCGCTATGTCGCCGGACAACCTGCGGAGAGAATATTGCCTCCGGGGGCGTTTGCGGGCGTAAGTCCGGTTTATCCCGCCGGCACGCCGTTAAGCAGCGATGAGAAGATCCGCGTGCTGGTATGGAATATCTTCAAGCAGCAGCGCGCAGAGTGGCAGTCGGTCCTCAAAAATTTCGGCAAAGATGCGCATTTGGTCCTGTTGCAGGAGGCGCAAACCACCCCAGAACTGGTCCGGTTCGCGACTTCAAACTATCTGGCCGCCGATCAGGTGCCGGCGCTGGTATTGCCGCAGCATCCTTCCGGCGTAATGACGCTGGCCTCCGCGCACCCCATCTATTGCTGTCCGCTGCGCGAGCGCGAGCCTATTTTGCGATTGCCGAAATCGGCGTTAGTGACCGTTTATCCGCTGCCGGATGCGCGGTTGTTGATGGTAGTCAATATCCATGCCGTCAACTTTAGCCTTGGCGTCGACGTCTACAGCAAACAGCTGCTGCCAATTGGCGATCAGATCGCCCATCACAGCGGGCCGGTGATCATGGCCGGCGACTTCAATGCCTGGAGCCGGCCGCGGATGAATGCGCTGTACCGCTTTGCGCGTGAGATGTCGTTACGCGAAGTTCGTTTCTCAGACGATCAGCGCCGCCGCGCGTTTGGTCGTCCCCTCGATTTTGTGTTCTACCGTGGGTTAAGCGTGCACGATGCTTCCGTGCTGGTGACCCGCGCCTCCGACCACAACCCGCTACTAGTCGAATTCAGTCCCGGCAAGCCTGATTAATTTAAGGTTGGTCAGGCCTGCCATGGGGCAGGCCTGCGCATGCATGGTGCTGCCTTTTATTACTCAAAAAAAACCGTAAGGACAAGACAACATGACAACACGCTCTCACCATGACAACGTCGAAAAGCAGTTCGGCTCCCAGGCTAGCGCCTATCTGACCAGCGCCGTACACGCCTTTGGTCGCGATCTGCAGCGGCTGGCGGAACGGCTGGCTGATTTTCCTCAGGCGAAAGTGCTGGATATGGGCTGCGGGGCAGGGCACGCCAGCTTTACCGCGGCGGGACAGGTTGCCGAGGTGACCGCCTATGATTTATCGAGCCAGATGCTGGAGGTCGTTGCCGCCGCGGCAAAGGAGAAAGGTTTTAGCAATATCGTGACCCAGCAGGGGTACGCCGAAACGCTGCCGTTCGCTGATGCCAGCTTTGATGTGGTGATTAGCCGCTACTCCGCTCACCACTGGCATGACGTTGGCCAGGCGCTGCGTGAGGTGAAACGTGTTCTCAAGCCGGGCGGGGTGATTATCGTGATGGACGTGATGTCGCCGGGTCATCCGGTACGTGATGTCTGGCTGCAGACGGTGGAAGCCCTGCGCGACACCTCGCATGTGCGTAATTATTCCAGCGGCGAGTGGTTGACGCTGGCGACTGAAGCGGGGCTGGTGGTTAACCAGTTGTTGACCGATCGCCTGCCGCTGGAGTTCAGTTCATGGGTGGCGCGGATGCGTACTCCTGAGCCGCTGGTGGAGGCGATTCGCTTATATCAGCAGAGCGCTTCGGCGGAGGTCAAAGCGTACTTCGAGTTACAGGAGGACGGATCGTTTACCAGCGATACCATTCTGTTCGAAGCGCATAAAGCGGTTTAATTTAGGCAATAAAAAAGGCACCGGGGAAGTCGGTGCCTTTTTGTCGAACCAGAGGTATCAGGACTCTGGTCGATCGCTGTTTTTCACAAACAACGTTAGCTGATCGCCTGGGCGCAGGTTGTCGGTATCGCTGTTCCAGCGCATCACGTCGCGAATATTAACGCCGTGACGTTTGGCGATGCTCGACAGCGAATCGCCTTTACGAACGCGATAGGTGATGCTATCGCTGTTGTTCGCCAGACGCTGGGCGCTGCTGCCTGCGCCAATAACCAGATTCTGCCCAACCTTTAATCCAGAGCCGCGCAGGTTATTCCACTGCTGCAGATCGCGGGTCGTCACACCAAGACGGGAAGCTATCCCGGAAATGGTGTCGCCGGAACGCACCTTATAGCTACGGCTGGTCAGCGGCGTATTGTCTGCGAGCTGCGTCGGCTGCACGGCGGCAATGTCGCCAGAGGCCAGCGATTCACGCAGCTGTGCGGCGTGCTTCTGCGGCACCATGACGTACTTTGGCCCGCTCGCGCCCAGCGTTGACCCTTTTACGCCCGCATTGAACGTCTTCAGCTTGCTGACCGGCATACCGGCCATGTCCGCGAGCTGAGAAATATCAACCGGACTGTCGAGGCGAACGCGCGCCAGCGCACGGCTTTCATCAGCCGTAGGCAGCTTTACGCCGTAACGTTTGCTGTTTTTGAGAATGTCGCTCAATGCCAGCATTTTCGGGACGTAGATTTTCGTTTCATGCGGCAGAGACAGCGACCAGAAATCGGTGGGTTTGCCACGCGAACGGTTCGCTTTTACTGCCTTCATGACCCGGCCTTCGCCGCTGTTATAGGCTGCGACCGTTAACAACCAGTCGCCGTCGAACATTTTGTTCAGACGTTGCATCATGTCCAGCGCCGCGGTAGTAGATGCGACGACATCACGACGCGCATCGTAACTGCGGGTCTGTTTTAAACCATAATTGCGCCCTGTGCTCGGAATGATCTGCCAAATGCCTGCGGCATTGGCGCCAGACGTCGCGTGTGGGTCAAAAGCGCTCTCCACTATGGGTAGTAATACCAGTTCCATTGGCATGTTACGTTTCTTAACCTGCCCGGCTATCCAGTACATATACGGCTCTGCCCGTAAAGTTACATCGTGGAGATAGCTCTTATTTCTTAAGTACTTCTGTTTCTGTTCGCGAATCCGGGGATTATCCGGTATTCCCATCTTTAGCTCGTCGCCTATGGAAGTCCACAGATCCTGGTCTTGCGCGTAGAAGGTTCCATCATCTAACCAGCGCGCTTGACTTGTGAACTTGCCTGCTTCCCCTTGACCAGCCGCAGAAAGGCTCTGTGCTCGCTGTTCGACGGTGCCATCGTGCTTAGACGCCTGGCACCCCACCAGCAGGACAGAGGCGAGTAATATCGCTCGTGCCTTCATGTGTGTGTCAATAGTTGCTTAAAAGACGACCAAGGATAACGGCGAAGTTGGCCGATGACAAGAATTAAATATCAGAAGTCATCTTTCTTTGACCTTAACCATGCAAATCGCGCCACAGAGTGTTGCAAATTTGTTTCTTTGTTAATTTTATCAATTAAATCAATATCATTTACGCGTAAAAATAAATTTATACGCCGCTCATTTTTCAGAGTTACGGGTAGTGTTTTTTGTTTTTTTGCACGTAACTCATTAACTTTATGATAGTAATCGTTTATGTCCCTATCATCTGGCAGGATACTCAATGCAAACTTCATATTCGCTAACGTATATTCATGTGCGCAACATATGAGGGTTTCTTCAGGAAGGGCGTTAATTTTCATAAATGATTGATACATCTGCTCTGCTGTACCTTCGAACAGCCTTCCACAGCCGCCGGAAAACATCGTATCGCCACAGAACAGATAAGGTTCGCTGTAGTAACAGATATGTCCTAATGTGTGACCTGGCGTAGAGAAAATGGAAAAATCGTGCCCGAGAATTGACAGCCGATCGCCATCGCCTACCACCTGAGTGACGCCTTTATCCTGGGTTTCCGCCGGCCCGTAAACCACTATAGAAGGGAATTTTTCACGTAATTGTTTTACGCCGCCGACGTGATCCTGATGATGATGGGTCAATAAAATAGCCTCGGGCTGCCACTGGTTTTCCTCGATGGCTGCCAGAACCGGCGCGGCTTCGCCTGGATCTACGATGATGCAGCGGCCGTTATTCTCACTGAGAACCCAGATGTAGTTGTCCTGAAACGCGGGAATACTGATAAGATTCATAAATTACCTCTAAAGCGTAGCGGAAGGTGGCAATGAAGCCGGCAAGGATACCTCACACAGTGACAGCGCCTGAGCATTGGTCCAGTATGCCGTGGGGCGAATACTATCGCGAAACGCTGGAGCAGCAGATGAAACCGTGGCTGGCTAAATTATATGGCTTTCATCTGCTTAAGATTGGCAATCTGAGCGCGGAAATCAATACCGAAGCTTGCGCCATCTCGCACCAGGTGAATGTCTCGCTGGCGGGAAATCCAATGCAGGTCCGGGCTGACCCGCTGCATTTACCCTTTGCCGAAAAGTCCGTTGACGCCTGCCTGCTGGCGCACACCCTGCCGTGGTGTAGCGATCCGCATCGTCTGCTGCGGGAAGCCGATCGTGTACTGATCGATGATGGCTGGATGATCCTGACCGGGTTTAATCCGGTCAGCCTGATGGGGTTGCGTAAGCTGGTGCCGGTCCTGCGCAAAGGAACGCCTTATAATAGCCGTATGTTTACGCTGATGCGCCAGCTGGACTGGCTGGCGCTGCTCAACTTTGAAGTGCTGCACTATGGACGTTACCAGGTTTTGCCCTGGTCGCGCCATGGCGGCAAATTGTTGAGCACCCATCTGCCGGCGCTGGGCTGTTTGCAATTGATTGTCGCCCGCAAACGGACCATTCCGCTGACGCTCAATCCGATGAAATCCGGCAAAGCGAAAACTCAGCTGCGGCCGGCGGTGGGCGCCACCCGGCAGTGGCGCAAAGGGCAGAATTAACTCTCAGGCAGGTAGCCGACATCGTCCAGTGTGGGGTGGGAGGCCGCCGCGCGCGCCAGCTCGTCGCAGCGTTCATTTTCAGGATGGCCGGCGTGGCCCTTTACCCATTCCCATTTAATTTTATGCTGGCCAAGCGCGGCGTCCAGCCGCTGCCAGAGGTCGACATTTTTCACCGGCTTTTTCTCTGCCGTTTTCCAGCCGCGCTTTTTCCAGTTGTGGATCCACTGGGTGATCCCCTGACGAACATACTGGCTGTCAGTGCTGAGCACCACTTCGCAATGCTCTTTTAACGCTTCCAGGGCAACAATTGCCGCCATTAGTTCCATGCGGTTATTGGTGGTCAGACGGTAGCCAGCGCTGAAGGTTTTTTCGTGCTGGCGGTAGCGCATGATGGCGCCGTAGCCGCCAGGTCCTGGATTACCCAGGCAAGAGCCGTCGGTGAAAATTTCTACCTGTTTGAGCATCTCTGGTAGACTTCCTGTAATTGAAATCGATTTGTAAACGATAAGTCTGACATAAATGACCGCTATGAGCACTGCAATTACGCGCCAGATTGTTCTCGATACCGAAACCACCGGTATGAACCAGATCGGGGCACACTACGAAGGACACAAGATCATTGAGATCGGCGCCGTGGAGGTGATCAACCGCCGCCTGACCGGTAACAATTTTCACGTCTATCTGAAGCCCGATCGGCTGGTGGATCCTGAAGCATTCGGCGTACACGGGATCGCCGATGAGTTCCTGCTGGATAAACCTACCTTTGCCGACGTGGCTGATGAGTTTATGGATTACATCCGCGGCGCGGAGCTGGTGATCCATAACGCCTCGTTCGATATCGGCTTTATGGATTATGAATTCAGTAAGCTAAACCGCGGCATCGGAAAAACCGAGACCTTTTGTAAAATCACCGACAGTTTGGCGCTGGCGCGGAAAATGTTTCCAGGCAAGCGCAACAGCCTCGATGCGCTATGTTCGCGTTACGAAATAGACAACAGCAAGCGTACGCTGCACGGGGCGTTGCTCGATGCCCAGATCCTTGCCGATGTCTATTTGATGATGACCGGCGGCCAGACTTCGATGGCGTTCTCTATGGAAGGCGAAAGCCAGCAGCAGGCGGGAGAGATGGGAATTCAGCGCGTCGTCCGCGCCGGCAGTCAGTTACGCGTGGTTTATGCCTCAGATGAAGAACTGGCGAACCATGAATCCCGCCTCGACCTGGTACAAAAGAAAGGCGGAAGCTGCCTGTGGCGTGCCTGATAGCCACTAAAATGAATTAAAAATAGGCGGTTGGGTGATTTTTGCAGCAAACGATTCAAAATGGTAGAAAAAGCGTTGACGGGGTAGAGGGGAATCCGTAATATTCGCCTCGTTCCAAACGGAACAACAACGCGGAGCGGTAGTTCAGTCGGTTAGAATACCTGCCTGTCACGCAGGGGGTCGCGGGTTCGAGTCCCGTCCGTTCCGCCACTATTCAGAAAGCCTGAGTCAGCAATGATTCAGGCTTTCGTCGTTTTCGTCGCCGAATTTCAGCGCGCCTCTTGTTCCTCCTGCATGCACTGCATAAATACCCGCATCGCCGGACTGATAGCCTTCCCGGCATGGTGGGCGCAGAGCGCATGGATCGTCAACGGCGTCTCGCTGAATGGCAGCTCAACCAGCGTCCCGCGCTTGAGCTCGTCCTCCACCGCAAAGCGTGGCAGAAAACTCACTCCCAGATTTCCCGCCACGCACTGCTTGATACTCTCAATACTCCACAGCTCAATGGTGTTCTCCAGAGTAATTTCGCGCTGGCGCAGGGTGCTTTCAAAAATCTGCCGGAACACGCACTGGGGTTCGTTGATGATAAAGCTCAGCGGGATATGCTGCCGCGGGCGCATGAAGTCTACCGGCGCCTGCTCGACCGATGCGACCAGCGCCAGCGACTGCTGGCCAAGCTCCATTATCGTGAGCGCGTCATCGTTACCCACCCGGTAAAACACCCCCAAATCGACCTCGTCGGCAAGCAGCGCATCGCGGATGCTGTAGCAGTTGAGCGACTGCAGCGACAGGCGCACTTTCGGAGCGCGTTGCTTAAAACGCTGCAGCACCCGCGGCATTTTATACGCCAGCAGCGTTTCGCCAGTGGCGACGCGAAGTTCGCCGCCGGGCTCATCGTCCTGGCGTGCCGCCTGACGAATCGAGGCCATCACTTTAGTCAGGTCGTAGACATGCGGCAGGACCTTCTTACCGGCGGCGGTGAGACACATCCGCCGGCCGATTTTCTCAAACAGCGGGATGGCAAGCTCCTGCTCCAGCTGCTGGATATGAAAAGTCACGGTGGACTGAGTGCAGCATAGTTTCTGCGCCGCGCGCAGAAAGGAACCTTCTTCGACAACAGTTTTGAAGGTGATGAAGCGTCGCAGATCCATATTTCCTCTTTGTATCGATATTATCGAAGCGAGAATGAAAAAATATTCATTTTTTTAAATTATCAGCTTCGGGTAGTGTCTGCCAGACAAGAGGAGAAAACCCGTGACACCTACCCTGATAAGCGCCTTTTTAACTTACACTTTGATCACCGCCCTGACACCCGGGCCCAACAATATCCTGGCGCTGAGCAGCGTCACCTCCCATGGTCTACGCCGCAGCCTGCGGGTGCTGGCCGGGATGAGCGTCGGGTTTATTATCACTATGTTGATTTGCGCGGCTTTAACCTTTTCGCTGGTTGAACTCGACCCACGCTTTACCCTGGTATTGGGATGGATTGGCGCGGCGTACATCCTGTGGCTGGCCTGGCAGATTGCCAAAAGCAAACCGGCGACAGGGACGCCGAGTGTAGAACCGGTAGGCTTTTGGGCGAGTCTGGGGCTACAGTTCGTCAACGTTAAAATTATTCTGTATGGCATCACCGCGCTTTCTACCTTTGTTCTGCCCGTTACTCGCGAGCCTGTTTGGCTTATCAGCGTGAGTCTGCTGCTGGCGGCGATTGGCGCGCTGGGAAATCTGTGCTGGGCGCTGGCGGGGCATCTGTTTCAGCGCCTGTTTTTGCTGTACGGGCGGCAACTGAACTGGATGCTGGCAGCGTTATTGGTCTACTGTGCTGTGCGGATCGTGGTGGAATAAAAAGGGAGCGCAGCGGCTCCCGAAGGGTGATTAGCCGATCGTGAAAGGATCGGCATCGCGCCAGGCGGGGAATTTTTCACGATATTCCTGAAGGGCGCTCAGCGACAGCTCGGCATCAAGACGAGTGGCCTGATGCGGATCGGCGGTGGCGATAATCTCCCCCTGGGGATTGATAATCCGACTATCGCCGCGGTAATGATGGCCGTTGCCGTCAGTGCCAACCCGGTTACAGCCGGCGACATAGGCCTGGTTTTCAATCGCGCGGGCGATCAGCAGCGACTGCCAGTGCAGCGAGCGCGGCGCCGGCCAGTTGGCGACATACAGCGCCAAATCATAGTCGTTCTGATTACGCGACCATACCGGAAAGCGCAGGTCGTAACAGACCAGCGGCAGGATCCGCCATCCACGCCATTCAAAGACCACGCGCTGGTTTCCGGCCTCATAGTGATGATGTTCATCGGCCATACGGAACAGGTGCCGTTTATCATAATGGTGCACCGTACCGTCAGGCTCGACCAGCAGGAAGCGGTTAACAGCGCCGTGTTCAGTTTGCAGCGCAGCGCTGCCGGCAATCAGCGCCTGGGATTGCGCAGCCCGGGCATGCATCCACTCCACCACGTCGGCCTCGGGTAAAGACTGTTTTGCCGCTTCCATGGCAAAGCCGGTGGTAAACATCTCTGGTAAAACAATCACATCGCGCCCGGTGATTCCTTCCAGTTGGCGATCAAAATGGCGCAGGTTGGCAGGGCCGTCCATCCAGACCAGCGGTTGTTGCAACAGCGAAATTTTCAGGCCAGGCACAATGGTCAACTCCATTCTCATGAGGGGGTTAGGTTAACTGTAACACCATATCAGCCGCGCGGCGGTCCGCGGAATATTTTGTTAAAAAAATGCTACTGATGGAAACGAAAGGGGAGGAGAGGGCGAAAAAAAGGCGGGGAAAGTTCCCCGCCCGGCGTGTGATGTGGTAGTGGTTTTATTATGCAGCTTCAACTTTACGAACTTTTTCCGGCAGCTTTACCGGCTTTGTCGCCAGCTCCTCTGGCGCAAAGTCGTCGACGTTAATGCTGCGCAGACGGCTATGCTCTGCACGGGTAAGAATGGCGGCCTCATCCTGACTGATTAATCCTTTGGCCAGCGCGTTGTGGGCCAGCTCATCCAGACGGGTGAACGGCAGATTTTTACCCAACTCTTTGCAGATCCGCTGGTGGATAGGATCGGCCGCCATCACTTCCAGCAGGGCCTCTTCCAGCAGGCCTACCGGGTTATGCTCGCTCGGCGTCAGATACTGACCGCGACCGATGCGGGAGCGCGTGGCGCTGGGCACCTGCAGAATTTTGGCGACCTGGTGGTCCAGCCTATCCGACGGCGCATGATGATGACGGCCGGTCGGGAAGATGACCAGGCGCATTACGCCTGCCACCAGACGGTTCGGGAAATTGTCCAACAGATCGTCAATGGCTTGCTCGGCCTGGTGCAGCGCGTCCTGTACCCCCCAGTGAACCAGCGGCAGATCGGCTTCATTGCGTCCTTCATCGTCATAGCGTTTCAGCACCGCCGAGGCCAGGTACAGCTGGCTTAACACATCCCCCAGACGGGCGGAGATACGTTCGCGTCGCTTGAGGCTGCCGCCGAGCACCGCCATTGAGACGTCTGACAGCAGTGCCAGGTTGGCGCTCAGACGATTCATTTGCTGATAGTAGCGACGGGTGGCGTCACGAGTCGGCGCGCTGCTGGTGCGCCCGCCGGTCAGGCCCAGCCAGAAACTCCGCACTTTATTACTGCCGACATGGCCGATGTGTTTGAACAGCAGCTTGTCATAGGCGTTCAGGTCATTATTCTGCGCGGCGGCCATCTCCTCCAGTACGTACGGATGGCAGCGAATCGCCCCCTGACCGAAGATCATCATGCTGCGGGTCAAAATGTTTGCGCCTTCCACGGTGATGGCGATAGGCGCGCCCTGATAGGCCCGGGCGAGGAAGTTGCCTTCGCCCAGCATAATGCCTTTCCCGCCGGTAATATCCATCGCGTCGATAATGGAGCGCTGGCCGCGGTGGGTGCAGTGATATTTCACGATAGCGGACAGCACTGCAGGTTTCTCGCCGAGCATGATGCCGTAGGTGATCAGCGACGCCGCAGCGTCCATCACATAGGCGTTACCGGCGATACGCGCCAGCGCCTCTTCAATCCCTTCCATTTTGCCGATGGAGATTTTGAACTGGCGGCGAATATGGGCGTAAGCGCCAGTCGCCATGGCAACGGATTTCAGACCACCGGTGGCGTTGGACGGCAGAGTAATACCGCGGCCGACCGATAGACATTCAACCAGCATGCGCCAGCCCTGACCGGCCATGCTTGGGCCGCCGATGATGTAATCGATAGGCACGAAGATATCTTTGCCGCGGGTTGGACCGTTCTGGAACGGCACGTTCAGCGGGAAGTGGCGACGGCCGATTTCCACGCCCGGGGTGGAGGTGGGGATCAGCGCGCAGGTGATACCCAGCTCTTCTTCTCCGCCCAGCAAACGATCCGGGTCAGAGAGTTTGAAAGCCAGCCCCAGCACGGTGGCGATAGGCGCCAGCGTGATATAACGTTTGTTCCAGGTCAGGCGCATCCCCAGCACCTGTTGACCCTGCCAGTCGCCCATGCACACCACGCCGGTATCCGGGATGGCGCCGGCGTCAGAGCCCGCTTCCGGGCTGGTGAGAGCGAAGCAAGGGATTTCCAGGCCGCGTGCCAGACGCGGCAGATAATGATTCTTCTGTTCTTCGGTACCGTAATGCTGCAGCAGTTCGCCCGGGCCCAGCGAGTTCGGGACGCCGACGGTGATCGCCAGGATGCCGGAGACGCCAGAGAGTTTCTGCAGTACTCGTGCCTGAGCGTAAGCGGAGAACTCAAGTCCGCCATACTCTTTCTTAATGATCATCGCGAAGAAGCGGTGCTCTTTCAGATAGGCCCACAGCTCCGGCGGCAAATCGGCCATTTCGTGGGTGATGGCGAAGTCGTTAGCCATCCGGCAGGCTTCTTCAACTGGGCCGTCGAGGAAAGCTTGCTCTTCGGCGGTCAGCCGCGGCTGCGGATAGTTATGTAACTTTTGCCAGTCAGGATTGCCGCGAAACAGATCGCCTTCCCACCAGGTAGTGCCGGCGTCGATGGCTTCTTTTTCCGTGCGCGACATCGGCGGCATCACCTTGCGGAATGTGCGAAACGCCGGTGCGGAAATCATGGATTTACGCATAGGCGCAAAGTTAAACGGCAACAGTATGATCGCCAGCGGCAGCAGCAGCCAGATATTCCACACTCCGGCCGCGCCGAGCGCCGCGGTCCAGGCGAGCAAAATCACGCTGCTGAGCAGCAGGCTGACCCGGTGATAGAAGAGCGCGCCGAGTAAAACGACGGTTGCAACAATACTCAAAATCATCATAGAGAAATGCTCCCTGAGCTTGTAGGAGGTCTGACCACTTGTGATGTATTGGTTGTAGTGCATGCGTTTTTATTTAGCAATGTGTTTACAAAATAATTACAACCTTGCTCACATTGTTGTATGCAAAAGCGGCACATAAAATCAAAAGAGCGAGGGATAACGCTGCCTGCTGCTTCTCGCTTCGACGGCTATCCGGTACACTGCCGGGGTTATTCCACTCATACTGAAGGATTATCCTCATGTACCAGGATCTTATTCGTAACGAACTGAACGAAGCCGCGGAAACGCTGGCTAACTTTCTGCAGGACGAAGCCAATATCCATGCTATCCAGCGTGCCGCTGTCCTGCTGGCGGATAGCTTTAAGGCGGGTGGGAAAGTGCTGTCCTGCGGTAACGGCGGTTCCCATTGCGATGCGATGCATTTTGCGGAAGAGCTGACCGGACGTTATCGCGAAAACCGCCCGGGTTACCCGGCCATCGCGATCTCCGACGTCAGCCACCTCTCCTGCGTGAGCAATGATTTTGGCTATGAGTATGTGTTCTCCCGCTACGTTGAATCCGTTGGCCGCGCAGGCGATGTGCTGCTCGGTATCTCCACGTCTGGCAACTCCGGCAACGTGATTAAGGCCATTGAGGCCGCGCGGGCGCAGGGGATGAAAGTGATCACCCTGACCGGTAAAGACGGCGGTAAAATGGCCGGTAGCGCTGATGTTGAAATTCGCGTGCCGCACTTTGGCTACGCCGACCGCATCCAGGAGATCCATATCAAAGTGATCCACATTCTGATTATGCTGATCGAAAAAGAGATGGCGAAAGGCTAACAGGCAGGTGAGTGTGTACTGTTGACGGTGGCCTCGCTCCGGCGCCGTCGTGATTTGTGAGGGTGAGGTGATCTATGTGCGAACTGCTCGGGATGAGCGCCAATGTGCCAACCGATATCTGTTTTAGCTTTACCGGGCTGGTGCAGCGCGGCGGCGGGACGGGGCCGCATAAAGACGGCTGGGGCATCACCTTCTATGAAGGTAAAGGCTGTCGCACATTCAAGGATCCCCAGCCGAGCTTTCAGTCGCCGATCGCGAAACTGGTTCAGGATTACCCCATTAAGTCCTGTTCCGTCGTCGCCCATATTCGTCAGGCCAACCGCGGGAGGGTGGCCCTGGAGAACACCCATCCCTTCACCCGCGAACTGTGGGGGCGCAACTGGACCTATGCGCACAATGGGCAGCTAAAAGGCTATAAGTCGCTGAAAACCGGTAATTTTCATCCGGTAGGTGAAACCGACAGTGAAAAAGCGTTTTGCTGGCTGCTGCACCGTTTAACCGAGCGCTATCCGCGCACGCCGGGCAATATGCTGGGCGTTTTCAAGTATATCGCCACCCTCGCGGGTGAACTACGTGAGAAAGGGGTGTTCAACATGCTGCTGTCGGACGGGCGCTACGTAATGGCGTTCTGCTCGACCAATCTGCACTGGATAACCCGGCGAGCGCCGTTCGGCGTGGCAAAACTGCTGGACCAGGATGTGGAGATCGACTTTCAACGCGAGACCACACCCAACGATGTGGTCACGGTTATCGCCACGCAGCCGCTGACGGCCAATGAAACCTGGCATAAGATCATGCCAGGCGAGTGGGCGTTATTTTGTCTCGGGGAGCGTGTAGTTTGAGGCCAGCTGCGGCTGGACAACCTCGTGGCTGAGCGGCTTGCTCACCACATAGCGGCCGTCGGTCACTGATACGACCGGCGGTTTGTGGGTCTGCTGGAAATAGTCATAGCCTGGCTTGAGCTGTTTCCAGAAATCCGCGTAGTAGGAGTATTTGTGGCGTTCCATGTTGGCGTTGGTCATGCGGAACGGATAGATACTCACCTGCACGCTTGGCTGGCCGAAGACTAAGGCGCCGGTCACGAACTGGAAGATCTCATCGATACCGCTGTCGGTCATGGCGTAGCAGCCGACTGAGACGCAGTCGCCGTGGATCATCAGGTATTTCCCTTCATAACCATGGGCGCGATCGTAGGCGTTCGGGAAGCCGATGTTAATCGCTTTATAGAAGCGGCTGTCGGGTTTGAGCTGGCTGCGGGTGACGTTATAGAACCCTTCCGGACTCTTGAAATCGCCCTGGCGCTGTTTCGGACCGAGGCCACCGGAGTAGTTGCAGATCCGGTAGCTGTCGAGGAGCTGGTAGGTCTCACCCATTTTGACGTAAAGGTCGAGCATGCGCTCTTCTTTAAAGATCTCAATGTAAACCGGTGAACCCATTAATTGCTGCTTATATTCTTTGCTTACCGGCGTTGTCGGGCTGTTGCTGCTGAGCAGCCCGGCAAATGACACGCACGGCAACAGAAGCATCGCAATAAATAATGCGATTTTGCGCATACTGCTTGTTCCTTGATAAAACAAAATAGCCACATTGCCAGGACGGCAAGAGAGACCCGAAATCAGAGTTTTCTGGATTTAGAGCGCTCACATTAGCATCACGGCATTTTTTCGCAAGGGCGACGTGGCGGCGTTTACAAATCAGCCTCACTTTATACCCTGCCAGCGACGAAAACACAGTGAGAACTTTGCGCAATAGCTCGCATTTTAGAAGCACTTATCGCCCCTTGCGCTACAGCCGCCGCTCACGAAATGTTACACTTGCGCCGGTTCATCATCAGAGTAAGAAAGGATGCTTCTCTTCCGTCCTGAGCGCTACTGGCGCCGTTTCGCCCTTTCTTCTCTGCCATTCTGTCAATAAGCTGGCCCTGACCTGCGTCGGGGTTGAGGTTACGGATACCTGCTAACGATATGATTAAAATCACGAAAGGGCTGGATTTGCCCATAGCTGGCATGCCATTACAGCAGATTTCTCCCGCGCCAGCGGTGAAGCGCGTCGCGCTACTCGGCGAAGAGTACGTTGGCATGCGCCCCGCGATGGCGGTTAAAGAAGGCGATCGGGTCAAAAAAGGTCAGATCCTGTTCGAAGATAAAAAGATCCCTGGCGTCTGCTTTACCGCCCCGGCGAGCGGGATCGTCAGCGCGATCCACCGCGGCGAACGGCGCGTGTTGCAGTCGGTGGTGATTGATATCGAGGGCAATGACGCGGTGGCGTTTACCCGTTACGCCGCGGACGCGCTGGCCGAACTGCCGCGCGACACCGTACAGCAGCAGCTGCTGGCGTCGGGCCAATGGACGGCGCTGCGTACCCGACCGTTCAGCAAAACGCCGCTCCCGGGGAGCACGCCCGCCGCTATCTTTGTTAACGCCATGGACACCAATCCGCTGGCGGCGGAGCCGCAGCCGATTATTCTGGCCGAACGTGCCGCCTTCGACGCCGGTCTTACCGTGCTCACGCGCTTGACCGACGGGAAAGTGCACGTCTGCCAGCCCAGCGGCGGCAAGCTGGGCGGTCATCCTCTCGGCCAGGTTTGTTTCAATCAGTTCAGCGGGCCGCACCCGGCGGGGCTGCCGGGAACGCATATTCACTTTCTGGAGCCGGTGAGCCTGAATAAGCAGGTCTGGCACCTCAATTATCAGGACGCGATCGCCATTGGTAAGCTTTTCCTCGACGGGGAGCTCTACTGCGAACGGATAATTGCGCTCGGCGGCCCGCAGGTAACATCTCCGCGGCTGGTCAAAACGACGCTCGGCGCCAGCCTGGAGGATCTGCTGGCAGGTGAGCTGCAGGAGGGGGAAAACAGGGTCATTTCCGGCTCGGTGCTTAGCGGCGCCCGCGCCCATGGCCCTCACGCCTTCCTGGGGCGCTTCCATCTGCAGGTGAGCGTGGTCAAAGAAGGGCGGGAAAAAGAGCTCTTCGGCTGGGTGATGCCGGGCAAAGAGAAATTCTCGATTACCCGCACCACGCTGGGCCATTTCTTCAAGCGCAAGCGCTTTCATTTTTCCACCGATACCAACGGCGGCGAGCGGGCGATGGTGCCGATCGGCAACTACGAGCGGGTGATGCCTCTGGATATCCTGCCGACCATACTGCTGCGCGATCTGCTGGCCGGAGACACCGACAGCGCTCAGGCGCTGGGCTGTCTGGAGCTGGATGAAGAAGATCTGGCGCTGTGCACCTATGTTTGCCCTGGAAAGTATGAATATGGCCCGGCGCTGCGCAGCGTGTTAACCCGGATTGAGCAGGAAGGATAAGAGATGGGCTTAAAGCACCTGATTGAGAAACTTGAGCCGCATTTCACGCATGGCGGCAAGCTGGAAAAATATTACCCGCTGTATGAGGCGGCGGCGACCATCTTCTACACGCCGGGCCAGGTAACCCGCAGCGCGGCGCACGTGCGCGACGCCATCGACCTGAAGCGGATGATGATCCTCGTGTGGTTTGCCGTATTCCCGGCGATGTTCTGGGGCATGTACAACGTTGGGCTGCAGACCATTCCGGCGCTGCACAAGCTATACGGCGCCGAACAGCTGCAGCAGGCGATCGCCAACAACTGGCACTACAGCGTCGCCCAGTGGTTAGGCGTCAGCTTCAGTGCCGACGCCGGCTGGCTGAGCATGATGACCCTGGGCGCGGTATTTTTCCTGCCTATCTACCTCACCGTCTTTATCGTCGGCGGCTTCTGGGAGGTGCTGTTCGCGATTGTGCGCAAGCATGAGATTAACGAAGGTTTTTTCGTTACCTCTATTCTCTTCGCGTTGATTGTGCCGCCCACGCTGCCGCTGTGGCAGGCGGCGCTGGGGATCTCCTTCGGCGTGGTGATCGCCAAAGAGATTTTCGGCGGCACCGGGCGCAACTTCCTCAACCCGGCGCTGGCGGGGCGCGCGTTCCTGTTCTTCGCCTATCCGGCGCAGATTTCCGGCGATCTCGTATGGACCGCGGCGGACGGTTTCTCCGGCGCCACGCCGCTCTCCCAGTGGGCCAGCGGCGGCGGTGAAGCGCTGGTGAACGTGGCGACTGGCGTGCCGGTGAGCTGGATGGACGCCTTCCTCGGCAATATTCCCGGCTCAATTGGCGAAGTGTCAACGCTGATGATCTTCATCGGCGGGGCGATCATCCTCTTTGGCCGCGTCGCGTCCTGGCGCATCGTCGCCGGGGTAATGATCGGCATGATCGCCACCGCCACCCTGTTTAACGTTATCGGCTCCGACACCAACCCGATGTTCGCTATGCCATGGTACTGGCATCTGGTGCTCGGCGGTTTCGCCTTCGGGATGATGTTTATGGCGACGGACCCGGTATCCGCCTCGTTTACCGATAAAGGGAAATGGAGTTACGGCGTGCTGATCGGCGTGATGTGCGTGCTGATCCGCGTGGTGAACCCGGCTTATCCGGAAGGGATGATGCTGGCGATCCTCTTCGCCAACCTCTTCGCACCGCTGTTCGATTATCTGGTGGTGCAGGCCAATATTAAGCGGAGGAAGTCGCGTGGCTGAGAAGAAAAGTAACGATAGCATCGGCAAAACGCTGCTGGTGGTGCTGGTGCTTTGTCTGGTCTGCTCCATCGTGGTGGCGGGCTCGGCCGTGGGGCTGAAATCCCGCCAGCAGGCGCAGCGGGCGTTGGATAAGCAGCGCAATATCCTGGCAGTGTCAGGGCTGATGCACCCCGGTATGGATGCGGATGCGGTAGCGGACACCTTCGCGGCGCGCATTACCCCGCGACTGGTGAATCTGGCCACCGGAGAACTGCTGGAGAAAGACCCGGGTAAATTTAATCAGGCTCAGGCGCTGAAGGATCCGCAGCAGAGTATGGCCCTGGATGCCAGTCAGGATCCGGCTGGTATAAAGCGACGCAGTAATCTGGCGGAAATTTACCTGGTGCGCGACGCGCAGCAGAAGATTGAGCAGGTGGTGCTGCCCATTTATGGCAACGGCCTGTGGTCGATGATGTATGCCTTCGTGGCGCTGGACGTCGATGGCCGCACGGTAAAAGGCATTACTTACTACGATCAGGGCGAAACGCCGGGGCTGGGCGGCGAGGTGGAAAACCCGAACTGGCGCCAGCAGTTTGTCGGCAAGCAGGTGCTGGATGACAACGGCATGCCGGCGCTGAAGGTGGTGAAAGGCGGCGCGCGCGCAGGCGATCTCCACGCGGTTGACGGTTTATCCGGCGCCACGCTGACGTCCAATGGCGTACAGCATAGCTTTGATTTCTGGATGGGCGAACTGGGCTTTGGTCCGTTCCTGAAAAAGGTTCGTGAGGGAGAGCTGAATAATGGCTGAACAGAGCGATATGAAAGAGGTGAAGCGCGTGCTGGTGGGGCCGCTCATCGCCAATAACCCCATCGCCCTGCAGGTGCTGGGCGTCTGCTCCGCACTGGCGGTAACCACCAAACTGGAAACCGCCTTCGTGATGACCATTGCGGTGACCCTGGTGACGGCGTTCTCCAGCATGTTTATCTCGATGATCCGCCACCATATTCCCAATAGCGTGCGCATCATCGTGCAGATGGCGATCATCGCCTCGCTGGTGATCGTGGTGGATCAGCTGCTGCGGGCTTTCGCCTATGAGACCTCCAAACAGCTGTCGGTATTCGTCGGGCTTATCATCACCAACTGCATCGTGATGGGCCGCGCCGAAGCCTACGCCATGAAGTCGCCGCCGCTGGCGAGCTTTATGGATGGTATTGGCAACGGTCTCGGCTATGGCGCGATCCTGATTATCGTCGGCTTCCTGCGCGAGCTTATCGGTAGCGGCAAGCTGTTCGGTATCACGGTGCTGGAAACGGTGCAGAACGGCGGCTGGTATCAGCCGAACGGCCTGTTCCTGCTGGCGCCGAGCGCGTTCTTCATTATCGGTTTGCTGATCTGGGCCCTGCGTAGCTGGAAGCCTGAGCAGCAGGAAAAGGAGTAATCGGTGATGGCTCATTACATCAGCCTGTTTGTCCGCGCGGTGTTCGTTGAGAACATGGCGCTGGCCTTCTTCCTCGGGATGTGCACCTTTCTTGCGGTGTCGAAAAAGGTCTCCACCGCCTTCGGCCTCGGCGTCGCGGTGACGGTAGTGCTGGGGCTTGCCGTGCCAATCAATAACCTGGTCTATAACCTGGTGCTGCGCGACGGCGCGCTGGTTGAGGGGGTGGATCTCAGCTTTCTTAACTTCATCACCTTTATCGGAGTGATCGCCGCGCTGGTGCAGATCCTCGAGATGATCCTCGATAAGTATTTTCCGGCACTGTACAACGCGCTGGGCATCTTCCTGCCGCTGATTGCGGTTAACTGTGCGATTTTCGGCGGCGTTTCGTTCATGGTGCAGCGCGATTACAACTTCCCGGAGTCCATCGTCTACGGCTTCGGCTCCGGCATTGGCTGGATGCTGGCGATCGTGGCGATGGCGGGGATCCGCGAAAAAATGAAGTACGCCAACGTGCCTGCCGGTTTGCGCGGGTTAGGGATCACCTTTATCACCACCGGACTAATGGCGCTGGGCTTTATGTCCTTCTCCGGCGTGCAGCTATAAGGGCGAATAAGTATGGAAATTATTCTTGGCGTCGTGATGTTCACGCTGATTGTGCTGGTGCTGTCGGGGCTTATCCTGGCAGCGCGCTCAAAGCTGGTGAACGCGGGCGACGTGGTTATTGAGATCAATAACGAAGCGGATAAACAGATCCGCACCCCGGCGGGTGACAAACTGCTGAACACGCTGTCCAGCAACGGGATCTTCGTCTCCTCCGCCTGCGGCGGCGGCGGCTCCTGCGGCCAGTGTCGGGTAACTGTTAAAGAGGGCGGCGGGGATATCCTGCCGACCGAGCTTTCGCATATTACCAAGCGGGATGCCAAAGCCGGTTGCCGTCTGGCCTGTCAGGTGGCGGTGAAGCAGAACATGAAGATTGAACTGCCGGAAGAGATTTTCGGCGTCAAAAAATGGGAGTGTGAAGTTATCTCTAACGATAACAAAGCCACTTTCATTAAAGAGCTCAAGCTGCGGATCCCGGAGGGGGAGGTGGTGCCGTTTCGCGCCGGGGGCTATATTCAGATTGAATGCCCGCCGCATAAAGTAGCCTATGCAGATTTTGATGTTCCCGATGAATACCGTTCAGACTGGGATAAGTTCAACCTGTTTCGCTATGTCTCTGAGGTGAAAGAGCCGACCCTGCGCGCCTACTCAATGGCTAACTATCCGGAAGAGAAGGGCATCATTATGCTCAACGTGCGCATCGCGACGCCGCCGCCGAAGGTCCCGGATGCGCCGCCGGGGATCATGTCATCCTATATCTGGTCGCTGAAGCCGGGCGATAAGGTGACGATTTCCGGGCCGTTTGGCGAGTTCTTTGCTAAAGAAACCGACGCCGAGATGGTGTTTATCGGCGGCGGCGCCGGGATGGCGCCGATGCGTTCGCATATTTTCGACCAGCTCAAGCGCCTGCACAGCACGCGCAAAATCAGCTTCTGGTACGGCGCCCGTTCGCTGCGCGAAATGTTCTACGATGAGGAGTTTGAACAGCTGGCGCGCGACAATCCAAACTTTACCTTCCACGTCGCGCTCTCCGATCCGCTGCCGGAAGATAACTGGACCGGGCATACCGGCTTTATCCATAACGTTCTGTACGAGAACTATCTACGCGATCACCCGGCGCCGGAAGACTGCGAGTTCTACATGTGTGGGCCGCCGGTAATGAACGCCGCGGTAATTAAGATGCTCAAAGATCTGGGCGTCGAGGACGAGAATATTCTCCTCGACGACTTTGGAGGCTGACGATGCTGACGGTATTTATCGCGACCTTTGTGATTTTTGCGCTGGTGATCCTCGGCATGTCGCTGGGCTACCTGGTGAAGCGCAAGAGCATCCAGGGCAGCTGCGGTGGGATCTCCGCGCTGGGGCTGGAGAAAGTCTGCGATTGTCCGGAACCGTGCGACGCGCGTAAAAAGCGCCTCGCCCGCGAGGCGCAGCGTCAGCAGCGGCGTATTTTGTAATGCCCGGCGGCGCTGCGCATGCCGGACCTGCTGCTTCAGTTTTGTAGGCCGGGTAAGGCGCCAGCCGCCACCCGGCATAAAGCGGCTCCGTGCCCGGCGGCGCTGCGCTTGCCGGGGCTGCTGCTTCGGTTTTGTAGGCCGGGTAAGGCGCCAGCTGCCACCCGGCAACAACATGCCAGCAATGTGAGGCCGCTTTCGCGGCCTTTTTAGCCGTTGACTCCCTTACTGCCAGCTTTTCGCCTGCGCCGGAGAATCCACCATCACCCCGTCGGCGCCCAGTTCTATCGCCATGCGGTAGTCTTCCGCACTGTTGATGCCGAAGAAGATAATGTGCGCTTTATCCTGCGAGCGGAAGCAATCCATTGCCTCTTTATCCCAGGTGAGCGTCGCCGGGGAGATCCCTTCGCCAAGGGTGAATTTCTCCACCACCTCGACTTTGCGCTTCAGCTCCAGGCCATACCACTGCTCACCATCGCGTTGACTCGCTGGCTGGCACTGATGGCTGAGCGAAATATTGGCAAGCCTGGTGCGGGT
Organism: Klebsiella sp. 10; assembly: GCF_018223925.1. Lineage (NCBI taxonomy): Bacteria > Pseudomonadati > Pseudomonadota > Gammaproteobacteria > Enterobacterales > Enterobacteriaceae > Klebsiella > Klebsiella sp. 10. Next base: position 23,911 of record NZ_JAGRRB010000011.1, read on the forward strand.
TTCACTGCGAGTGACAAAGCGAGGGATGGCTGGCGGCAGGGCGGCGATATAGCGGTCTTCGGTGGAATAGACCCGCACGCGATCGAGGCTATCGGTGGTTTTTAACACTTCAAGCAGGCGCTGGCCCATCACGGTCGGATCGGCATCCGGAGATTTGATATCGATATAGAAAAAAGTGTGCGGCCATTGCTGTAAAACGCTTTGCAAGGTCGGAATGGTGGCCTGCTTACCACGCCACGGGTGGCTGTCATCCCCCCATTTCCAGCCGGCGTCGACTTTCGCCAGCTCGGCGGCGGTCAAACTGGAAACTTTGCCCTCGCTATTGGTCAATGCGGAAAGATCGCTTGACCGGTAGAGCACCGGTACGCCGTCGCGGCTTAACTGCACCGTGACCCAGATGGCTTCGGCGTTATTCTCCAGCGCCAGCTTAATGGCCGGCAGGGTATTTTCCGGCGCATCGCCGGTGCCGCCGCGGTGGGCTATCAGCTGTGGAGCGGCCCAGGCGCCGGCGGTGGCCAGCAGGCAAAGCGCGGTAAGTATTTTCTTCATGATTATATCTTCCTGATTTATCTTTTAACTCAATGAAAATAAACATAATTTATTGCAGTTTTATGTTTTAACCGCTTTTTTAGCCGATGAAATAAAAAAAGCATAAAATTCGCATCTGTTTTTGCTATGCTGTATGGGTATACAGTGTTGAGTCTGACGATGCGTAAAATTATCCATGTCGATATGGACTGTTTCTTTGCGGCGGTGGAGATGCGCGACAACCCAGCGTTGCGCGATATTCCCCTCGCGATAGGCGGCAGTCGGGTACAACGTGGCGTGATTAGTACCGCGAACTATCCTGCGCGTAAGTTTGGCGTGCGCAGCGCCATGCCGACGGCGACGGCGCTCAAGCTGTGCCCGCACCTCACGCTGCTTCCTGGCCGCTTTGATGCCTACAAAGAAGCCTCGAACCATATCCGCGAAATTTTCTCCCGCTATACCTCGCGCATTGAGCCGCTGTCGCTGGATGAAGCCTATCTTGACGTCAGCGACAGCGAGCATTGTCACGGGTCAGCCACCCTGATAGCCCAGGAGATCCGCCAGACCATCGAACGGGAGCTGCGCCTCACCGCCTCGGCGGGGGTGGCGCCGGTGAAGTTTCTCGCTAAAATCGCTTCAGATATGAATAAACCCAACGGCCAGTTCGTTATCGCTCCCCATCAGGTGGCAGAGTTTGTGCGGGCGCTGCCGCTGGCGAAAATACCCGGCGTCGGGAAGGTATCGGCAGCGAAGCTGGAAAATATGGGCCTGCGAACCTGTGGCGATGTGCAGAACAGCGATCTGGCCATGCTGCTTAAGCGCTTCGGTAAATTCGGGCGTATTCTGTGGGAGCGCAGCCACGGGATTGATGAGCGGGAAATTCATAACGATCGGCAGCGTAAATCGGTGGGCGTGGAGCGCACCTTAGCGGAAGATATACATGAATGGCCGGAGTGCGAAGCGATTATCGAAAACCTCTATCCCGAGCTGGAGAGGCGACTGGCGAAGGTCAAACCTGATCTGCTGATCGCCCGCCAGGGCATTAAACTGAAATTCAATGATTTCCAGCTGACCACCCAGGAGCACGTCTGGCCGCGGCTGAACAAAGAGGATCTGATCGCCACCGCGCACAAAGCCTGGGATGAGCGCCGCGGCGGACGGGGCGTGCGCCTGGTTGGGCTCCACGTGACGTTGCTCGATCCGCAGCTGGAAAGGCAGCTTTTATTAGGGATTTAGCCATGCATATTCTTGCTTACCGCGACAGCGATTTGCCACTGCTCTGCCAGATCTTTCTGCGCGCGGTGCGGGAAACCGCCAGTCGGGACTATACCCCGGGGCAGATCGCGGCCTGGGCGCAGGTGGATGAGACGCGCTGGCGACAAAAGCTGGCCGACTCAATCGGCCTGGTGGCCGTGGTCAACAGCCAGCCGGTTGGCTTTATCACCGCCATCGGGACGCATATCGATTTGCTGTTCGTCTCGCCGGATCGTGCCCGCCAGGGTATCGGCGGCGCGCTTATCGAGGCGCTCTGCGTTCAGTATCCAGCGCAAATCCTGACGGTGGACGCCAGCATTACCGCAAAGCCCTGTTTTACGGCTCATGGTTTTAAGGTGGTGGCTGAGCAACGGGTGGCGGCGCGCGGGGAGTGGTTTATTAATTACCGGATGGAAAAACGCGTGGCGCTAAGGTGATGCGGGGTAAAACCGGCGGCGGGCCGCCGCCGGTTGTGGGGCTTATTTAGCCGGAATGGCTTTCAGCAGCTCGGTCAGCAGCGTCCAGTACTGACCGACGCTCTCGATATGGACCTGCTCATCCGGGGAGTGCGGACCGGTAATGGTTGGCCCGATGGAGACCATGTCCATCTCCGGATACGGTTTTTTGAACAGACCGCATTCCAGACCGGCGTGAATGATCTGGATGTTCGGCGTCTTGTTGAACAGACGCTGGTAAGTCTCGCGCACCAGGTGCATCACCGGCGAATTGGCGTCCGGTTGCCAGCCAGGGTAGGCGCCTTTGGCTTCGGTTTTCGCCCCCGCCAGCTTACCCAGAGAATCCAGCATGCTGACCACGTAGTCTTTGCCGCTGTCGATCAGCGAGCGGATCAGGCAGTGGATCTGTACGTTGTCATCGGTCATGGTGACGACGCCGACGTTCAGCGAAGTTTCCACTACGCCTTTCGCCACGTCAGAGTTGCGGATAACCCCGTTCGGCGTGGCGTTCAGCAGACGGATGAAAGTGTCGCGGGAAGCCTGAGTCAGCGCCGCTTTGTCGTTATCGACCGCTTCCACGAGCACCACCAGGTTCTTCTCTTTGGCCTCCAGCTCGTTTTTCAGCAGCGCCTGGTAAGTATTCACCAGCGCTTTCAGCGCATCGGCTTTATCCGCGGCGACGGCGACAGTAGCGTAAGCTTCACGCGGGATGGCGTTGCGCAACGTGCCGCCGTTGAAATCGACCAGACGCAGATCCAGCTCATCGGCGTGGCCGGCGAGGAAGCGCGACAGCAGCTTGTTGGCGTTACCCAGACCAAGGTGAATATCACCGCCGGAGTGGCCGCCTTTCAGCCCTTTTAAGGTGACTTTAAAGCTCTGGAACCCGGCGGGAATCGCTTCGCGGGTCAGCGCCAGGTTAGAGGTGAAATCGATCCCGCCGGCGCAACCCATGTAGATTTCGCCTTCTTCTTCGGAGTCGGTGTTGATCAGGATATCGGCCTGTAGCCAGTTGGCCTGCAGACCGAACGCGCCGTCCATGCCGGCTTCTTCGGTCATGGTCAGCAGCACTTCCAGCGGGCCGTGAGCGACGCTATCATCGGCCAGTACCGCCAGTGCGGACGCCATTCCGATACCGTTGTCCGCGCCCAGCGTGGTGCCGCGCGCTTTCACCCATTCGCCGTCAATGTACGGCTGGATCGGATCTTTAACGAAGTCGTGGACGGTGTCGTTATTTTTCTGCGGCACCATATCGAGGTGCGCCTGCAGCGCTACCGGCTTACGGTTTTCCATACCGGCAGTCGCGCCTTTACGAATCAGAATGTTGCCAACCTGGTCGCGTTCCGCATGTAAGCCTTTTTCTTTTGCCCAACCCATAATGTGCTCGGCGAGCTGTTCTTCGTGATAGGACGGGTGCGGGATGGAGCAAATCTTGGCAAAAATATCCCAAAGCGGCTGCGGGGATAGTTGAGACAGTTCAGACACGGTAAGTCTCCTTACAGACTCCTGCATACAGCGGTTGCAGGACGAGGGTTAGCGTTAAAATACACAACAAGCCCGGGCTTGCGCGATGGGGTTGAGAATACCACTTTCCACCGCCGCAGGTAGTGTAAACAACGCAAAAAGCGTTGCGCAAACCGCTTAACACTGGTTTTTAGTGCGTCAGATCTCTATAATCTCGCGCAACCATTTTCCCCCTCGAACATTATTTAAGCCGTATTACACAGGCTGGGACACTTCACATGAGCGAAAAATACGTCGTCACCTGGGACATGTTGCAGATTCACGCCCGCAAACTGGCCAGCCGTCTGCTGCCGGTTGAGCAATGGAAAGGCATTATTGCCGTTAGCCGCGGCGGACTGGTACCGGGAGCCTTACTGGCGCGTGAACTGGGCATTCGTCATGTTGATACCGTATGCATCTCCAGCTACGACCATGATAACCAGCGCGAGCTGAAAGTGCTGAAACGTGCGGAAGGCGATGGCGAAGGCTTTATCGTCATCGACGATCTGGTGGATACCGGCGGTACCGCCGTGGCGATCCGCGAAATGTATCCCAAAGCGCACTTTGTCACCATTTTCGCCAAGCCGGCAGGCCGCCCGCTGGTGGACGATTACGTTGTGGATATTCCGCAGGATACCTGGATTGAACAGCCGTGGGATATGGGCGTGGTGTTTGTACCGCCTATCGCAGGTCGTTAATTCTTCAGGACAGTGCTATTTACCACGCCCGGCTTGCCGGGCGTGGTTTTTTTTATCCTTTAGCAGGTTACAATATCCGGAGTGGCACTACGACGGAGACTGCACATGTCACAGGCTAACCTCAGCGAAACGCTGTTTAAACCTCGCTTCAAACATCCCGAAACTTCTACGCTGGTGCGTCGGTTTTCTGCCGGAAAACCCCAGGCGATGCAGTCGGCGCTGAGCGGCAATCACGTCGATCACTGGTACCGTCTGATCAACCGTTTGATGTGGATCTGGCGCGGCGTAACTCCGCAGGAGATCCTCGATGTGCAAGCGCGCATTGTGATGAGCGAGGCCGAACGAACCGATCCTGAGCTGTTCGATACCGTCATCGGCTATCGCGGCGGCAACTGGATCTTCGAGTGGGCGAAAGAAGCCATGCAGTGGCAGCAAAAGGCCGGGCAGGAAGCCGATCCTTTGCTGAGCGGCCGCCACTGGCTGCATGCCTCGAACCTGTATAGCATTGCCGCTTATCCGCATATTAAAGGCGATGAGCTGGCGGAACAGGCGCAGGCTTTAGCCAACCGGGCGTATGAAGAAGCCGCCCAGCGGCTGCCGGGCTCGCTGCGCGAGCTGGAGTTCACCATCCCTGGCGGCTCGCCGATAACCGGCTTTTTGCATATGCCGAAAGGCGAGGGGCCGTTTCCGACGGTGCTGATGTGCGGGGGGCTGGACTCGCTGCAGACCGATTATTACAACCTGTATGAGAACTACTTCTCACCGCTCGGCATTGCCATGCTGACCATTGATATGCCCTCCATCGGCTTCTCGTCAAAATGGACGCTAAATCAGGACACCAGCCTGCTGCATCAGCACGCGCTGCGCCATCTGGAAAATGTGCCGTGGATTGACCATACCCGGGTCGCCGCTTTCGGCTTCCGCTTTGGCGCCAATATCGCGGTGCGTCTGGGCTATCTGGAGCCGCAGCGGCTGAAGGCTGTAGCCTGTCTGGGCCCGGTCGTTCATGGTCTGCTGGTGGATCCCCTGCATCAGGGGCGCGTGCCGGAGATGTATCTTGACGTGCTGGCTTCGCGGCTGGGCATGCATGACGCGTCCGATGAAGCGCTACGCGTGGAGCTCAACCGCTATTCGTTAAAAACCCAGGGACTGCTGGGGCGCCGTTGCCCGACGCCGATGCTCTCCGGCTTCTGGAAGGACGATCCGTTCAGCCCCGAAGAGGAGTCGCGGTTAATCACCTCGTCATCTGCCGATGGCAAACTGCTGGAGATCCCGTTTAACCCGGTGTATCGCAATTTTGATCACGCATTGCGACAGATCGCCCGCTGGATCAATCATAGATTTGGTTAATTTATTGCTAAATTCTATTGGTTTGGTAAAACAGTTGCATCACTAAAGGAGATCGCAATGACGTTACCGAGTGGACACCTGAAAAGTAAGTTGATCAAGAAATTCACGGCGCTGGGGCCTTACATTCGCGAAGAGCAGTGCCATGACAACCGTTTCTTTTTCGATTGCCTGGCAGTTTGCGTCAATGTTAAGCCCGCACCGGAGAAGCGTGAATTCTGGGGCTGGTGGATGGAAATGGAAGCACAAGAGTCACGTTTCACCTATAGCTACCAGTTTGGCCTGTTCAATAAGGAAGGATCATGGCAGGCGGTCGACATTGGCGACCCGGAAGTGAGCGACAGGCTGGAAAAAACGCTGCGCGAGTTTCACGAGCGCGCGGCAGCGCTGCTGACCACCTTTAATCTGAAGCTGGAACCGGCCGACGATTTCAGCGAACCGGTTCGCCTGCGAGCCTGATTGATCTACGGATACGATTTCTCCACGCCCGTGCGGCGTGGAGATGCGTGCCGCCATACCCGTAATTTCCACCCCTCCATCTGACTCACCCTGCCTGCGGCGACAGCTTGCCAGCCATCGCCTGCTGAATAATCGGGATCGGAGTCAGTAAGTGCTCGCGCATCAGCGCGCTGGCCTGTTCGGCGTCGCGCGCCAGAATAGCGTCCACCAGGGTCTGATGCTGGACATGCTTATCTTCCAGCATCTCCACCGACAGCACGGTGGTGCGCAGCCAGATGAAGCGGTAGCGCGCCGCCAGATCGAACAGCCGTTCGCGCATCTGCAGCAGATACTGCGAACCGCAGCCGGCGACGATGGCGGTGTGAAACGCCTGATGGCGCTGGTCCCATTCATCGAGTAGGTGCTCACTCGCTTCGCACGACTCCAGCTTGTTGAGCAGATGGGTGCGGGCCAGCAGCTCGGCTTCCCACTCGTCGCCGCCGCGTTCAATGGCGAGACGCACCAGCATGGCCTCCATGTTGGCGCGCGCGTCGAAGATATCGAGAAGCTCCTGTTCCGACATGGGCGCCACCCGATAGCCTTTCTGATTGACCACCGTTACCAGCCGCTCGGCCACCAGTTGCGAAAGCGCCTCGCGCAGCGGACCGACCCCCAGGCCATAGCGCGACGTCAGCAGGCTCATCCGCAGCTTCTCATCGGGGTGGTAAACCCCGCGGATGATGTCGTTTTTTAACCAACGGTATCCGTCAATGGCCGTCGCCTGGGGAATGGCGGTCATGTTCTTACTCCTGAATACTCTTCCCGGCGGGCGCCGGGAACAGGGTTAACGCGTATTTTGCAGCGGCAGTTTTTGCCACAATACCAGCTTTTTCCAGCGTGACATAATCGGTACCGTACAAATAATTCCCAGAGCTAACAGGCCGGTAGAGATCACCTCCAGCTGCTGCGCCGGACGAAACAGCATCACCACCAGCACGAAGGTGATAAAGGCGATCACCAGCCAGGTCAGGTACGGATAGAGCCACATTCTCAGACGGATCTCGCCGCCTTGCGCCTGAAGGATTTTGCGCATCCGCAGTTGTGAAACGGCGATCACCAGATAGACCAGCAGGGCGATGGCGCCAGAGCTGTCGATGAGAAATTTAAACACTTTGGCGGGGGCATAGTAGTTCACCACTACGGTGAGGAACGCCGCGCCGGTAGAGAGCAGCACCGCCACGTATGGCGTTTTGCTGCGGTTGGTCCGGCCCATAATGGCCGGCGCATCGCCACGACGGCTCAGGGAGTAGAGCATCCGCGAGGCGGTATACAGCGCCGAGTTCAGACAGCTGGTGACCGACAGGAGGATCACGCCGTCCATAATCAGCTTGGCATAGGGAATATGCAGCAGCTCGAGCACCGAGCGGTAGGAGCCGATGCTCTTCAGCCCCGGCATATTCCATGGGATGAGGGCGACGACGATAAAGATCGAGCACAGATAAAAAATAGAGATACGCCAGATCACCGAGTTGGTGGCGCGCACGATATGTTTATCCGGGGTATCCGATTCGGCGGCGGCGATGGTGACGATCTCCGCGCCCATAAACGAGAACATGGTGATCAGCATCGCGCTCAGCACCGCGCCGAAGCCATTCGGCATAAAGCCGCCGTGATCCCACAGCCGCGAAATGCCGCTCACTTCGGCATAGGGGTAAAAGCCGGTAATGGCGACCGCGCCCAGTACGATAAACGCCAGAATAGCGATCACTTTGCACAGCGCCAGCCAGAACTCGAATTCGCCGTAGTTCTTGACGCTCAGCAGGTTACTGCCGGTGAGGGCGAGAGTGATGACCAGGGAGAACAACCACACCGGGACGCCCGGCACCCACGAATGCAGAATAATCGCCGCGATATTGGCTTCCAGCGGAATAACCAGGACCCAGAACCACCAGTACAGCCAGCCGATGGTATACCCCGCCCAGCGGCCGATGGCTTTATCGGCGTAGGTGGAAAAGGAGCCGGTATCCGGCGTGGCGACCGCCATTTCGGCCAGCATACGCATAATCATCACCACCAGCAGCCCGGCAAACAGATAGGCCAGCAGCACCGCCGGGCCTGCCTCGGCAATGGCGACGCTGGATCCGACAAATAAACTCGCGCCGATCACCCCGGCGATAGATAACATCGTGACGTGGCGCGACTTCAGCCCCGCCCCTAAATCCTGTGATTGCGACAGTTGCCCCATCATTTACCCTCTCGAAGTGTGTCACCTGGGAGAGCGCCCCGACGTTCCCGCGCCGGGGCACGCGTATTATTGTTGTTTTGCAGGTCTCGTCTTCATTCCCTTACGAACGTACTTCGCTTCCGCATGTGTTCTGTTCTATGCCTGTTTCTCTATGCCTGTTTCGCCTCGCTAAAGCAGTCGGCGATGATCTTGAGCCCCTGCTCGATCTGCGCCTCTTCGATGGTCAGCGGCACCAGGATGCGCAGCACGTTGTAGTACGGCCCGCAGGAGAGCAGGATCAGGCCTTTGTCGCGGGCGCGGGCGACGATATCCGCCGTCAGCCTGGCATTCGGCCTGCTGCGGTCGCCCTCTTCAAACAGCTCAATGGCGATCATCGCCCCCAGACCGCGCACGTCGCCGATCTCCGGATGATCTTCAGCGATCGCCAGCAGGCCCTGGCGCAGGGTGTCGCCGAGCTGGTTGGCTTTTTCCAGCAGATTCTCCTGCTCGAAAATCTGTAATACCGCCAGGGCGGCGGCGCAGGCGATGGGGTTGCCGGCGTAGGTGCCGCCCAGTCCGCCGGGGGCGATGGCGTCCATCACCTCCGCGCGGCCGGTGACGCCCGCCAGAGGGAAACCGCCGGCGATGGATTTGGCGAAGGTGGTGATATCCGCCGCGACGCCCATCTGCTCCATAGCGAACAGGGTACCGGTGCGGCCCGCGCCGCTCTGGACCTCATCGGCGATGAGCATAATGCCGTGCTCGTCGCACAGGGCGCGCAGGCGCTGCATAAAGGCCGGGGAGGCGGCATAGAACCCGCCTTCACCCTGCACTGGCTCAATAATGATGGCGGCGATATCTTCCGGCGCGGCATCGTTTTTGAAGATGCGATGGATGCTGGCGATCGCCTCGTCATCACTGACGCCGTGCAGCGCGCACGGGTAGAGGGCGCGATAGACATGGCCCGGCATTAAGCCCATACCGGCGGAGTAAGGATTCACTTTGCCGGTCAGCGACAGGGTGTAATGGGTGCGGCCGTGATAGGCGCCGGTGAAGGCGATAGCGCCGCTGCGCCCGGTTGCCGCGCGGGCGATCTTCACCGCGTTCTCCACCGCTTCCGCCCCGGTGGTGACCAGCAGGGTTTTCTTGGCGAAATCACCGGGCACCTTCTGGTTCATCTTTTCGCACAGCGCCAGATAAGGCTCATAGGCCAGCACCTGGAAGCAGGTATGCGACAGCTTTTTCAGCTGGTCTTCGACGGCGGCGACAACCTGCGGATGCAGGTGGCCGGTATTGAGCACCGCGATACCGCCGGCAAAATCGAGATATTCCCGGCCTTCCACGTCCCACACCCGGCAGTTCTCCGCGCGTTCGGCGAAGATAGGGTGGATCTGGCCGACGCCGCGCGGGACCGCGTCGCTGCGACGCGCCATCATTGCTTTATTGCTGTTCATCCGTCGCTCCTGTTAAAGGCCAATGCACATATATTTGATTTCTAAGTAATCTTCGATGCCGTACTTCGACCCTTCGCGGCCGAGGCCGGAGGCCTTAACGCCGCCGAACGGCGCGACTTCGGTGGAGATAATGCCGGTATTGATGCCGATGATGCCGTACTCCAGCGCTTCGCCGACGCGGAAGACGCGGCTCAGATCGCGGGCGTAGAAATAGGCGGCGAGACCGAACTCGGTATCGTTGGCCTGGGCAATGACGTCGGCTTCATCTTTAAAGCGGAACAGCGGGGCCAGCGGGCCGAAGGTCTCCTCTTTCGCCACTTTGGCGCTGTCGGGAACGTTGACCAGGATGGTCGGCTGGAAGAAGTTGCCGCCCAGGGCGTGCGGTTTGCCGCCGGTGACCACCTTCGCGCCTTTGGCGATGGCATCGGCAATGTGTTCTTCAACTTTGGCCACGGCTTTCTCGTCGATCAGCGGGCCGGTGGTGACGCCGTCCTGCAGGCCGTCGCCAATGCGCAGTTTTTCCACCGCCTGCTGCAGCTTCTCGGCGAAACGGTCATACACCCCGTCCTGGACGTACAGGCGGTTGGCGCAGACGCAGGTCTGCCCGGCGTTGCGGAACTTCGACGCCAGCGCCCCCTCGACGGCTTTATCGAGGTCGGCATCGTCAAAGACGATAAACGGCGCGTTGCCGCCCAGCTCCAGGGAGACTTTTTTGATGTCTTTCGCGCACTGCTCCATCAGCTGGCGGCCAATCTCGGTAGAGCCGGTAAAGGAGAGCTTGCGCACCAGCGGGTTGCTGGTCAGTTCGCCGCCGACCGCGCCGGCGGAGCCGGTGACCACGTTGAACACTCCGGCGGGGATCCCGGCGCGATTCGCCAGTTCGGCCAGCGCCAGCGCGGAAAACGGCGTCTGGCTGGCCGGTTTCAGGACCATGGTGCAGCCGGCGGCCAGCGCCGGGCCCGCTTTGCGGGTGATCATCGCCGCCGGGAAGTTCCACGGGGTGATGGCGGCGGTAACGCCGATGGGCTGCTTAATCACCAGCAGGCGCTTGTCGGCCTGGTGGCCCGGAATGGTGTCGCCGTAGATGCGCTTACCTTCTTCGGCGAACCACTCAATAAAGGAGGCGGCGTAGCTGATTTCGCCTTTGGCTTCCGCCAGCGGTTTTCCCTGCTCGAGGGTCATCAGGCGAGCGAGATCGTCCTGGTTCTCCATCATAAGATCGAACCAGCGGCGCAGAATGTTCGCCCGCTCTTTGGCGGTCAGGGCGCGCCAGGCGGGTAGGGCGCGATTGGCGGCTTCAATCGCTTCGCGGGTTTCATCGGCGCCCATTTTCGGCACGCTGCCGAGCTGCTCGCCGTTGGCCGGGTTGGTGACCGCAATCACGTCGCCGTTGGGCGCATCGCGCCACTGGCCATCGATCAGCGCCTGCTGGCGAAACAGTGTCATATCGTTGAGTTGCATAATTGCTTCCTGTCTTCAGGGGGGGTTAACGGGTAAAAGCGGCGTGTAGTGTCTCCACGCTACGTGCCGCACGCAGCGTGCGTCCGGGATTGCTCTGGCTGGCCAGCAGGCTCTGCACCTTGCTGACGATATGCGCGCCGATCGGGATAGCGGAGGTGGCCGCTGGCGATGGCGCATTGCAGGTATGTATCGAACGCGCGGTGGTAACGAAGAGAAAATCGTCGATCAGCTTGCCCTGCGGCGACACGGCCTGCGCCCGCACGCCGGCCGGCCACGGGCGTAAATCGCTCAGCGTCAGGCTCGGGCAGTATTTTTGCACCAGCCGCAGATAGCCGCTTCTGCACAGCGAATTCTTCATTTCGCCCAGTCCGGAGCGCAGGTTGTTTTGCAGTACCCGGCGGATGCCGGGCGAGGTGAGGATCTCCAGGGTATCGGCCAGCGAGATATCGCGCTTGCGGTAGCCTTCGCGCTTCAGAGCCAGCACGGCGTTGGGGCCGACGGTGACGCTGCCGTCGATCATGCGGGTCAGGTGGACGCCGAGGAACGGCATCGCCGGATCGGGGATCGGATAGATCAAATGGTTGACGATCTGGTTGTGCTGCGGTGCCAGCTGGAAATACTCGCCGCGGAACGGACAAATGATAAACCCGGGGTCGACGCCGAGCATTTTTACCAGCCGATCGGCCATCAAGCCCGAACAGGCGATCAGCGTCGAGGCCTCATATTCTCCGCCCTGGCGGGTGCGGATCACCACGCCGCTGGCATGTTCTTTCAGGGCGCTGACTTCGGCGTTGTAGACGATCGTTCCGCCTTTCGCTTCGAAGTTCTTCGCCATTGCCGCCGCCACTTCGCGGTAGCTGACGATGCCGCTGGAAGGGACAAAGATCCCGCCGAGCCCGGTAATGTTCGGTTCGCGCTCGCGTAGCTCCCCGGCGCTTAGCCACTCGCGCTGCAGGCCGTTGGCGGCGGTGCGATCCCACAGGGCGCGCATCCGCTCCATCTCCAGCGATGAGGTGGCGACCAGCATTTTGCCGCAGACGTCATAGCGGATGCCGTTCTGCTCGCAAAAGGCCTTGGTGGCGCGGTTGCCGGCGAGGCAAAACTGCGCCTTGAGGCTGCCGGGCGTGTAGTACACCCCGGCGTGGATCACGCCGCTGTTGTGGCCGGTCTGATGGCAGGCCGGGCCGGCCTCTTTTTCCAGCAGCGCAATGCGGGCGTCCGGGTAAATCTCAATTAACTGCATGGCGGTCGACATGCCGATGATGCCGCCGCCGATAATCACGAAATCATACATCCGCTCAATTCCTTCGCCTGAAAACCCTTATTGATGAGTCTGGTAATGATTCGTGGAATACGCAAAGTAGCCGCGCTGGCGCATCAGCTCGCGGCGCAGGTCCGGGTGCGGCGTAAAGCGGTCGCGGCCGTGCAGCCAGAACAGGTTGTTAATGAGCAGAAATTTGCCCACCGGCACCGGTATGGAAAGGATGTTTTTGCTGGTCTCCAGCGCGTCGGAGAGGCGGCTCAGCCAGGTGCCTTCTTCGAAATCTTTCGGCTGGACGAACTGGTCGATATAGCGCATTACCGGGCGGCCCTGCGAATCGACGTCGAACACCGGGTGGAAAACATCCTTGCTGACGTTTTTGCTCGGCGGCGCGGCCCAGCGCATTGGGCGGCGAGCCAGCGGGTCGCGGAAAAATTCGTCGAGATGCTCCCAGTCGTCGAGATGCAGCAGCAGGGAATTGCCGCCCTGCATGTTCTGCTCATCGATCTTCATCATTAATACGTAGTCGGTTTGCTCTTCGACGTAGGTACCGTCGTTGTGCAGCTCCATCACCCGGTGCGGCTGGCGCAGGTAGCTGTCTGAGTTATCGACATTTTTCACCACGAAGCGGGCGTAATACTGACCGCTCATGGCGTCGAAGTTGGAACGACCAATCAGGTGGGCGACGGCGGTGGCCAGCTTGACCATCTCCTCGGCCTGGCTGACGTGATCGATCCCTTCGCCGTTGATAAGCAGCGCGCCTTCCGCGCGATCGAGCAATGTTTTGATCAGCAACGGCTGCAGCTGATTGCCACACAGATCGTCGAGGATCTTGCCGACCTGGAAGCGTAAGAAAGATTTGTACTCCAGCGCCTGCACCGGCCACTGCGCGACCTGCTGCAGGAACTGCGTGGTCGTTTCGGCGGAAAAGGTGAGCTCCAGCAGGCGCGGCGACTGGGCGGAAGGGGTGAAAGAAAAGCCAGGGTATTGCTGGGCTACCGGCGCGGGTGTCGGTTTTACTGCGGTCAGGGCGTTCATCAGGATCGTTCCTCGCTGTAAGGTCAGGGTGATGTTCATTTCGTAGCCATAAATTAAAAATATCTACATTTTTATAAAATGCGTACGAAATGGCCTTTTTGTTTCCATTTTGTGATCTGACAACAATTATTTAACAATACGGGAGGGGGGATAAGGTGGTGGTGAAAGTTGCGGAACAGAGCGGGTGGCGGATAGCGCAAAATGGGGATAAGGCCGAGGGAAATCGTAATACCGGTCACAGTTTTTAATCTGCACAATATCCTTACCAGATGAAGGTGTTAATATTCAGCCGGTAAATACCTTTCAATGCTCACTGAGGCTTCGATGCTGGAGAATGTCATTATCAGATAATCAGTTTCCCGACCTGCCCAGGCCGGACTGATTATCGCTGCGCTTAAACCTTACGCACACACCTGCGGGTGTAGGCATGTTTTCGCACATGATAATGAACAGGTTTCAGTATGAATTTATCCCGTCAGGAACAACGGACCTTACACGTTCTCGCCAAAGGTGGCCGTATTGCGCACGTCCGCGATACCTCCGGCCGCATTACCGCCGTTGAATGTTACACCCGCGAAGGGCTGTTGCTGAGCGACTGCACCCTTGCGGTCTTCAAAAAGCTCAAAACCAAAAAGCTGATTAAGTCGGTGAACGGCCAGCCGTACCGGATCAACACGACCGGTTTGAATAACGTTCGCGCACAGGCGGACAACCGCTGAAATAGCGACCCGGGCAGGGTCGCTGCCCGGGCGTATGGCTCTCAAGGAGAAAACCTCATGATCGATATCCCTCGCATTTTTACCATCAGTGAAAGCGAGCACCGTATCCATAACCCTTTTACCCCGGAAAAGTACGCCACGCTGGGACGGGCGCTGCGAATGGCGCCGGGCACCACCATTCTCGACCTCGGCAGCGGCTCCGGCGAGATGCTCTGTAGCTGGGCGCGCGATCATCAGATCGTCGGCACCGGCGTAGACATGAGCCTGCTGTTCAGTCAGCAGGCGGCCGCCCGGGCAGAGGAGCTCGGGGTAAGCGACCGGGTAACCTTTGTGCACCAGGATGCCAGCGGATATGTCGCCAGCCAGCCGTGCGATGTTGCCGCCTGCGTGGGGGCCACGTGGATCGGCGGCGGGGTGGCAGGCACAATCGAGCTGCTGAAGCAGAGCCTTACCCCAGGCGGCATGTTGCTTATCGGCGAGCCATGGTGGCGCAAACGTCCGGCCACGGCAGAAGAGGCGATTGCCTGCGGCGCGCAGTCACCCGATGACTTCCTGACGCTACCGGCGCTGGTCGCCCACTTTGGCGAACTGGGCTATGACGTGGTGGAGATGGTGCTGGCCGACCAGGAGGGCTGGGATCGTTATGAAGCGGCGAAATGGCTGACAATGCGCCGCTGGCTAGAGGCCAATCCGCACGATGACTTCGCACCGGAGGTTCGCCAGCAGTTGACCACTGCGCCGCTACACCATGTCACCTGGACCCGGGAATATCTCGGCTGGGGCGTGTTTGTTCTGATGGCGCGTTAACCGGCATGTCGGTAGCGTCAGGAGGCGCTACCGACCACCTTCAGACCTTCAGTTCGTCGTAGCTGACCATGACGTGCTGGCGAAAGGCGGGCCGTGCGGTTAGCCGTGCATAATACGCCGCAAGGTGGGGGAGGGGACGACGGGGGATATCGATTGCAAAGTAGCGGTACAGCACATGACCAAACTGGATATCGGCCAGGGTGAACGTATCGCCCACCAGATAGCGACTCCCGGCGAGACGTGCCTCGGCAATCGCCAGCTTTTGCTCCAGGGCCGTCACCGCCGCGGCGATGGCCTGCGGATCCCGCTCGGCGGCAGGCGTGCGCACCACGCGCCAGAACACCGGCGTCGTAAAGCCGAGGGCGATATTCTGCTTTGACCACTCGGCCCAGCGATCAACCTCAGTACGAGCCAGCAGTTCGCCCGGCCAGAAGGCGTCGTCGGCGTAGCGACTGGCTAAATAGCGAAGGATCGCGCCGGTTTCCCACAGCGGCGGATTTTCGTCATCCTGCAGCACTGGTACCGTACGATTGGGATTGAGCTGATAAAACGCCTCGCTGTCGGTACCGCCATAGCGATGCCCCACGTCGAACCGGAGATAGTCCAACCCAAGCTCGCCAACACACCACATCAGCGCCTGCACGTTAGAGGAGGTTTTTCGGCCCCAGATGGTCAGCATTGAGTTCTCCAGAGAACAGGGAAAGAAGGAGCATAGCAGGTTGGGTTGAAAACGGGAGGGGGTACAAAAGAAATGAGCCACCTCGCCGCGCAGGGGGCGGACGCGCTGGTCAGATGTTCAAACCAGGGGCGTAGCTGAGCCAGCTATTCAGTGCACAGTATAAGAGGAAGAAGCAGAGGGCAGCAGTTTGCCCTCTGTTTACTTGAGTGGTCTTGTACTAATGTGTGGCGCTAAAAAACTCGCCAAATTTGACGGCCAGCCAGCCGACAGGCGTCGTGGCGCCGCCGACGATATTGGTGATCTCGGCCATCCCTTCCGGCACCGGAATATGCGAGTTCACCGCCGCCTGAGTGTATTCTTGCGAAATGTCCGTCCCGACATACAGGATGCAGGTCACGATCAGGGTTCCGGTTATGAACATGCGGAACATATTTCGTTTACAGAACGGCGTGACCATTGCCAGCAGGAACATTAAGGAAGCCAGATCGACAAAGGGCAGTACGCGGTTGCCGGGCAGAATGATAGACAGCACCACAGCCATAGGGATTAACAGCAGACCGGTCGCCAGTACCGAAGGTTCACCGATCAGTAACGCCGTATCCATCCCGATGTAAAAATCGCGCCCCGGGAATTTAGCCTTCAGTTTTGCTTCAGCGGCATCACGGACAATCAACAATCCCTGCACCAGAATTTCAATCATTTTAGGCAGCAGCAGCATGGCGGCTGAAACCTTAATGGCCAGTGAAACGGCCGCGGAAACGTCATATCCCGCCAGGAAGGCCAACAGCAGTCCCAGTACGAACCCCAGGGTAAGAGGCTCGCCAAAAACGCCGAATTTTTTATTAATACTTTCCGGATCGAAATTGATTTTATTGATAAGCGGGGTCTTTTCAATGATGTAATTACAGGCAATGCCAAACGGCACGTAAGCTATACAGGTAAGATGGGGGAATGATATCCCTTTAAGATTATAGTTTTTTTGTAAATACGGCGCCGTTAAATCTGCCGCCAATAGCGTCAACACAAAAATAGCGAATGTAATACCGACCGAAAGCCAGTAATTTCCCGTTCCGGCATAGACCACAGACCCCATGATCAGGAAAATCCAGTAGTTAAAAATATCGATATTCACCGTTTTGGTTAATTTCAACAGAAGCATGGCCAGGTTGATGACGATAAAGCCCACCACGACGGGCAGCATCAGCGGCGAACCCCAGCCAATGGTCGATGCGGTAGGCCAACCGGTATCAACGACCGTTAACTGCAGGCCGATACGCTCAACCATCGCCTGCGATGCCGGGCCCAGGTTTGTCAGCAGCAGGCCAATCACCAGCCCCACCCCTTCAAAACCAATGCCTACCAGCATCCCTGCTTTAAATGCCGTACCGATTTTAACGCCAAAGCAAAGCGCGATAATAAAGAATATTACTGGCATCATTACTGATGCCCCCAGACTAATAATGCTGTTGATAATATCCATAATGATTCCTTAAAAGGCGGGCGAATTGGGCACGAGTAAACCCGTGCCCATTGGGCCCTGTTAATACCTTTAATGGTTCTTTTAATATTTAACTGAGTTTCTTTAAAAGGATCTCAGCGAAGAGTTTGGGCGAATTACTGAATGCGTCAATGGTACTCCCGGCAATATGCGGCGTAATGGTCACGTTATTCAGAGTATAGAATGCACTGTCGTCTGGAAGCGGCTCGTCATCAAAGGTATCAAGCGCGGCGCCCATGATTTGCCCGGATCTGAGCGCATCAATCATCTCTTTTTCATTGATTAACCCGGAGCGTGCCGTGTTAACAATGATGGCACTGCGCTTCATCAGCGCGAAATGGTGTGCGTTAATCAGATTTTCGGTTTCCGGCGTCAGGCGAGCATGTAACGAGATAACGTCGGCGCGTTGTACCAGTTCGTCCAGAGAATCGACTTTCTCATAACGTTCATGGCCTGCAACGTACTTATCGTAAAAGATAATCTCCGTGCCAAAGCCGCTGAGAAATCCCGCGACCAGTTGGGCAATATGACCGAGGCCAACCAGCCCCACGACTTTTCCGCCAAGCTCCGGGATCGCCTGATGGTTCGGACTGTCTTTACGCCAGTATTTGTCACGCAGGGCATCGTGTGAACGGGCGATATTGCGCATTTCCGCCAGGATCATGCCGACCGTGAATTCGGCGACGCTGCGAGCGTTACGCCCCGGGGTGTTCATCACCTCAACGCCCCGGGCGTTCGCCACCTGAAGATTCACGTTTTCCACGCCACCGCGGAGCACGCCTACATATTTCAGCTTTGGTAGTTTATCGAACACCGCAGTATTGACGGGGGCAAACTGAGTGATCAGGATGTCAATATCATCCGTTCCCTGAAGCAGCGCTTCCGGTAAGGCCACGGCTTCTGCTCCTTCCTGTTCAACCCGCAGATTATCTTCCTGAAGTTTCTCAACGGAGCCATGTGACCACTCGCGTACTTCTACTTCAATCCCGTTATCCCTGAGCGCTTTCAGTCCTGATTCCATCATCGCTGCATTGATAAACAGATCGGCAATTGCCAGACATTTCATAATGATTCTCCCTAGATTAACGCATCAACATACCGCCGGTAACGTCCAGAGTTGCTCCCGTCATATAGCTGGTCTTAGGAGAAACCATGAAGACACCGATGTCGGCAATTTCTTGCGGCTGGGCCACGCGGCCCACCGGAATACGACTGACGTAATAGTCAGGGTTTTGCTCAATGTTCTTACGGATCATCGCAGTATCCATGATCCCGACGGCGATATTGTTCACATTGATTTTTTGTTTGGCGACTTCCCGCGCCAGAGAGATAGCAAAGGCGACCAGGCCGGCCTTACTTGCCGCGTAGTGCGCATGTCCCGTCGTGGAGCCGTGGAACGCGGCCTGCGAGGTAATATTCAGAATGCTGCCCATCTGGTCATGCTGCAGGCAGTGATTTACAAACAGCTGGCTGAGATGGAAGATGGCTTTCAGATTGACATTCATCACCAGATCCCAGTCCTGCGGGCTGATCTCGGTGACGTAGCCGCTCAGCCAGATCCCGGCGTTATTCACCAGAATGTCGGCTTTACCCAGTCTGTCGATACAGGTGGCAAACAGATTTTCCCGGCTCTGTTCGTCAGAGAGATCGGTTTTGACCGCGATGATCTCTACGTTCGCGCTGGCCTTCACCGTTTCGATCAGCCGTTCGGGATGCTCTTCCTCACGCATATAGGTAAAGCAGATATTGACGCCTTCTTTGGCGAGAGAAAGAACAAACTCTCTCCCCAGGCCGGTTGCGCCGCCTGTCACGATGGCCGTACGATTCGTTAAATTCAGATCCATTTTTTCCTCACTTAGTGCGCGATGTAGTTGCTGCAGCTTTTCCACGGCGACTGCATTTCTGATAACAGGTTTTTATAAAGCTGGTATTTGGTCTGGTAGACCCGGTGGTTTTCCGGATTAGGGGAGACGGTGCGTGAGACATGGACCATGTCGTTTGAGGCAGAAAATACCTCCGCAAACCAGCCCACCATAACGGCGGCGGTCATCGCGGTACCCAGGGTCCCGTGCTCTTTGACGTCAACGATTTCCAGCGTGGCCTGGAAGATATCGGCGAATATCTGCAGCCAGACCGGGGAGTTCGTGACGCCGCCAGCAATACGAATAGTGCGGCTTAGCTTCGGGTTAATATTGCGTAAGCGCTCGGTGTGGTAGAGATGGCTGAAGGCCACGCCCTCATAAATCGCCCGCAGAAAATGGGCTTTTTTATGGAAGCTGTTGACACCGATAAAGCCGGCCGAGGCGTCGGGAATGGTGTTAGAGCCAAACACGAACGGAAAGAACAACAGGTGGCTTTCATCCGGCGTCGTTGACGAAACCAGCTTATTACACAGGTCATAGACCGACGATCCTTGTTCGGCGGAGGTTTTCCGATCGCTCTCCATAAAGTTGTTAATAAACCACTCCAGGTTGCTCGCGGAGGTGGGGCTGGCCTCGGTGATGAGCCATTTACCTTCAATGGGATAAATGGAGGTCATAAACAGATCTTTATCAATAACCGGGTGGTCGGTAACGTATTCGTTTATGCTCCAGGTGCCGGTGACGATCGCCATCTTATCGAGACCGTTAATCCCCGAGGCAATGGAAGAGGCCGAGATATCAAACACCCCGCCAGAAACCGGCGTACCTGCGCATAAACCGGTCAGACGGGCCACGTCGTCAGTGATTTTTCCGCAGCATTCTGTTGAGCGTTTGATGGGGGGCAATTTGTCCCGCAGTTCATCAAGTCCCCACCATGCCAGTAGTTCATCGTCATACTTGCAGTCACGTACGTTGATCAGGTTGGTCCCTGAGATATCGGTCAGCTCAAGAAAAGCCTCTCCGGTCAGGTAAAAACGGATCAGGTCCTTGACCATAAAAATATAACGCGCTTTTTGCAGCGTCTCGGGCTCGAAATCCTTCAGCCATGCCAGCAGGGCGACAGGTTGTCCGGCCCAGATGGACTGCATCGTTTTTGGCAAAATGTCGGTAAGGAATTCTGGTGAGCGTTGCCATCTCTCAACGTACTCTTTTGCCCGGCTATCGGTGGATATAATGCCGTTACGCACCGGGTGACCTTCTTCGTCGACCAGATACAGACCGTTACCATGACCGGTGACGGCCACTCCTTTTATCTGGCTGGCGTCGATACCTGATTGCTCAATCGCTTTTTTAATCACTTCGACATTCGCGGCCCACAGCTCATCGATACTGCGCTCTGTGTGGAATTCCCGGGGTGTCAGCATCTGCGTGGATTTTGAGGCGATGGCGAGCACCTGTCCTTTACGGTCATAGATGGCTGCCTTGGTGACGGTTCCACCATTGTCGATGCCCATGACGTATTCATCTTTCATTCGCGTGGACTCCTTATTGGTTACCATAAGCCGGGCTCGCTGGTGGTTATCCCTTTAAATCCGGCATGGAATATTTTATCTACAAGGTATTTGCGCTTAACAAAGCCTCCGGCGATGAATACCACATCAAAGCCTTTCAAATTTCGGCTAATCAACTCCAGACACTGGCAGGCATATTCAGCAGGTAAGATTTCAATTGCGTCCGGTGGACTGTGTTTAACAATATCGAGCGACTGATCAAGCGATCGCGAATCGATAAGTAAAACCCGATATACGGTCAGCAATCCCTCTTTTTTGGCGTAGCGTAGCGCGGAGAGATTGGAAGAAATAACACCATCAACCTTGTAATAATTTTTCAGCAGATTGATCCCCGCCTGATCCGGTTTAAAGCCGCCCAGTAATTCAAGGTGAACGAGGACCTTCTTACCGCTTTGATGGCATTTGCCAATCAGCGACTGCAGATTGCCGATATTCGCTTCGGATAGCAGCACATATTCTGACTGGCAGGATAATGCTTTCTCAAAGTATTTATACTTCCTGATGGAAGGGATGATGGTGTTATTTGAAATCATATTAATTTCCGATGTTATTTAGCCATGTAGAGGCTGTATGCATCTTCCGCTGTTGCGTTTTCATGGATGATGGCATTCAGACCTGCTACCACTTTCGCCGGCTGCGGATCCTGGGTAATGTTTCGTCCCACAGCCACGCCTTTCGCACCCATCTGCATACAGTGCTGAACAAATTTGAAGTAACCGTCGATGCCGGTTTTTGGCCCTCCTAAGGCAAGCACCGGCACGCCAGCAGCTTCAACGATCAGTCGGTCCTCTGGTGAACCGGTAAAACGCGTTTTGATGACGTCCGCGCCCAGCTCCACCGCTGCGCGGGCCGATGCAGCGATGATGGCCGGATTGTTAGAGTCATCGCTGGTGACGGGATAACCATACGGGAGCGATTCGACAATCAGCGGTACATTCCAGCGATCCGCTGCCTGTGCGAGTTGCATCGCCATAATGTGGGTTTTTTCTTCATTGAAGGCGCCGGGGAAGGTCATGCAGACCACGCCCTCGGCAGCGACTTTAAGCGCATCTTCGACGGAAAAAACGGGGGTAGTATCGGGAACGGTATTGTCAAAGATACTGACCGTGCTGTCGACGCGTAACACAACGGGAACGCTGTTCAATGCTTCCCGATAATTCTTCAACATGCCGTACGTGACGAGCGCGCAATCCAGGCCGTGTTCCACCAGAGCAGGGAGCTGATTTATCGTATTATCAATACCATTTGTTTTCGTGGAAAAATAGTAGCCATCCAGCGCTAAGGTCACGGATTTACCGTCTTTTGCGAATATTCTTGAGAGACGACGTTCTTTAGACATTTATTTACTCCTGAGATAAAAAAACAAAAAAAAGCCCTCAGAGACTCGCGTCTCTGAGGGCTTTCTGTTCACATACCCTTTTGATAATGGTTCAGGGATCCAAAGCATTATCAATGCAATTTTTTAGCAAAGTGAGAAAGGTTTAACTTTTGTTTAAATTAAATCTGTTCTCTTGCGTGATTAAATAACTAACACACGCGATAACTTATTGTCCAGTTGGTATCATTGAAATGAGAGATTCATCACATCAATATGTTGTATTACCTGAGAAGTTCTGGGTTAAATACAGAAACCGACCCCTTAAAAACCAGGCAATAACGCATCCGGACAAGGGGAGAACGCCAGGCGTTTATTTCATCCGCATGAAGAACGCATCCATGCATGCTCCAGCCTGCAGGTCGTCATCCCCAAACGCGTATTTATTCCTGTCCGGATGGCGTACAAAAACGCTATAGCAATGTTGTCGGCATGGCGGTCTGTCCCCGGGATGATTTCCTCCTGCCGCCCGGGCAAATTACTCGTCCGCTTTGTGCGCCCAGGCAGGCATCGCCGTCAGGTAACGTTTTGCCCGTTTCCGTGATTCCGCTACGCCCACCTTTTGCCAGGCGTCGAGAAAAGCCGCCAGACCGGATACGGCCTCTTCCCAGGATTTCAGATTACCGTCGCTGTCGCTGCAATACGCGCAATATTTATCGCTGGCCCCTTGCGCATCGGGTGCGGACATCGGCATTCCGCAGGCCTGGCAAAACCTTTCGTGCTGTGTCATAGAGCGCTCCTCCTGTCGTTTGGTTGTCTACTAAATATACAGAATTTACGCATGGCGCTTAGCGTTTCAGATCAATAGATCCTGTCGTAACCGTTGTTGGGGATCTTCTGCCGGGGAGTGCGGGAGGGATAACGGGAACTTACTCCGTATCGCACAGCTATCGCCTCCCTTATTTTTTATTGATGCAACGGTTGGTCGCAGGCCGCGAGGATTGATTCATGCATCGCTTCGGAAAGTGTCGGATGCGCAAAGATCATCGACAGGAGACTTTCGTCTGTGGCCTCCAGGTGACGGGCGATGCCAAAGCCCTGGATCTGTTCCGTGACCTGTGCGCCAACCATATGCGCGCCCAGCAACTCGCCGGTTTCAGCATCGAAAATCGTCTTCACAAAACCCTCTGTCTCGCCGCTGGCCAGCGCCTTACCATTGCTCTGATAAGAGAACTTACCGATCCTGACGGGCCGTCCCCTGGCCAGGGCCGTCGATTCCGTCAGGCCCAGACTGGCAACCTGGGGCCGGGCATAAGTGCAACCAGGCACATAGTCGCGATCGAGAGGGTGGGCGCCTTCGACACCGGCCAGTGTCTCAATGCAGATCACACCTTCGTGGCTGGCCTTGTGCGCCAGACACGGCGGGCCGGCTACATCGCCGATGGCATAAAGCCCAAATACGTTAGTGCGACAAGCCGCATCCGTCTTGATAAAACCGCGGTCTAACTCGACGCCCAGTGCTTCCAGCCCCAGATCTTCAATATTCGGCTGTACGCCAACCGCCAGCAGCACACGTTCGACTTCCAGGAAAGATTCGGCGCTCGTATTTTTCATTGTACAACGCACCCCGGTATCGGTGAGCTGTACTTGCGTCACCTGGGTCTGGGTATGGACCTGAATCCCGCGTTTTTCGAATGACTTACGCACTGCTGCAGACACCTCGGCATCTTCCACTGGCAAAATCTGCGACGCTAGCTCGACCAGCGTCACTTTACAGCCCAGATCGTTATAAAGGCTGGCGAACTCGACGCCAATCGCCCCTGAACCGATGATTAAGAGCGACTTGGGTAAAAGCTTAGGCCGCAGCGCCTCGAAATAGGTCCAGATATGTTCGCCATCTGGCGCTATGCCTGGCAATGCGCGTGGTCGGGCGCCGGTTGCCAGGATCACGTGATCGGCCCGGTAATCGCGCGCCTCCCCTCGGGCATCCTCGACCGTGATTTGCCCCTTGCCGCGCAGCCGCGCGGTGCCATCAATCACCCTCACGCCATTTTTCTTCAACAGGTACGCAACCCCAGCGGTGAGCTGTTGCGATACGGTACGGCTAAACTGCACCAGTTTCTGCAGATCGACGTTCACCTCGCCCACGCTGATGCCCAGCTGACTGGCATGGGTGATAGTGTGCGCAACCTCAGCGCCATGCAGCAGCGCCTTGGTTGGAATGCATCCCCAGTTCAGGCAGATGCCGCCCAGATGTTGTTTTTCCACTAATACGGTACGAAGCCCTAGCTGGCCGGCACGGATGGCGGCAACGTATCCCCCAGGACCCCCGCCGATGATCAGCACATCGTATTTATCGTGCATAGCTCGTCTCCTGGATAAACATCAAGGTCGGGGTTTCAATCAGTCGCTTGAGTTCCCGGAGAAAAGCCGCACCTGCCGCGCCATCGATGACCCGGTGATCGCAGGATAGCGATACCGTCATTTGCTGGCGCGCGACGATTTGCCCGTCGCGTACTACCGCCCGGACCTCGCCGGCGCCAATGGCGAGGATTGCGCTTTGCGGTGGATTGATGATGGCGTCAAACTGCCGGATGCCGAGCATCCCCAGATTTGACAGGCTAAAGGTCCCGCCCTGGAACTCTTCCGGCTTCAGCGTGCCCGCTTTGGCTCTGGTCACCAGCGAGTGAATTTCGTTCGATATGTCGCTGATCGATTTCCGGTTCGCCGAGCGAACAATAGGGGTAATTAGCCCGGCAGGCAGCGCAACGGCCACCGAAATGTCGGCATCCGTAAAGCGGCGGATACTTTGTGCCGCTTCATCAAACTGGATATTGACGTCAGGCACGGCCACCAGCGCCAGGGCGCAAGCCTTCACCAGCAGGTCGTTAACCGAAATCTTGACACCGGGTACTTCGCGGTTAATTTCCTGACGAAACGCTAACAGTCGTTCCAGATCGAGATCGACACTCAAACGGAAATGGGGAGACTGTTGCTTAGAGGTTTGCAGGCGAGAAGCGATAGCCCGCCGCATACCGGACATGGGGATGCTCTCAAAGGGTGTCGGGGCACTCTCCTGCACAGGGCTGACCGGCGGGTGCCCGTCGAGCAACAACGCCGCAGCCAGCACATCATCGCGACTCACCCGACCGCGTGAACCGCTGCTTCGGCAGTCATGCAAGTTGATACCCAGTTTGCCGGCCAGACGGCGCGCCAGCGGGGTGGCCGATACCTGGCTATCATCGGCATGCGAGCGGGGCGCTTTGCTGGGACGAACGGGGGGCGTCGGAGAGGCCAGGCGACCGCCGGCGGCAACGATCGCGCTTTCCAGATCAGAAACAGAGATACGTTCCCCGCGCCCGCTGCCGCGGACCTTTTTCAGGTCGACACCCCAGCGGGCAGACAGTCGTAACGCATGGGGCGTGGCATTAACCTGAGTCACATCGGTCACGCCTTGCAGACTGACGGGGATGACGGTCTGCCCAACAGGGGGCTCCGGACTGTTGGATGGCGGCGAAACAACGGAAGGTGGCTTAGCGCCTGCCTGTGCCGCTACGTCCGGCGCGGCAGCCTCCGGGCCAGGTGCTGCGGGTTTCACTGTCGCCAGACTGGCAGCAAATTCGTCCAGTTCAGCATCGCTGACCGAAGCGTCAGCCGCCAGAGCCAGCACGGCGCCAACCTGAAGCGTCTCACCCTCTCGGGCGATTATCCGGCGTAATGTACCGGCAAAAGGTGCCTCCAGCACATTGACGATTTTACTGGTTTCAATCTCACAGATTTCCTGCCCTCTGGTGAAATCGTCACCCTCCTGGATTGCCCATCGAGCGAGCAAGCCTTCCTCCATGGAAAGCCCCCACTTTGGCATTTCAAGCGTCTTGATTTCGCTCATAGGTTAATCCTCCAGCACTTGACGGACGGCGGCTTCGATACGTTCAACGCCAGGGATCCAGAGTTTTTCGAGAGCAGGGGAGAACGGGACCGGCGTGTGTGGCGGCGTCACCAGCAGAACGGGCGCTTTGAGGAAATGGAATGCCTGGGACGCAATCAGCGCCGCGACATCATGAGCAAAACCGAAGCGTGCAGCGGACTCGTCGACTATCACGACCCGCCCCGTGGAAGCCACCGATTCCAGAATACCTTCCTCATCCAGCGGCGAAATGGTTCGCGGGTCGACCACCTCGACCGAGATCCCCTCTCTGGCCAGTTTGTCCGCCACCTGGTTTGCTTTATGTACCATTGCCGACAACGCAATGATGGTGACGTCCTCTCCTTCGCGCGTGTAGTTGGCTACACCTAGCGGGATGGTATAGATCTCGTCCGGTACCTCGCCCTTGAGGTCGTACAGCATTTTATGCTCGCAGAATACCACCGGGTCGTCGTCGCGAATGGACTGGATTAACAGACCCTTGACGTCATAAGGCGTCGAGGGCACCACCACCTTCAGTCCAGGCGTGGTGGCAAAGATATTATAGGGTGACTGTGAATGCTGGGCTGCGGCAGAAAACCCCGCGCCGATCATCCCTCGCATCACCAGCGGAGCTCTGGCTTTGCCACCAAACATGTAGCGGAACTTAGCCGCCTGGTTATACAGTGCATCGTGGCTCACACCAAAAAAATCCATGAACATCAATTCCGCGACTGGCCGCAGCCCCGTCGCTGCGGCGCCGGCCGCCATACCGATAATGGCCGACTCGGTAATGGGCGTGTCGATCACCCGATCGGAGCCGAACTGCGTCCACAGCCCTTTAGTGACACCCAGCACACCGCCAAAGGCTTCAATCTTCGCCTCTTCGGGCGCATTTCCGCCATGACCGCCACGCAAGTCTTCACCGATGAGTACCACGCGTTCATCGCGCTCCATTTCCTGAGCCAGGGCTTCCTTGACCGCTTCACGATAGGTTTTTATTGTCATGGTTATCACCCTCAGTATGAGACGTACACGTCTGTCAGCAGGTCTTCCGGAGCCGGGTAGGCAGCGGCGCGGGCCTTCAATACGGCATCGTTGACCAGGGCTTCTACTTCCTCGTCAATCGCCGCCAGTTCTTCCTGGGTGATATGTTGCTTGACCTTAGCGGTGAAAATCTTCAGCGGATCATGTTGTTCACGCAGGCGTTGCACTTCACCTTCCGCACGATATAGCGCGGGATCGCCCTCAAAATGACCATGCCAGCGGAAGGCTTTGGCCTCAATGACGCTTGGGCCACCGCCTTCTCGCGCACGCTTGACCGCCTCTGAGGTTGCCTCATAAACGGCAAAGAAATCGGTGCCATCGACGGTCACTGCCGGCAGGCCGAAGCCAGCGGCGCGCCGGGCGATATCACGCCCACCCACGGCGTAGTCATGGCCGGTCCCTTCGCCGTAACCGTTATTCTCGAAAATAAAGACGGCTGGAAGCTGGAGCACGACGGCCATATTGATGGCTTCAAAGACCAGGCCCTGATTAGAACCACCATCGCCCGTAAAAGAGACACCGACGTTGCCGGTTTTTAGCGTCTTTGCCGTTAGCGCGGCGCCGATGGCCAGGGGAGGGGCTCCCCCAACGATAGCGTTCGCACCCAGCATTCCTTTCGACAGATCGGCAATGTGCATCGACCCGCCCTTACCGCGACATAACCCGCTGTCCTTACCGAATATTTCGGCCATCATGCCGTGAATGTCGCAACCTTTAGCAATACAGTGGCCATGTCCCCGGTGTGTTGAACCAATAAAATCTGCGCTCGTTAAATTTTCGCAGACCCCCACCGCGATGGCCTCCTCACCGGTGTAAAGGTGAATGAAGCCCGGAATATCACCGCTGGTATTTTCCTGATGCAACCGCTCTTCAAATGTTCTGATCTCCCGCATCTTGCGGTAAGCCTGCAATAACGCCTGTTTGCTGAGCATCGTTTAATTCTCCTCAATAAAGGTCACCCAGGCGGGGCCAACAGACAGGGCGGATAACCCTGGCCACACCCATGCAATGAATCTACGAGCGGTTAAAGGGAGTGCGAAGCCACCTTCATGGGGGGGGGAGGTGGGGGTTTTCATGCTTGAGGTCAAACTTTCTAAATTTTGTGTAGCAATAAAGTTTGGCTGCCCCATGTCATCCCGGGGGCTGGCGTACAATTGAAAAAAACAAAGCGAGTAGACACCACGGATGAAGCCATTGGATTTAGAAGGTCGCCAATCACCCTCACTGGTCTCCGGGCCATTGCGGCTGACGCGAGGCTTGCCGCTAATCCTGACCAAATTCGTCCCGCCTCGCTCCTCAATACAATTGCTGGAGCGCCCCCGGCTGCTTCAGCTTCTCAGTCCCGTTCAGCAGTGCCGGCTGGGCGTCGTCTGCGCCGGCGCTGGATTTGGCAAAACCACGCTGTTGGCGCAATGGCATCAGCAGATGGTCGCCCAGGGCGAACGTATTGCCTGGCTGAGCCTCGATGAGGATGATGATGACGTATGGCAGTTTATTCCTTATCTGCTGCAAGCATTGCGTCCACTCTATGCTGACTGGGACGCCGATTTCTGGCGTGACATGGAAGAGCAGAAGCTCTCCAGCTCCGAGCAACTGCTGGCCGGGCTCATTAACCAGCTACACTACTGCCCGCATGACGTGTACCTGATTATCGACGACTTCCACGTGATTAACGATCGTGGGGTCTATGAAGCGCTGGGGTATTTAATCAAGCATGCGCCTGCCGCCTTGCATCTGATCATTGGCAGCCGTTTCCACCCGAATCTTGCGCTGAGCCAGCTGCAGGCCCAGGACCAACTGGTGGAGATCTATGATCGAGACCTGCAATTCACGCTCGAAGAAACAAAACACTATTTTAGCCGCACGGTTGCGCTACCCCTCAGCAACCATCATGCACAGCGGCTACAGTCCGTGACAGAGGGCTGGATCGCGGGCATGAAGATCGCTTCATTGTCGGCAGAATTACAGAATGATCCCGAGCATCTGTTGCGTAATATGCATGGAGGAACACGATCCATTGCCCGCTATCTGAAAGAGGTGGTACTGGATCCGCTGCCGGAAGAGGTTCTCGATTTCCTGGTAAAAACGTCCTTCCTCAGTCGGTTAAATGCCGAATTATGCAACGCAGTGACAGGACGTGATGATAGTAAAGCGATGCTGACATGGATTGAGCGACACAACCTTTTTTTGTCAGCCCTTGACGAACAAGGCTACTGGTTCCGCTACCATCCTCTGTTGCAGGAAAATCTTCGGACCATGCTGCAGCAGAACAACGATATTGATCGCAAACAGCTACATGAATTAGCCAGTCATTGGTTCGTCGAACAGAAATTGTGGTCTGAAGCGGTACGCCATGCGCTCAGCGCAGGCAAGCCGGTGCATAGCCCCGTACAGGACGGCGCAAGCGCTCAGTCACTGGCGGAAGAAGGGGATATCGATACCCTGATCTCATGGATGCATCATTTACCGCCCAGCACCGATCCGTCGCGCATTGACCTGCAAATTAACCTGGCCTGGGCACTGGCGCATTATTTCCACTTTGATGAGTCGAGGCAGCTGCTTGATAACCTCGATCAGATGGTACTTCATCATCGTGAGGATTTAACCCGCAGCACCTGGTGTAAATTGCGCGTTGTGCGGGCAATTTGCGAAGCCTTTGCGGAAAACATCCCGGAGAGTCTGGCTATAGTTCAGCCGTTGCTGGCCGAAGTGCCCTGCGGCGACACCTGGGTTGATGGTCTGATATGCAATATTCTCAGCTATTGCCATGTTGTTAACCAGCGCTATCACGACGCGCTGGAGGTTCAACAGCATATGCCCTCTCCGGAAAGTCCTTTAGATAATCTGTTTGTTTCGGTTTATCGCGCGTTTATTATTGCCCAGTGCCATCTTTGTCAGGGCGATCTGGGAAAAGCCGGGTGGTATGCAGAGAAAACGTTGCGCCAGGCTGAATGTTATACCGGTACCCAGTCGACCAGTGGCGCGACGCTGGCGCCGCTGCTGGCGGAGATAGCCTATGAATGTCAGAGGGGTGACTCGCCCGAGCATCTGTTAGCCGACCGGCTCGAATTCATCGACCGATTCAGTCCACCCGACGCGCTGAGTCGTTGCTATACCTATCTCGCGCGTCAGGCCTTAGATAACGATATGCCCTATGAGGCCGAGCGATTGCTGGAGCATGCGCAGCGTCTTGCGGTGTCTCGCGGCTGGCAACGGCTCCAGGCCATGTTGTTAGCCGAGCAGGTGAGGGTGCGACTGCAGAGCGGCAATTTCACCGGCGCAGAGCAACTGCAGCGACAGCTTGAACAAATGGCCGCCAGCTTCAGAATGGATGCCGAACATCCCTGCCAACGCGCCATCGTTATGTCTGCATCCCTTAGCCGCAGCCGGCTTCTTCTCGCCAGAGGCCAGGCACCGCAAGCCTGCGTTTTACTGGCTGAGATGGTCTCCGATCATGAAAGCCGGGGGGACGGGTTAACCGCAGCGCGTCTACGTACGCTCTGGTCATTGGCCTTGTGGAACAGTGGCAAAACTGCCGCTGCGCGCACGACATTTCAGCCAGTCGTGCAGCTGGCTGAACAACAGCATCTCACGGGCCTCTTTCTTGACGCTGGCGATACCTTGCAACCTTTGCTTATCGGTATGAATGAATCCTCTTCGGCTTGGACAGAGAAAAGGGGAGTGCAGGGATCCTGGGCAGACAAGCGCGGGCCTGTAGACGGAACACCGTTTAATAGTGGAAGCCCCGATATTCAAGGGGAACTCAGCGAGCGAGAATTTCAGATATTACAACTGATCGCTGAAGGTCAGATGAATAAAGAAATTGCTCGCTCCCTCGCTATTTCTGCCGAGACGGTCAAATGGCACATCAAAAACATCTACGCGAAGCTCAAAGTGAATAGTCGCACTCAAGCGATGAGCAGGGCGCTGGAGATGAAATTACTGGATTAACGGTTTGAAGAGGGAGGGCTGGATATAAAATATTATTAAGATGGCATTGCTCATTGCCGCTTACGTTACGGTGCTATGAGCCATGGATAGACGGGCTTTACGCATAGCGATCTCCATCGTTGGCAGATTGATTTTGCCGGATGATTTCTAAATATGAATGGCACGATTATGCGGGATACTTACAAATAGACCTGCGGCAATCGCTCTCGCTTTTCTGATGTCGTTTGTTTCTGTTGAAGCGTGAATCTCACGCTGTCCCGTGTAGAGACGGTATCGGGCGGGAACTGCAATACGGACAACATAAATACCGCTGCTACGGCGATACAGATTATCACGTTGAGCCATCGGCTGTATGACATCTATGTAGTAGAGGCTACGCGATTTCACTCTGAATGAATTTAATAGTAATTAAATCAATAAGATAGAACTGAATAGTGCCGATAATAGGAACAAAGCAGGAGCATAGGGTATTGTTTTTAAAGGAAATATAAAAATAAAAACACCACCATGCCACATGCCCCCACTAAATTTTCTATCTCGCGTCTCAACGCCCCTCCAGAGTTGAAGGGGCAGAAGGCTCAATCGTGTTTTAGCTTTGACTCATTAATACGAGAGTAGAGACTATTAGCAAATCTGAAATTACTTTTAATAACGCTAAAAATGCATCGACTTTGGAGCCAGCACAAGTAAAAAACAAATACTAACGCAAAATATTTAATCACTGACTGATGCTCAACATATAAAGATGCATTGCCTAGTAAAGCCTTGAATATATAAAATACAAGAGTTCCTAACATTACTAATGCAGAAACAATTATCACGTAGATCAACTTTTCTATTCTTGGAACATCCTTTGTATTTTTAATATAATCAACATTATCACTTACTATCCCTTGTATCGCATTAGGATACAAAAAACCGACCCACAAACCGATAATCGTGAATATTGCCGCGGATATATTTTGTAAAGTCCCTACAACATCTTTAACATCTGCAAACTTTAAGGTGTTTTTCAAAAAGTAAATAATTATGGCAACAACAACCAGAGCAATTACATCCCATTTGGCTCCAGCAATCAATTCTGACCATGCCTTCCTGAGTTTGGGATTCATATCATTCACCTGTCACTTAAGCTTGACCATTTACAATTAATTGGTCATTTTCGTTTTCATCACCATCATTGGCAACTGGACCGACCTGAATACCTTCTTCTATGGCATCTTCTTGCGCCATGACAGACTCAAGAATATCCCCGCGAATTTTATTAATTTCTTCTAATAATTTTTCAGGGGAATAATGTGAAAGTCCATCTGAATCGATTGGAAGCGTTGATTTCACAACATATTTAGTTAGCCAAATTGGAATTTCTGAATCTTTAACTTTAAAACCGACATCAGCCCAATCAGTTTCTTCCGCTCTTTGGGCAAATAATCTCGCAATTTCCTCAGCTGAAGGAGCACCATCAATGCGCACTTCTATACGCTTAGGAGCCTGCAATGGAGGAGCCTCCCCGAAAAGAGATGGTAAATACTCACTAGCCAATTGAAGGATAGGACTACGCTCATCTTCTACACGCGCTGTTGCAACATCTCTAATTATAGTTTGAGTAATATTTGGAATTATTTCTTCCAAATTTCCTACTGCTGTTTTCATTTTTGTTTGTTCAACATCAAATTTAAAAATGCAGTTGCATTTATTTTTTCCTTCCCCGTATTCAAACATTGTCTTAACGACATTAATCATTCTGCCTGGATCACGGCTATGTTGATGGCTCGTAGTTGACTGTTTCCTGGTTCCATCAACATTTGAGTGATTATTAACGAAAGTAGTAAAATACTGACAAAATCTAAATGTATCAGCTCCAGAATGCGGAAATATTATTGAGGCGATTTTATTATGTTCAGGTATGATCCAATAATAACATGGTTCTCCCCAAATAATTTTATCACCTTTTACATCAGTTCCAGCTGTCACTGTTTCACTTTCGCCAGCCCCTACGGCCGATCCCATTTTTACTCCATGTAAATTACCCGAACCGTCACCTACTGCTCTCAGTAATACAACAACAATATCATTCGTTTGCGGATCAATAGCGACCCCACGGCAATATGTTTTAGAGCGCATAGGGCTGGTATTAACATCCCATGGGATTGTTTCTTCAATCGCTTTTCCTTTTAACCAAATATCGAACTCACTAAATATTTCATTCAGTGTTCCATATTTATAATCGAGATCTTTTGCCTTATGTTTTAATCTGTAAAAACCAAATGTTTTAATATCAAAAAAAGTAATAGAGCCGTTATCCATAATTAATTACCTTTTCTATAAATTTATTTCCAATGCTGGTGTGTTGTACACATACTAATCATCTCGTACTCTTACGTAAAGCTAGATCTGCGCCTAAGGGCTTAGTTTATGGGCGCATACGGAAAAAATTCTATAAATCACCAAAATCGCACTACACCGCACCCGCCTGCGGTTTTCAGATCGCAAAAATTTTTCAGTTGGGATTTTTTACAAATGATAGCGCCAGACCGCGCCACAACTGGGGATTTACAGCGAGCAGAGAACTGAAAAGAGTGAAAAGAATTTCAGCTTTTTTCAGTTTAGCTTTACTCCAACATCGTAACCAATTGAATTAAGCTATTGATAGTAAAGGGATATAAAATTTTAGGTGAGATTTTTCATGATAACTGACGGCACACTTAAAAGTTAACAAACTGATTCTTATAGACATTTTTTCTTAAGCAGCTGAAATTTAATGAACCGAAGCCGGGAAAATTTTAGTTACTCCCGGCGAACCGTTCAATGACTCTCTTTGGCTGCCAACAGGAGTTCTAATGCTTTTTGTCGCTCGTCCGGTGGCAGGGCATCCATTAGCTCTTTAATCCGTCCCTGCGTCTTCACGCTTTTGCCTGGCATCAGCCAAAGAAACCGTTGGATAGACACCAAAAGATAAACGCTTCTCTTTGCCAGCAAAACGGTACTTCATACGCCAGTAACGCGAGCCATTGGGTTCTACTTGAAGATACAGACCACCTCCATCAGACAGCTTGTAGCTCTTCTCTTTTCCTTTCGCGGCTTCAACCTTTCGGGCATTCAGCATCATTGGGGACACATTTCCTAGATCGAACAGAACATGCCCCTGATTGTGCCCCCAAAGGCATGTTGATTTCAATAGATAGAGGTTGACGTCAAATGACTGAAAACAACGTAACCGCTATGTTTTCAAAGGATTTTGTTGATGTGAATTGACTAGAGAAAACTAGGAGATGGTGCCGATAATAGGAGTCGAACCTACGACCTTCGCATTACGAATGCGCTGCTCTACCAACTGAGCTATATCGGCCCTGCAAGAGGTGTTCACGAGGGTGAATCACGAGGCAAAAGGTTAGAACTTAGCGGGCGATGCGTCAATAGCCAGTGGAATCAACTGCCTATTTTTGCATCGCCCGTTCTCATTTACGCACGAATGGTATCGTCGCCGAAACCAATCCACTTATAGGTGGTTAACGCTTCCAGCCCCATCGGGCCGCGGGCGTGCAGCTTCTGGGTGCTGACCGCCACTTCCGCGCCGAGGCCGAACTGGCCGCCGTCGGTGAAGCGCGTGGAGGCGTTCACATATACCGCGGAAGAGTCCACTTCATTGATAAAGCGGTTGGCGTTACGCAGGGTGCGGGTCAGGATGGCGTCGGAGTGCTGGGTGCCATGTTCGCGGATATGGGCGATAGCCTCGTCCATATCAGCCACCACTTTGACGTTCAGATCCAGCGACAGATACTCGTCGTCATACTGCTCCGCTTTCACCGGCTCGACCTTCGCTGGGCAGTTTTGCAGCGCGGGGAGGGCGGAAGGGGCGGCGTGCAGGGTGACGCCGCTCTCGGCCATCTGCTTGCTCAACGCCGGCAGGAAGGTATCGGCGATGTTGCGGTGCACCAGCAGCGTTTCCACGGTATTGCAGGTGCTCGGCCGCTGGGTCTTGGCGTTGACGATGATCTTCAGCGCGGGGGCGATCTCGGCGGTTTTNNCGCCAATCCCGCCGGTAATCACCGGGATCGTTGACTGCTCACGGCATAGCTTGTGCAGGCCCGCGCCGCCGCGAGGGATCAGCATATCGATGTATTTATCCATCTTCAGCATTTCGCCCACCAGCGCGCGATCCGGGCTCTCGATAGCCTGTACCGCGGCGGCCGGCAGGCCGCACTCCTGCAGCGCCTGCTGGATCACCTTCACCGTGGCGGCGTTGGTGCGCCAGGTCTCTTTCCCGCCGCGCAGGATCGCCGCGTTGCCGGTTTTCAGACACAGGGAGGCGACGTCGACCGTCACGTTAGGACGCGCTTCATAAATCACGCCAATCACCCCCAGCGGGACGCGGCGACGTTCAATACGCAGACCGCTGTCCAGCAGCCCGCCGTCGATCACCTGGCCGACCGGATCGGCCAGATTGCACACCTGGCGCACATCGCTGGCGATGCCGCTCAGACGCGCCGGGGTCAGCGCGAGGCGATCGAGCATCGCTTCACTCAGGCCATTGGCGCGAGCTTCGGCTAAATCTTCCGCGTTGGCGCGCAGAATATCGTCGGTCTGCGCTTCCAGATAATCGGCGATCTTTTCCAGTACCTGATTCTTTTCCCGGCTGGAGAGTAACGCCAGCTGCCAGGAGGCCGCTTTGGCGGCAATGCCCATTTGTTCCAGCATTTTCAGCTCCTTAACGGATGATCATATCATCGCGGTGGACGGCCACCGGGCCGTATTCATAGCCCAGAATGGCATCGATTTGCTGCGAGTGCTGGCCGGCGATAAGGCGCAGCGCATCGCTGTTGTAGCGGCTGACGCCGTGAGCGATGTCGCGTCCTTCGCTATTGCGGATGCGGATCACTTCGCCGCGGGAGAAGTTGCCGCTGACGATTTTGATCCCTTTTGGCAATAGCGAGCTGCCTCTTTCGAGGATCGCCTGGGTCGCGCCCGCATCGACGGTGATTTCCCCCGCCGGCGGCGCGCCGAAGATCCAGCGCTTACGGTTCTCCAGCGGAGACTCCTGGGCGTGGAAGCAGGTACCTACCGGCAGGCCTGCCATGGCATGGCCGATAACGTCCGGACGGTTCCCGGCGGCGATGATGGTATCAATCCCCGCCCGGCAGGCGACGTCCGCGGCCTGCAGCTTGGTGCCCATGCCGCCGGTGCCGAGTCCGGAGACGCTATCGCCGGCGATGGCGCGCAGCGCGTCGTCGATGCCGTAAACGTCTTTAATCAGCTCCGCCTGCGGGTTGCTGCGCGGGTCGGCGGTGAACAGGCCTGGCTGGTCGGTTAACAGCAGCAGCTTATCCGCCCCGGCGAGGATCGCGGCCAGCGCGGAGAGATTGTCGTTATCGCCCACTTTGATTTCCGCGGTGGCGACGGCGTCGTTTTCGTTAATGACCGGGACGATGCTGTTATCCAGCAGCGCGCGCAGAGTGTCGCGGGCGTTGAGGAACCGTTCTCTGTCTTCCATGTCGGCGCGGGTCAGCAGCATCTGGCCAACGTGAATGCCATAGATAGAAAACAGCTGTTCCCACAGCTGGATCAGACGGCTTTGTCCCACCGCCGCCAGCAGCTGCTTGGAGGCGATGGTGGCGGGCAGTTCCGGGTAACCAAGGTGCTCGCGCCCGGCGGCAATGGCTCCGGAGGTCACGATGACAATACGGTGTCCCATGGCGTGCAACTGTGCGCACTGGCGCACAAGCTCGACGATATGGGCGCGGTTCAGGCGACGGGACCCGCCTGTTAAAACACTGGTGCCCAGTTTTACCACCAGCGTCTGGCTTTCACTCATGATTCTCTGCCGTTCAAAAGGAATATCGATATCGAGCTGATGTTGTAGCAGGAGTCGGCCCGCTTGCCAACACCCGGGGCGGCGGGCGCGCCATTTTATTGCGCGGGATCGGGCATTCTGGAGAGGGAATGTGACAAAAATATGTCCGATACATTTAAATACCCTTTTTTATAAAAAGTTCCATCTTGTCATAAATATTTAATATCCCGGCGTTAAAAAACCTCCAGTTTTTGATGGGCGAGCGCCCGCAATTGAATAGCGCGTATAAATAAATCACCAGGACTGAATAATGAAAAAGAGTACTCTGGCATTAATGATGATGGGCTTTGTGGCTTCAACAGCGACGCAGGCAGCGGAAGTTTATAATAAGAACGCGAACAAGCTGGATGTGTACGGCAAGATCAAAGCCATGCACTATTTCAGCGACTATGACAGCAAGGATGGCGATCAGACCTACGTGCGTTTCGGTATTAAAGGCGAAACGCAGATTAACGACGACCTGACCGGCTATGGCCGTTGGGAATCTGAATTCTCCGGTAACAAAACCGAGAGCGACTCCAGCCAGAAAACCCGTCTGGCGTTCGCCGGCGTGAAGCTGAAGAACTACGGCTCCTTCGATTACGGTCGTAACCTTGGCGCCCTGTACGACGTGGAAGCCTGGACCGATATGTTCCCGGAATTCGGCGGCGATTCCTCTGCCCAGACCGATAACTTTATGACCAAGCGCGCCAGCGGCCTGGCGACCTACCGCAACACCGACTTCTTCGGTCTGGTGGATGGCCTGGATCTGACCCTGCAGTACCAGGGTAAAAACGAAGGCCGTGAAGCGAAGAAACAGAACGGCGACGGCGTCGGCACCTCGTTAAGCTATGATTTCGGCGGCAGCGACTTCGCCGTCAGCGCAGCCTACACCAGCTCCGACCGTACCAACGATCAGAACCTGCTGGCCCGCGGCCAGGGTTCGAAAGCGGAAGCCTGGGCGACCGGCCTGAAATATGACGCCAACAATATCTACCTGGCGACCATGTACTCTGAAACCCGCAAAATGACCCCGATCAGCGGCGGCTTTGCCAACAAAGCGCAGAACTTTGAAGCGGTGGCGCAGTATCAGTTCGACTTCGGTCTGCGTCCGTCCCTCGGCTATGTGCTGTCGAAAGGGAAGGATATCGAAGGGGTGGGGAGTGAGGATCTGGTTAACTACATTGACGTGGGCCTGACCTACTACTTCAACAAAAACATGAACGCCTTCGTGGATTACAAAATCAACCAGCTGAAAAGCGATAACAAACTCGGCATCAACGATGACGACATCGTCGCGCTGGGTATGACCTACCAGTTCTGATTAACCGCAGAACCACCCGCCGCAGCCCTGGCTGCGGCTTTTTTTTAGCGGCGATTCTTCGCCAGATGCAGGGTGTCGCTGTTCATGGTGATCTGCGCGTTATACTCCTTCGGCAGACGACGCGCCTGATAGAACGCCGATTCCCAGTAAGGGTTGTCCAGCGAAGAGCGCATCACGCCCTGGCTGCTCGAGGCGTGAAGGAAATTATGATCGGTATCGTAAAAGCCAACGTGCATCCCGGCCCGGGTGCGGAAGAACACCAGATCGCCGGGACGTAAATCCCGCTTATTGACCCGCACGCCCATGTGCAGCAGCTCGCGGGTGGTGATCCGCTCCATCGGCAGGTTAAAGCGATCCTTCAGCGTGCGCCAGACGAAACCCGAGCAGTCGACGCCGCTTTGTTCAGTACCGCCCCATTCATAGGGGGTTCCCTGCCAGGTGTGCATCTGATCATGCAGGGCCGCTACCACCGGGATCAGATCGTCCGATCCGCCGTCAATGGTCATATCCGCATGAGATTTTGTGTTCTTTGCCTGTTTCGGTGAGGAGGAGCATCCTGCCAACAACAAAAAAGGAATTAAAAAGAGAGCATGCGTCAGTTTTGGCTTCATATCGTTATTTTCGAAGTAGCAAGCAGACTGCTTTGTTTTATAGCCGATTAAAAACCACGGCTGAATAAGCCGAGGCCGCCTTTACGTTTATTTACGATTAAAAATAAACAACCTCGGGATGGAGCAGCCATAAAGGGCAGTTGTCACTTCGCAACGGTCTGTGCCAGGATGCTGACAGGAACATTTCACGAGGCATTCCATGACGCATTACGCCATCTCTAGCGAGACTTTGCCCGGCGCCGCTTTCGACGCGGGGTGGATGACGTCTGCGCCTCATCATCGCTTCGCCACGCTCTGCCCACCGCCTCCCCCTCCAGACCGGGTAGTTTTCGGCGCTTAACGCCGTCTTTAGCAGGCGCTTACCTGCCGGTATGACGCTTGATACCTTGTGTTTGACGTTCTGGAGCATGCTATGCACGTTCGCTATTCTCTGCTCGCCTCGCAGGCGACAACGGCCCTTTTTGTGCTGCTGTGGGGCAGCGCGGCCATCTTCACCCGCTGGGGACTGGATAACGCCTCGCCGATGGCGCTGCTGGTCTTTCGTTTTCTGGTTGCCCTGGTCGCGCTGGCGCCGCTGGCTATCGTCCGTCGGCGCTGGCTGCCCGCGCCGGGCACCCGCCTGCAAACAGCGGCCACCGGTCTGATGCTGATTGGCGGCTATTCGGTCTGTTACTTCGAGGCGATGGCCAACGGCGTGACGCCGGGACTTATCGCCACCATCATGGGGATCCAGCCCATCCTTACGCTTTGCGTGGTGGAGCGCCGCCTGCAGGGGCGGCGGCTGTCAGGACTGCTGCTTGCCCTGGCGGGGCTGGTGCTGCTGGTGTGGCGCAGCCTGGCGGCCTCGCCGATGGCGACGGCGGGGATCCTGTTTGCGCTGGCGGCGCTGTTGCTGATGACCTTTGGCGCGCTGTGGCAAAAGCGCAGCCGTCAGGCGCCGGCGGATGTCCTGCCGCTGCAGTATGCCGTTAGTCTGGGGCTGTGCCTGCTGATTGCCCCGGTCAGCGGCTTCCGGTTTACCGTTAACGCCTGGTTGATTATTCCGGTGCTGTTTCTCGGGCTGCTGATTTCGGTGGTCGCCCAGCTGCTGCTGTACCGTCTGCTGAGCGCGGGAAATATCGTCAATGTCACCAGCCTCTTTTATCTGGTGCCAGCGATCACGGCGCTGCTGGATTATCTGCTGCTGGGCAACCGGCTGTCGGCGGCGGCGATGGTCGGTATGATGGCGATCGTCGGCGGGATCGTGCTGGTATTCCGCACCGCGAAGGTCCGCGCCGGCTGATGGCGAGCCGGGCGCTGCGGCGTCCGGTTCATTTTCCTGTCATCTTTTTTACGCATGCTCCCGGCAGCTTATTTTGACCAGTAAGGGAAAGTACCATGGGCAACACGCTGACGATTTTTGATCTCGATAACACCCTGATACAGGGCGATAGCAGTACGGTCTGGAGCCAGTTTATGGTTCGCGAAGGGCTGGCGACGCAGAAGGGGTATCTTGCCCGCGAGGCACGGCTAATGGCGGATTATGACCGAGGAGAGATGAATATCGCCGATTATGTGGCCCTGATCCAGGCGCCGCTGGCCGGAATACCGAAGTCGGACGTTGACGCGCTGGTGGCCCGCTGCGTGCGCGAGGCGATCCTGCCCCGGGTCTATCCGCAGGCGTGGGAGCTCATTCGTCGTCTGCGGGCCGAGGGAGAGCAGATGCTGATTATCTCCGCCTCGGTTAGCCTGCTGGTGCAGGCGGTGGCCGCCGCGCTGGAGATCGATCAGGCGCTGGGTATTGACGTGGCGATGGTCGACGGCGGCTACAGCGGTGAAATCACCGGGATCCCTAGCTATCAGCAGGGGAAGGTGGCGCGTCTGGCGCAGTGGCGCGAGGCGCATCCGCAGTATGACGGCGAGGTGACGTTCTATACCGATTCCATTAACGATCTGCCGCTGTGCCTGCATGCGGATCGCGTGCGGCTGGTCAATCCCTGTCCGCAGCTGCAGGCGGCCGGTGCCGGATACGGCTGGCCGGTGCTGAGCTGGCGGCTGGAATAGCGGAGCGGATAAATTTTTCTACAGGCCTGTGGGTTCAGTCGTCCCAGTCCGGATAAACCCTGTAGGCCGGGTAAGGCGCAGCCGCCACCCGGCGGAATAACGGTACAAGCGTAAATTTCCCTGTGCATACAGCGCCTGGCAGGGCTACAACTTCTATGTTATTTCCGGACAGATTGCGCTCCCAATATTTTTTCTGCGCTATGTCACTCATGGCGCTGGGAGCGCACAGGGGGCGGCCAGTCGCCGCCGCCCCCTGTACCCCCGGGCTCCGGCCAGCAACATCGCCGCTGCGCGGTGCCTTCGAC
This sequence comes from Klebsiella sp. 10, assembly GCF_018223925.1. Taxonomy (NCBI): domain Bacteria; kingdom Pseudomonadati; phylum Pseudomonadota; class Gammaproteobacteria; order Enterobacterales; family Enterobacteriaceae; genus Klebsiella; species Klebsiella sp. 10. The sequence goes on from NZ_JAGRRB010000011.1 coordinate 65,035, forward strand.
TTATCCCTGCAGGCTTCGGGTCGGGCCGAGGCAGCGTCCATGCAAAACACGGCCCTCAGCCCGCATCCATGCGGGCTGCCCCGGCCTTCCGGGAACGTCTCAGCGATGTTGAGGCCGCCAGCACCGGCAGTTTCAGCAGCCCCAGCGCCAGTGGTGATTTGGGGTTGTAGGCCGGGTAAGGCGCAGCCGCCACCCGGCATAAAAGCAGCTCCGTGCCTGATGCCATCGCCCGGCGGCGCAGTTGCTTGCCGGGCCTGGAGACAGTCAGAGCTGGACGAGTAGGTCGGGTAAGGCGTAGCCGCCACGCGGCATAAACGCAGCTCCGTGCCGGATGCCATCGCCCGGCGGCGCCGTTGCTTGCCGGGCCTACAGACAGTCGGAGCCGGACGAGTAGGCCGGGTAAGGCGCAGCTGCCATCCGGTATAAACGCAGCTCCGTGCCTGATGCCATCGCCCGGCGGCGCCGTTGCTTGCCGGGCCTGGAGACAGTCAGAGCCGGACGAGTAGGCCGGACAAGACGAAGCCGCCATCCGGCGCAAAGGCGCGCTAGCGTCCGCCCTGATACAGCGGCACCGCGGCGCCGCCGATATAGCGACGGCGCAGCCAGGCGGAAAGGGTGTCCATGATCATTACCACCGCCACCAGCAGCAGGGTGATAAACATCACCACATCCCAGTTCCACAGACGCATATTCTCGGCATAGATAAGCCCGATACCGCCGGCGCCGACGAAGCCCAGCACCGCCGCGGAGCGGGTGTTGGATTCAATCTGATACAGGCTCAGCGCGAGGAAGGTCGGGAACGACTGGGTAAAAATGCCAAAGCGATGCTTTTGCAGGCCGTTCGCGCCCACGGCGGTCAGCCCGCGCCCGGGAGATCGGTCCACGGCTTCGTGACCTTCCGCGTACAGCCGTCCCAGCAGGCCGGTGTCCTGCATGATGATCGCCAGCACCCCTGCCAGCGGCCCGAGGCCGACCGCACGCACGAAAATCAGCCCCCAGATAGCCATGTCGATCCCGCGCAGCACATCAAACAGGCGGCGCATCAGCAGGGCGAGGGTCCCCAGCACCACGCCGCGCATGATGTTGCGGGCGGCGAAGAAGGAGAGCAGCAGCGCCAGCACCGTGGCGGTCAGCGTCCCGGCGAAGACGATGGCCAGGGTGACGCCGATTTGCGTAAAGTAATAGCCGAACGGCCAGTTCCAGAAGTCGTGCCAGACGAACATCCGCGCCAGGTAGCGGCCAATCTGCTGCAGGCCGGTGGTCAGTTGCTCGCCGCTGATGCCAAACTGCAGAAAAAACCAGACGTAATAGAGCACGCAGGCTAGCGCCACCAGCCCGACGTAGCGCAGGTAGCGCCCCTGGACCTGATAGAGCTGCTTATGTTGCCGCCGGCTGGCGGCGAGATCCGGTTGCATGTGCCAGACGCTCATTTCTTACCCTCCAGTACCCACAGGCGCAGACGACCGGACAGCATGTCCAGCGCCGACACCACCAGAATGATCAGCAGCAGGGTGATGCTCACCTGATCGTAGCGGTCGAGCTTGATGTTGGTCATCAGCTCCTGGCCGATGCCGCCCGCGCCCACCAGCCCGAGAATGGTCGACGAACGGAAGTTGATTTCAAGCCGCATAAAGCCGTAGGAGAGAAACAGCGGTTTCACTTGCGGCCACAGGGCGAAGCGAATTTTCTGCAGCGGGGACGCGCCGCAGGCCGCCAGGCCGCGTACCGGTTTGTTTTGCGCGCTTTCCACCGCCTCGTAGAACAGTTTGGTCAGGCTGCCGACGGTATGCAGCATCAGCGCCAGAAAGCCCGGGATCGCGCCGATGCCGAACGCCATCACAAAGATCACTGCCCACGCCAGCTCGGGCATGGTGCGCAAAAACGCCACCAGCACGCGAATGGCAAAGCGCACCGGCGCCGGGGTCCAGGCGTTATTGGCGGCAAGAAACGAGAAAACCGTGGCGATGGCGACCGCCACCAGGGTCGAGGCCAGCGCCAGCTGCAGGGTTTCCCAGATCAGCGGCAGCTGGATCGGCAGGCGATAGCCCCACCAGGCCAGCGACCCTTTGGTCTGCACATCGGCGAACAGGTTGCCGGCGCTCAGGGGCGGAATGGTCTCTGCCATATAGTCAAAGAAGTGGGGCAGCGAGTGCCAGATAGTCAGCAGATTAAATTCCGCGGCGCTGCCGGCGGCAAAATAGAGCGCCAGCAGCAGCAGCGACCAGCAGACGGCATCGCGCTTTTGCCGCGAGCGTACCTGCTGGTAATAGCGTTCAAATTCGGTGTGGGTTGTCTTCATGCGTCGGGGATCTTCAACGTAGCGCCGCCGCTTACCCTGGGGCAAGCAGGCGGCGTTGAGGCAGGATTAACGCGCGCTCACCAGCTCGCGTTTCATATCAATAATCTGCTGGAAGTCAGCCACGCTGCCCGGGCCGATGTGCTGAGTACCGCCCATCGCTTTGATAAAGCAGGCGTGATCCTCGGTGTCCAGCTTTTTCACTGCCGCCACGACCTTCGCCTTAAAGTCCGCCGGCAGCGCATTGCTCACCAGGATCGGGCCGTTCGGGATCAGCGGCGATTGCCAGATAATGCGGATCTGCTTCATCAGATCCGGATGATCCATGCGAATCAGGCGGTTGAACGCGCCGGTAGTGTAGCCGGTGTTGTAATCGCCAACCATCGAGGCCCACGTGACCGCGCCCGCGAACTGGCCATTCAGCACGCCGAGGATGTCCTGCTCATGGCCGCCGGAGAAGGTGACGCTGGAGAAGGTGTTGTTGTATTTGTTGTCGGCGTTACCGCCAAATTTTTCTTTAAACGCATGGTTAGGGATCAGATACCCGGAAGTGGAATCCGGATCGGCGAAGCCGAAGGCTTTGCCTTTTAAATCGTCCAGCGTTTTGTACGGGGAGTCGGCTTTGACAATCACCACCGAGTGATAGCCGCGAGACTGATCTTTGTCGTCCACGGCGATGCCGACGATATCCACCGCTTTCGGATTATTGAGATAAACCGAGGCGTAGGAGGAGGGGGACATGCTCAGCACCACGTCGACTTTGCCCCCCAGCAGGCCCTGGATCACCCCGGAATAGTCGGAAGAGTTGCGCAGTTTGGTATCCACGTTCAGCTCTTTATCGAGGAAGGCCTTCACGCACTGGTTATCGCCGATTTGCTGGGTGGCGTTCTGGCCGCCGAGAATGCCCAGATTGAGCTCTTTCGGCTGCGCCGCCGCTGCCTGCCATGCCATCATCATGCCCGCGACCATTGCGGATAAATGAACTGCGCCAGTCATATATTTTTTCATTATGTTGCCCGTGTAAGTGAAATTAATGCAATTGGCTAACTTCATCGCCGTACAGCCGCTGCAGCACATCCTGCGTCAGCCGGGAGGGGTGATCGTCAAAAATAAGCTGGCCGCTGGCGACGCCGATAACCCGGGTGCAGTAGGCCCTGACCAGCTCCACCGAATGCAGGTTTACCATCACGCTGATGCCCTGCTCGCTAATCTCGCGCAGCACATCCATGATGCGCTGAGTGTTTTTCGGATCCAGCGAGGCGACAGGCTCGTCGGCCAGCAGGATCCCGGGGTTTTGCATCAGCGCCCGGCAGATCGCCACCCGCTGCATCTGCCCGCCGGAGAGGTTCTCCGCCCGCTGCAGCGCGTGCGGCAGCATGTTCATCCACTCAAGCAGCGCAATGGCGCGCGCCCGGTCGGCTGCGGGAAAGATTTTAAACAGCGATTTCAGGGTTGAAGTCTGGCTGAGGCGGCCCAGCAGGACGTTGGTGAGCACGTCGAGGCGCGGCACCAGGCAGAAGTCCTGAAAAATCATTCCGCAGTGGCTACGCCAGGCATTGAGCGCGCGGCCTTTCAGCTGTGAGACATCGTGCGGGGTACCGACTTCCGGGTAGCTAAGAATTTCTCCGCCGCTGGCGCTGTGGGTGCCGTTGAGGACATGCAGGAGCGTCGATTTACCGGCGCCGGAGCGGCCAATGACCCCGACCATTTCCCCGGCGTGCAGATCAAAGCTGATGCCGTCCAGCACCTTGTGCTGGGCTTGATAAGCTTTACTCAGATTACGCACGCTTAAGACCTTCCGCTGCCGGCCGGCAGCGAGATCGGTGAACGGCTGGAAATCAGTTTCGGCCACCGCGGCAAGAGAGCTGTTCATAAGAGTGTCCAGGTTCGTCATTAACTGGCCACTATTAATAGGTCTTTATATGAAATTTCGATGACGGTATTGCGAACAAAGCGTGAACTGGCGTGAAAGAGCGACGGCCAGCGGCTCAACGCGTGCGGCATGCTGGCGGCTGGCGAAGCGCCGAAAAGCCGCTATGCTTTGGAGGGCGCGGAGACAGACCGGTTCGTAGGCGTAGGCAGCCTTCGGCAATCTTCGCTTAATCTTGATGAAGAAGACTGTTTAATCGAATAGATAATGCGTCTGCCTTTGTTTAGCATTCAACATCCCGCATGTATTAACATATACATAACTATTTTGTGCGGCAGGTTAATCTATTCATGAGTCTTATGTGTTGGTGAATCATCCTGGTTTTTGTTTATTTGTAGATTTATATCCTTTCTTTTGTGCTAAATCCGGTTTATTTGATAAGCCATTCAAGAGTTCCATTAAGAATATTCCTAACATAATAGGGCGAAGATCCTGGATAATATAAAGCGCAGATAAGAATTGACGGTTATATTACCAATAACCTTATGAAAATAAATGTCTTTTTCTGGCGCTCAAAAATTTGATATTTTCAGTTTTTGTAAATATTGACCTGGGCGCGAAATTCATTGCCTTTCCGCATGTTGACACTCCATAGGAAAAAACTTAAATTCAACGCCAAGCAGAAAATAATTATAGTTTAATCCCCCGCTTATCCAATATTGATAAGTAATGCGTGTCTTATTTAATGGCGATTTATTAAAGGAAACGAATACGCCAGTAAACTTTATAGGCCTGGCAAGCAGTGACGTTGTAAAAATGATTACTTCAAGGACTATGAGGTTAAAAACTATATGGAATATAAAAGCTGTTCCGATAAGTATATTTGGTCTGCCGATGACTCCTATTTCTATAAAGGACTGTCCGAACTGATTGTAGACATCGACGAATTAATTTATCTCTCACTGGAGAAAATCAGAAAAGATTTTGTGTTTATCAATCTCAATACGGCTTCATTAAACGAATTTATCAGGCGCGACAGCGAATGGCTATCCGCGGTAAAGGGGAAACAGGTCGTATTGATTGCGGCCAGGAAATCAGAGGCCTTAGCGAACTACTGGTATTACAATAGCGATATTCGCGGGGTGGTATATGTTGGTCTGAGTCGCGATATTCGAAAAGAACTGGCCTATGTAATTAATGGCAGGTTTCTCCGCAAAGATATTAAGAAAGATAAAATTACAGATCGGGAAATGAAAATTATCCGCATGACCGCCCAGGGCATGCAGCCGAAATCGATCGCCAGAATTGAAAATTGTAGCGTGAAGACAGTGTATACCCATCGGCGTAATGCTGAGGCCAAACTGTATTCCAAAATATATAAGTTAGTTCAGTAACACCCAGGCAATTCTGTTTTTTAAATGGTTCACCGGGACATCATGTCCTTAATTCAACTCAGGATGAAAAAGCGATGAAAAAAAAGGTTCTGGCAATAGCTCTGGTAACGGCGTTTACCGGTATGGGCGTGGCGCAGGCTGCTGACGTAACGGCTCAGGCTGTAGCGACCTGGTCTGCGACCGCTAAAAAAGACACCACCAGCAAGCTGGTTGTGACCCCGCTCGGCAGCCTGGCGTTCCAGTACGCCGAAGGCATTAAAGGCTTTAACTCGCAGAAAGGTCTGTTTGACGTGGCGATTGAGGGGGACACAACGGCGACCGCCTTTAAGCTGACCTCGCGTCTTATCACCAACACCTTAACCCAGCTGGATACCTCCGGCTCCACGCTGAGCGTGGGCGTGGATTATAACGGCGCCGCGGTGGAAAAAACTGGCGATACCGTGATGATCGATACCGCCAACAATATTATGGGCGGCAACCTCAGCGCGCTGGCTAATGGCTACAACGCCAGCGGCCGTACCACAGCGCAGGATGGTTTCACTTTCTCCATCATCAGCGGCACCACCAACGGCACCACCGCCGTGACCGATTACAGCACTCTGCCGGAAGGGATCTGGAGCGGCGACGTCAGCGTACAGTTCGACGCCACCTGGACCAGCTGATCCTTCTGATGCACCAGCAGGGGGATCTCCCCCTGCTTTTTTCACGGACGGAATTGTTATGAAAAAGCACCTTCTGGCCCTCGGGCTGCTGCTTGCCGGGGTGTCGCCGGCGCAGGCGCTGGATGTCGGCGATATTTCATCCTTTATGAACAGCGGCAGCAGCACGCTGAGCAAAACGATCAAGAACAGCACAGACAGCGGTCGACTGATCAATATCCATCTCGAACGGCTCTCTTCCCCGCTGGACGGCGGGCAGGTTATCCCGATGGACAAACCGGATGAGGTATTGCTCACTCCCGCCAGCCTGCTGCTACCCGCCCAGGCCAGCGATGTGATCCGCTTCTTCTACAAAGGCCCGGCGGATGACAAAGAGCGCTACTACCGCATTGTCTGGTTCGATCAGGCGCTCAGCGATGCCCAACGCGATAACGCCAACCGCAGCGCGGTGGCCACTGCTTCCGCTCGCATCGGCACCATCCTGGTGGTGGCGCCCCGGCAGGTGAACTATCGCTTTCAGTACGCCAACGGCTCTCTGACCAACACCGGGAATGCGACGCTGCGGATCCTCGCCTACGGCCCCTGCCTGAAGGCCGCCGATGGTAAGGAATGTAAAGAGAATTACTACCTGATGCCGGGTAAATCGCGCCGTTTTACGCGCGTGGACACGGCGGATAAAAAAGGACGGGTGGCGCTTTGGCAGGGTGAGCAGTTTGTTCCCGTGAAATAGACAGCTGTGCAGATGGATAACGACGATGCCTCAACGATGGATTACCCCAGGACTGAAAACGCGGCTTGCCTTCGGCATGATCTTTTTGTTCGTTCAGCCCGACGTCAGCGCTGCCGCCGCAGGCGCGCAGCAGATTGGCGGGGTGATTATTCCGCAGGCCTTCAGCCAGGCGCTGCAGGACGGCATGAGCGTCCCGCTCTATATTCATCTCGCCGGCAGCCAGAGCACCCGGGACGATCAGCGGATCGGCAGCGCCTTTATCTGGCTGGACGGCGGCCAGCTGCGCGTCCGGCAGATCCAGCTGGAGGAGAGCGAAGGTAACGCCAGCGTCAGCGAACAGACCCGCCAGCAGCTGATCGGCCTGGCCAACGCCCCGTTCAGCGAGGCGCTCACCATTCCCCTGACCGACAGCGCACAGCTGGATCTCAGCCTGCGCCAGCTGCTGCTGCAGCTGGTGGTCAAGCGCGAGGCGCTGGGCACCGTCCTGCGCTCGCGCAGCGAAGATATCGGTCAGTCCAGCGTGAACACCCTCAGCAGCAACCTGAGCTATAACCTCGGCGTCTATAACAACCAGATGCGTAACGGCGGGAGCAACACCTCCAGCTACCTGTCGCTGAACAACGTCACGGCGCTGCGGGAGCATCACGTGGTGCTCGACGGCTCGCTGTACGGCATCGGCAGCGGTCAGCAGGACAGTGAATTATATAAGGCCATGTATGAGCGCGATTTCGCCGGCCACCGCTTTGCCGGCGGGATGCTTGACACCTGGAACCTGCAGTCCCTGGGACCGATGACCGCTATTTCGGCCGGTAAGATTTACGGCCTTTCCTGGGGGAACCAGGCCAGCTCCACCGTCTTCGACAACAGCCAGTCCGCCACGCCGGTGATCGCCTTTCTGCCGGCGGCGGGCGAGGTGCATCTCACCCGTGACGGTCGGTTGCTGAGCGTCCAGAACTTCGCTATGGGCAACCATGAAGTGGATACTCGCGGCCTGCCGTACGGTATTTACGACGTGGAAGTGGAGGTGATCGTCAATGGTCGGGTGGTCAGCAAACGCACCCAGCGGGTCAATAAGCTGTTCAGCCGGGGACGCGGCGCCGGCGCGCCGCTGGCGTGGCAGGTATGGGGCGGCAGTTTTCATATGGATCGCTGGTCAGAGAGCGGGAAAAAGACCCGGCCGGCGAAAGAGAGTTGGCTGGCAGGCCTTTCGGCCTCCGGGTCGCTCAGCACCCTGAGCTGGGCGGCTACGGGCTATGGCTACGACAACCAGGCGGTGGGGGAAACCCGCCTGACGCTACCGCTGGGCGAGTCGATCAACGTTAATCTGCAAAATATGCTGGCCAGCGATAGCTCGTGGAGCAGCGTCGGCAGCATCAGCGCCACGTTGCCCGGGGGATTCAGTTCAGTGTGGGTTAACCAGGAGAGAACCCGCATTGGCGATCAATTGCGGCGCAGCGATGCCGACAACCGGGCGATCGGCGGCACCCTCAACCTGAACGCGCTGTGGTCGAAGCTGGGGACGTTCAGCGTCAGCTACAACGATGACCGTCGCTACAACAGCCATTACTACACCGCGGATTACTATCAGACGGTCTACAGCGGCGCCTTTGGCTCGCTCGGCCTGCGGGCGGGGATCCAGCGCTATAACAATGGCGACAGCAGCGCCAACACCGGGAAATACATCGCTCTCGATCTGTCGCTGCCGCTGGGCAACTGGTTCAGCGCCGGGATGACCCATCAGAACGGCTACACCATGGCTAACCTCTCAGCGCGCAAGCAGTTTGATGAAGGCACTATTCGCACCATCGGCGCCAATCTGTCGCGGGCCATCTCCGGCGATACCGGGGATGACAAAACCCTCAGCGGCGGCGCGTATGCCCAGTTCGACGCCCGCTACGCCAGCGGCACGCTGAACGTCAACAGCGCGGCGGACGGCTACGTCAACACCAACCTCACCGCCAGCGGCAGCGTCGGCTGGCAGGGCAAAAACATCGCCGCCAGCGGACGAACCGACGGTAACGCCGGGGTGATTTTCAACACCGGGCTGGAGGACGATGGTCAGATTAGCGCCAGGGTTAACGGGCGGATCTTCCCGCTCAGCGGCAAGCGTAACTACCTGCCGCTCTCTCCCTATGGTCGCTATGAGGTGGAGCTGCAGAACAGCAAAAACTCGCTCGACAGCTACGACATCGTCAGCGGGCGCAAGAGTCATCTGACCCTTTATCCGGGCAACGTCGCGGTGATTGAGCCAGAGGTGAAGCAGATGGTCACCGTCTCCGGCCGTATTCGTGCAGAAGACGGCACGCTGCTGGCGAATGCGCGGATTAACAACCATATCGGCCGTACCCGCACCGATGAAAACGGCGAGTTTGTCATGGACGTGGATAAGAAATACCCCACTATCGATTTCAGCTACGGCGGCAATAAAACCTGCGAAGTGGCGCTGGAGCTCAGCCAGGCGCGCGGCGCCGTCTGGGTCGGGGATGTGGTCTGCAGCGGCCTCTCGTCGTGGGCGGCGGTGCAGCAGTCAGGAGAAGAGAATGAAAGTTAATGCACTGATGGCGCTGGCGATCCTCGCGCTGCTCTGGCCGGTAGCCGCGCTCAGGGCAGCGGTGACCAAGACCACCTGGTCGGATGCGCCGGCGCGCGAGTTTGTGTTTGTGGAAAACAACTCCGACGACAACTTTTTCGTCACCCCCGGCGGGGCGCTGGATCCGCGTATGACCGGCGCTAACCGCTGGACCGGCTTAAAATACACCGGCTCAGGGACCATCTATCAGCAGAGTCTCGGCTATATCGATAACGGCTATAACACCGGGCTCAATGCCAACTGGAAGTTTGATATGTGGCTGGAAAACTCACCGGTTTCACACCCCTTAACCGGCCTGCGCTGCATCAACTGGTACGCCGGGTGCGATATGGCTACCAGCCTGATCCTGCCGCAGACCACCGACGCCAGCGGGTTTTACGGCGCGACGGTGACCAGCGGCGGCGCGAAGTGGATGCACGGCATGATGTCGGACGCCTTCTATCAATATCTGCAGCAGATGCCGGTCGGCGGCAGCTTTACGATGACCATCAATGCCTGTCAGACCTCGGTGAACTACGATGCCAGCAGCGGCGCGCGCTGTAAGGATCAGGCCTCCGGTAACTGGTATGTGCGCAACGTCACCCACACCAAAGCCGCGAACCTGCGGTTGATTAATACCCACTCGCTGGCGGAGGTGTTTATCAACAGCGATGGCGTGCCGACCCTCGGGGAAGGGAACGCCGACTGCCGGACGCAGACCATCGGCAGCCGCTCAGGATTAAGCTGTAAGATGGTCAACTATACCTTGCAGACCAACGGCTTAAGCAATACCTCGATCCATATTTTCCCGGCGATCGCCAACTCGTCGCTGGCCTCGGCCGTCGGGGCGTACGATATGCAGTTCAGCCTCAACGGCAGCTCCTGGAAGCCGGTGAGCAATACCGCCTATTACTACACCTTCAACGAGATGAAGAGCTCGGACTCGATCTATGTTTTCTTCTCCAGCAACTTCTTTAAACAGATGGTGAACCTCGGGATCAGCGATATCAACACCAAGGATCTGTTCAACTTTCGCTTTCAGAACACCACCTCGCCGGAGTCAGGCTGGTATGAGTTTTCCACCTCCAACACGCTGATTATCAAGCCTCGTGATTTCAGCATCAGCATTATCTCCGACGAATATACCTCGGCGCCGTCGCGCGAGGGGTATGTCGGCAGCGGCGAACCGGCGCTCGATTTCGGCTACATCGTCACCACCAGCGGTAAAACGGCCGCCGATGAAGTGCTGATCAAGGTGACCGGACCGGCGCAGGTGATTGGCGGGCGTTCCTACTGTCTCTTCAGCTCCGATGACGGTACGGCGAAAGTGCCATTCCCGGCGACGCTCTCTTTTATCACCCGCAGCGGCACGACGCAGACCTACGATGCCGGGTGCGATGACAGCTGGCGGGATATGACCGATGCGCTGTGGCTGACCACGCCGTGGACCGATATCTCCGGCGAAGTGGGGCAGATGGATAAGACCACGGTGAAATTTTCGATTCCGATGGATAACGCCATTTCGCTGCGGACGGTAGACGATAACGGCTGGTTTGGCGAAGTCAGCGCTTCAGGAGAGATTCATGTCCAGGCGACGTGGCGCAACATTAACTAAGGCCCTGCTGACCGTGGGCTGCCTGCTGGCAGCGCCGCTGGCGCAGGCGATCTCGGTCGGCAACCTGACCTTTTCCCTGCCGGCTGAAGCGGATTTCGCCAGCAAACGGGTGGTCAACAACAATAAAAGCGCGCGGCTGTACCGCATCGCCGTCAGCGCCATCGATCGCCCGGGCGGCAGAGAAGTCCGCTCCCGGCCGGTGGATGGCGAACTGCTGTTCGCCCCCCGCCAGCTGGTGCTGCAGGCAGGTGAGAGCGAGTATTTTAAATTTTACTATCATGGGCCGCGGGATAACCGCGAGCGCTACTATCGGGTCTCGTTTCGCGAAATCCCCACCCGCAACCTGACGAGGCGCAGCCCGACCGGCGGCGAGGTCAGCATGGAGCCGGTGGTGGTGATGGATACCATTCTGGTGGTGCGCCCGCGCGAGGTACAGTTTAAATGGTCTTTCGATAAGGTGGCCGGGACGGTGAGCAACACCGGCAATACCTGGTTTAAGCTGCTGATTAAGCCCGGATGCGATTCGACCGAAGAGGAGGGGGACGCGTGGTATCTGCGTCCCGGGGACGTGGTTCGCCAGCCGGCGCTGCGCCAGCCGGGGAACCACTATCTGGTCTATAACGACAAATTTATTAAGATCAGCGATACCTGTCCGCTGAAGCCCCGTCCCGCGGAGTGAGCCTTATCTGGTGGCCGCGCGGCGGGTAAAGCGCCGGCTGGCCAGCAGGCTCAGACCGCAGCACAGCAGGTAGTACACCGCGCCGGTGAAGACGAAGATCGCCAGGGGATAGATCTGCACCCGGTTGTTGACCTGGCCGGCCACGGTGGTCAGCTCCGGGACGTTGACGATAAACGCCAGCGAAGTGTCCTTCAGCAGGCCGATAAAGATCCCCACCAGCGACGGCTGAACGTTGCGCAGCGCCTGCGGGAGCAGCACCAGGCGCAGCGTTTGCCCGGGAGCGAACCCCTGGGTCAGCGCCGCCTCATACTGTCCTTTCGGCAGCGACTGCAGCCCGGCCAGCACCGAGTGCATCACCGAGGCGGCGGTAAACCACGCCAGCGCCAGGGTCACGGTCACCGCGCCGGGCAGATCGCCGCCGGTCAGCATCGGCAGCAGATACCACAGCCAGAAGATGACAAATATCAGCGGGATGCCGCGGATAATTTCCGCCCACAGAAACAGCAGACGCCGCACCAGCCCGCCGTAGCGCCAGGCCAGGCCCGCCAGCGCAATGCCTCCCGGCAGTGCCAGCAGGGTGGCGCCGATGGCCATCAGCAGGGTCAGCGCCACGCCGCCGGGCTGGCCCTCCGCCAGTCGGCCCCACAGCAGGTAATCGAGGTTATCGGCGATCACCGCCAGATTAGCGTTCATGTCGGGCGCTCCGTTGCAGTTTTCTTCCCGGGCCGAGACGCGTGAGCGCCACGCCCATCGCCACCCCCAGCGCCAGGTACAGCGCGGTTCCGACGGCAAACGCCTCCAGGGCGTGCGCGTTATAGCTCTCAATCTGCCGCACCTGATAGGTCAGTTCCGCAAAGCCGATGCCGCTGGCCAGCGATGAGAGTTTCATCAGGTTAAGATACTGGCCGACAATCGGCTGCCAGGCGTTGGCCAGCCCCTGCGGCAGGAGGATAAAGCGCAGCTCCTGCCACGGCGTAAAGCCCTGCGACAGCGCGGCTTCCCGCTGCCCGGGGCTGACGGCGCGCAGTCCGGAGGCGATCTCTTCCACCAGAAAGGCGGAGGTAAAGACCCCCAGCCCCCACATTGAGCAGAGGAACTCCGGCGTCAGCCACCAGACGTTGCCCGGCAGAATGGACCAGGCGTGTTCGTCGTTCACCACCTCCTTCACCGCCAGCGGCAGCAGGTTCCAGGCGGCAAAGTACCAGAACAGCAGCTGGACCAGCAGCGGAGTGTTGCGAAACAACGAGACCCACGCGGCCACCAGTCCGCGCCCCGCGCGTCCGCCGCCGAGGCGCAGGGCCAGCAGCAGGACCGCCAGCAGGGTGGCGAGCAGGATCCCGGCGACGCTGACCCAGACGGTGGTGAGAAAACCAGAGATAATCCATTGCAACGGCTGCCCGCTCAGGACGCCGTGCCAGTCAAGCATCGGCGTCACTCGAGGCTCTCCTGGTGCAGCGGATCCAGCACCTTCTGCAGAAAACGCCGCGCGCGGGCATGCTGCGGATGGGCGAAAAACTCAGCCGGCGGGGCGACTTCGAGGATGTCGCCGCCGTCGATAAACACCACCCGGTCGGCAATTTCGCGGGCAAACTGCATCTCGTGGGTCACCACCAGCATGGTGATCCCGCTGTGGGCGAGGGTTTTCATCACCTGCAGCACTTCGCCGATCATCTCCGGGTCGAGCGCCGAGGTGGGCTCATCGAACAGGATAATCTGCGGCGAGGAGGCCAGGGCGCGGGCGATGGCCACCCGCTGCTGCTGGCCGCCGGAGAGCTGCGCCGGCATCTGCTGCGCTTTTTCTTCCAGTCCGACCTGACGCAGCAGCGCCAGCGCCCGCGCCTGAGCCGCGCTTTTTTCCCAGCCATGAACGCGCTCCAGCGCCAGAGTGATGTTCTCCTGCGCCGTCAGGTGGGCATAAAGGTTGAACTGCTGGAAGACAAAGCCGACGCGGCTGCGCAGCTGGCGCAAGGCGCTGCCGCTCAGCTGGCTGGTGGGTTTGCCGTCGATCAGGATCTCGCCGCCGCTTAAGGATTCGAGCTGGTTGATCAAGCGGATCAGCGTCGATTTTCCCGAACCGGAAGGGCCGAGGATCGCCACCACTTCGCCGGGCTCGACCTGCAGGTTGATGGCGTTTAGCACCTGATGATCGCCGTAGCGCTTGGCCACATCACGGAACGTAATGCTGGCGCGCTGCAGACGTGAAAAATCCGCGGCCGGGGCCGCGGAGTGGGAGAGTAAACCCGAGAACATATTATTTCGCTTCTATGGTAAAGGCGCGCGGCTGCGGCGTTTTAGTGGCAGGGCCAAACCAGACATCATAGATTTTCGCGGCTTCGCCGGTTTTCTCCAGCTTCACCAGCTCATCGTTAACGGCTTTCAACAGGGCCGGTTCGCCTTTCTTCACGCCCACGCCAATCTCTTCTTTGCTGAGCAGGTCGGGCAGAATTTTAAACTTGGCTTTATCCGGCGCTTCCGCCAGCAGACCGGCGAGGATGGTGCTGTCCTGGGTGATGGCCTGGACGTTGCCGTTGCGCAGGGCGGTCAGGGCCAGCGGAATATCGTCATAGGAGAGGACGCGAGCCTGCGGGAAACGCTGGTGCAGGGCCTGTTCGCCGGTGGTGCCTTTCACCGCGCCGATGCGCGCTTTGCTGTACTCATCGAGCTTATCCGGAGAGCCGGCCGGCACGAGGAACTGCTGGCCGGTGACGAAATACGGCGTTGAGAAATCAATAACCTGGGCCCGCTCCGGGGTGATGGTAATGTCGGCGACGATCAGGTCGGCTTTGCCGGACTGCAGCAGCGGAATACGGTTGGCTGGGTTGGTGGCCACCAGCTCGAGTTTGACGCCGAGCGCTTTCGCCAGCGCCTGGGCAAAGTCGACGTCGTAGCCGACGATATGGTGGGTTTTGGCGTCCACAGAGCCGAACGGCGGGTTGGCGTCGAAGGTGGCGACTTTTACGAAGCCGGCGGCTTTGATGTCAGCCAGCTGGTCCGCCTGTGCCTGCGAGGCGAGCAGCAGCATACCCAGCGCCAGTGCGATTTTTGTGGTTTTATTGCGCATAGTTTTTCCCCTGAATCCCTGTTTTGTTTTGTGGACATCACGCTCCCACAAATTGCCCGTCGGCGGCAAAGAAGAAAAAATTCTTATCTATAACCAAAAAGAACTTAACAAACCTATGGGTATTCTTTATGCGCCGCTGGCGTTTTACGAGGACGGCAACGACTGCCGGGCGGTCCCCTCTCCCTCAGGGAGAGGGCCAGGGAGAGGGTGATAGGACCGGGGGTAATATGCGCCAGCCAGGATTGCAAATTCGGAATTAATATTTCCCGCGCCCGGCCAACTGTGGTTGAAATAGACCCAGGCGATTCGCTTCCCGACAGAGGAGAAAACGAAAGTGGCATTGTGGCAACGGTTAACGGGCTGGCTGGCTTTTTTGTCCAACGGTGAAGCCGGACAGCAGGATACCCAGCGCGTCATGGAGGCGATCCTGCCGGTAGCCAGCCTCTACGGCGTGGACATTGGCAACGTGGAAACCCGGTGGTTCCGTCATGATAAGACATACTGAGCGACGCAGGACGCGAGAAGCCTACTGGAACGAGGTGTGCTTTGTGTAGCAAGAGACTGCCTGAGGTTGCGGCCTCGCAGGAGGCGCCGCCGCAGCCCAGGCAGTTTTGACCATGTCTATCCCCCCAGATACATCCGCTTAATTTCCGGATTAGTCAGCATCTCCCGCGCCGCGCCTGACAAGGTGATCCGGCCATTCTCCAGGACATACGCCCGATCGGCGATCGCCAGCGCAGCCGTCGCATTCTGCTCCACCAGCAGCACCGTCATATTCTCTTCGCGCAGTTGCTTAATGATGCCGAACAGCTCGCCGACAATTTTCGGCGCCAGCCCGAGGCTCGGTTCATCCAGCATCAATAACACCGGCTCGCTCATCAGCGCCCGGGCGATGGCCAGCATCTGCTGCTCGCCGCCGCTCATGGTGCCCGCCATCTGATGGCGCCGCTCCTTGAGCCGCGGAAAGAGGGCGTACATGCGATCGCGCAGGCGGGCGTAGCCGGCGAGATTATTGTAAGCGCCCATGCGCAGGTTCTCTTCGATGGTCAGGTTGGTAAAGACGCGCCGTCCCTCCGGCACCAGCGCCAGCCCGCGACGCACGATCTGGTGGGTCTGGCTGCGTGAGATATCGTCGTTGAGGAAGCTGACGCGCCCACTGGAGCGCACCAGGTTGACGATCCCGTTCAGGGTGGAGGTTTTACCGGCGCCATTGCTGCCGATCAGGGTGACGATTTCCCGGTCATAGACATCGATATCGACGCCCTTCAGACCCTGGATCACGCCGTAAAAGACCTTCAGTTCCCGGGCGTTAAGCATAATTGGCTTCTCCCAGATAAGCGGAAATGACGTCCGGATGCTGGATCGCCTCGGCCATCAGGCCGCTGAACAGCGGCTTACCGTACTCCAGAACCATCACCCGCTCGCACAGGCGGTTGACGAAGGGCATATCGTGCTCGATTAACAGGACGCTTAGCTGATAGTCATGGCGCATGCGGAAGATCAGCTCCGCCAGATCCTCGGTCTCCTTCGGGTTCATCCCGGCGGCCGGCTCATCGAGCAGGAGCAGCTTCGGCGCGGTGGCCAGCGCGCGGGCGATCTCCACTTTGCGCTGGTTGCCATAGCTTAGGTTTGTGGCCTGCATATGGGCGAAGTGGGCGATGCCGATATCCTCTAGGATGGCCATCGCTTTGGCTTTCGCCGCCCGCTCGGCCGGAAAGTAGCGACCAATATGCAGGGCCGCCTCCAGCAGCGAGTAGCGGCTGGCGCGGTCGAGCCCGACCATCACGTTCTCCAGCACCGTCATGGAGTTAAACAGGCGGATATTCTGGAAGGTGCGGGCGATCCCGGCGTTCACCACCTGGTTGGGCTTCAGCCCCTTCAGCGACGTGCCCGCCAGGGTGACGCTGCCGCTGGTGGGTTTATAGTTGGCGGTAATGACGTTAAACAGGGTTGTTTTGCCCGCGCCGTTAGGGCCGATAAGGCCAAAGATCTCCGCCTCGTCAACATGGAAGCTGACGTTGTCGATGGCCCGCAGGCCGCCGAACTGCATGGTGACGTCCTGCACCTGCAGGATAACTTTATTTTCCGCCATAGCCGCCGCTCCTTCTTCCGGTCTGCCAAATCTCTTTTTTCCCCAACAGCCCCTCGCGGGCGAAGAGCATGATGATCAGCAACAGCAGAGAGAAGACCACCATTCGCAGGCCCGGATACGCGCCGAGATCGTGACCGAAGAACTGCAGCGGCTGATCGAGGAAGCGCAGCCACTCGCCGCTGCCGACCACCAGCACGGTGCCGAGCAGGGCGCCGGTGGTGCTGCCGAGCCCGCCGAGGACGATAATAATCAGCAGCTGGAAGGTGAGCATAAAGTCGAACAGCCCCGGGGAAATGGTGGTCAGCAGGGAAGCCAGCAGACCGCCGCCGATCCCTTCGAAGAAGGCGCTGGTGGCGAAGGCGCAGGTTTTAATGCGGAAGGTGTTGACCCCCATGGCGATCGCCGCATCTTCATCGTCGCGAATAGCTTTCATCATCCGGCCATACTTCGACCACACCAGCTGGAGGATCATGCCGGTGGCCAGCAGGGCGAACAGCCCGCACCAGAACAGGAGATGCGGCTGCTGCGGAATATCGTTCAGCCCGATGGCGCCGTTGGTGATTTGCGGGTTGTTAATGGCGAGGATCTTGATGATAAACCCAAAGCCGAGGGTGACAATGGCCAGGTAGTCGCCACGTACCCGGAAGACCGGCACGGCGAGGCACACCGCCAGCGCCGCCGCGCACAGGCCGCTTATCAGCAGGGCAGGGAGGAAGCCCGCGTGCAGGCTGAGGATCCACGGGCTGGGGGCGGCCATTTCAAACATGTCTACCTTGCTGTCGCTGGAGAGGATCAGCAGGGCGGTGACGTAGGCGCCCACCGCCACGAAGCCGTTCGGCTCCAGCGACAGCTGGCCGGTCACGCCGTTGATCAGGTTGTAGCTGACCGCGAGGATCATAAAGATAAAAATGGTGCTGATGACACGAACAATGTAGTCATTGAAAACCACGTTGATTCCGGCCAGCAGCGCGATACAGATGACAATAATGACCAGGTTGCGCAGCTGCGCCCCGGCGGTCGTCGTCGCGTTGAGCATCAGAAACGGCTCCTTTCCAGACGTTCGTCGCCCATAATGCCGACCGGGCGGAACAAGAGGACCAGAATCAAGAACAGGAAGGCGAAAGCGTCTTTATAGCCGCCCAGTTCGGGGAAGATCGCCACGGCGACCACCTCGGTAAAACCGAGGATAAAGCCGCCCAGCACCGCGCCGGTGACGCTGCCGATCCCGCCCAGCACGGCGGCGGCGAAGGCCTTCAGGCCGATAAGCACGCCCATCAGGGGATCGATCGTCGGGTAGCTGATGGAGTAGAACACGCCGCCGAGCGCCGCGAGACTACTGCCGAGGGCGAAGACCAGGGAGATGATCCGGTTGGCGTCAATGCCCATCAGGCGCACGGTGTTGACGTCAAAGGCCACCGCGCGGATCGCCATCCCATAGCGGGTGCGGTACAGCAGCCAGAGGATCGCCAGCAGCAGCAGGACGGTGATCAGCGGCACAATCCACGCCACGTTGGTAATGATGACGCTGCCGAAGGCCCGGGTCTGGTTGAAAAAGTCAGGGGCGGAGAAGAAGCGCGAGCTGCCGCCAAACAGTACGTTAAACAGGTTTTCGAGAAAAAAGCTGACGCCGATGGCAGTGATCAGCATGGAGATTTTCGAGGCCTGACGCAGCGGACGATAGGCGACCCGGTCAATCAGCATACCAAACAGGCCGCACAGCCCGAGGGTCAGGAAAACGGCTACCCCGAAGGGTAGCCCAACCGAAGAAAATAAAAACAGCGTACTAAACGCGCCGACCATCATCACGTCCGCATGGGCGAAGTTGATCAGCCGCAGCACGCCATAAACCATCGTATAACCGATGGCAATCAGGGCGTACATGCCCCCAAGACTCATTCCATTGACCACTTGCTGGAGAAAAATGGCGCCGTCCATTTTGTAGCCTCGTCACAACTTAAGGGTTAACCACGGTACGAAACGCCAGCTTGCCATCTTTCACTTCGTTGATGACCGCGCTGCGAATGGCGTCGCCGTTCTGTAACGTCAGCGTGCCGGTCACCCCCTGGAAATCTTTGGTGGCGCGGATTTTTTCATTCACGCAGACCCGATCGTGGGGATCGCTGCACTGGTTCATGGCGTTGACGATGACGTTATAGGCGTCCGCCGCCATTGCGCCCCAGGTATGGGTCGGCTGCTGGTATTTGGCTTCCCAGGCTTTGATGAAGGTTTCCCCCGCCGGGGTCTGCTCTTTGGCGTTCGGCGAGTAGTAATCGGTGGTCATATAGCCGTTGACCGCGTCTTTACCGACATCGAAGAAGACCTGATCCGCGGCCAGACCGTCGCCGCCCACCACCGGTTTGTTGAGCCCCAGTTGTTTAGACTGCACGGCAATCAGCGCCCCTTCGGTGTAGTAGATCGGCATGTAAATCATGTCGACATTCTTCGCCTTGACGCTCGCCAGCTGGGCTTTAAAGTCCTTGCTGCCGCCCGGGGCCTGGACCTCGATGGGAATGGTGCCGCCGTTTTTCAGGAACTGGGTGCGGAACGCTTTCGCCAGGCCGACGGAGTAGTCGTTGCTGCTGTCAAACACGATGGCGGCGGTTTTGGCTTTCAGATCGCGGGAGGCCAGATTGGCCCCGACCACCCCCTGGAAGCTGTCCGAGAAGCAGACCCGGCTGACGTAGGGATGGTTGCGGGTGACGCGGTCGTTGGTGGCGGTGGAGGAGACCAGCGGCGTTTTGCTGTCGTCGGCTATTTTGGTCATCGCCAGGGTGTTGGAGGAGGTGACTTCCCCGATCACGGCATCCACTTTATCGCTGGAGACCAGGCGCTGCATGGCGTTGGCCGCTTCGACTTTGTCGCTTTTATCATCGATAACGATAAGCTTGATGGTATCGCCATTTTTTAACGTTGGGGTGATGGCCTGAATAATGTCCAGCCCTTTCTGCGACGGCTGGCCATAGCCGCTGAGGGCGCCGCTCAGGGGTAATACCACCCCGATTTTAATTTCCGCTGCCTGCGCGCTGCTGGCGCCGACCAGCGCGGCAACCAGCGTGGCCATTAAAGATGCTTTCCCGGAAAACGATTTCATTGATATTTCTCCGTCGGTCGATTATTTATCTTTAACCATCAATGACTGCATAACATTGAGGAATAATGCGCCAGCGTATCCGGCGAATTATTGGCTGTTATGTTGAATAGATAACGAGATATATACCCTAAATAATTCGAGTCGCATGAAGGCGGCAAGTAAGCGAGTCTCCAGGCGCTTACAGAAGTAAGTGACTGGGGGAGAGAACGCAGCCAACGCACATGCAACTTGAAGTATGATGGATATTTTTAATGCGCTGATTTACCTTACAACGTCCGTTTCGTTTTTACTCATGCAATATTCTTATTACCTGCAGGGAAGGGCATAAGGCTGGCGACAACACGGTTTTTGGTACGGTGAAAGCATTTTGCCGGGGGGCGACTGGCGCCTTACCCGGCCTGAAAAATACGCCATATAAACCGCTGGCACGGCTTCCGTAAACCCGTACCAGCGAAGCGCCGCCGGGCAATTTCAGCACGCGGCGGAATATAAAGTCAGGTGCACAAGATAATATTAAAAATCTATTCTGCTGCTCGCGTGACTTATTATTTTAAAGGGGGCAACGGTTTTATTTTACCATGCAGCGCCGGATTATCGCTTTCATCTTTCAGACCCACCCCGGTAAGCCGGTGCAAAAAAGCCTGCTCCAGCAGCCAGGCCAGTTTAAAGGCGGCGGCGTCATGGCTTAATCCCTCCGGCCGAATATTGGAGATACAGTTGCGCTCAGACTCCAGGCGCTGACGATGGGGCTGCCAGGTGAGGTAGACGCCGAGGCTGTCCGGCGAGGAGAGACCCGGTCGTTCGCCAATCAGGATCGCCACCGCGCGGGCTTTCAGGGTTTCGCCAATATCATCCCCCAGCGCCACCCGTGACTGATGCGCCAGCACCACCGGCGCCAGGCCGATACCCAGCGTCCGCAGATAGGGCAGCAGGGCGCGGATCAACGGCACCGCCTGGCGCTCTACCGCCCAGGAAGAGAGGCCGTCGCCGATCACCAGCAGCAGGTCGGCGGGGCGGACGCCGCTGGCGGCGAGGTCGGCGCGACTCTCATCGGCGAGCTGCCGCCCGAGATCCGGGCGCCGCAGATAGGTATGACGGTCCGGCGCGGCGCTGTGCACCGTCAGGGCCTCGAGGCCGAGCGCCGCCAGCGGCGCCACCAATTGTTGGCTGGCGAACGGCTGATGAATGGCATCCCGCGCTCTGGCGTGGGCCAGACCAAAGTTGAGGACTTCGCGGGTCGGCAGGCTGGCGCCGCTGCGCCCCAGGGCGATCCGCGCATCGGTAAATTCACGCAGCGGGTTCCAGGCATCGGGACGGTTCATACGGAGGCTCCTTGCGGCAGGACGGACAGCAGCGGATGGCGGGCGTCGGTGAGCCGCAGCGCGCCGTGCGGATCGATAATCTGCATCTTCGCCAGCCAGTCGGCGAACTCCGGGGCATGCTTTAAGCCCAGCAGACGACGGGCGTACAGCGCGTCATGGAACGAGGTGCTCTGGTAATTGAGCATGATATCGTCCGCTCCGGGCACGCCGATCAGGAAGGTGAGCCCGGCGGCGCACAGCAAGGTCAGCAGGGTGTCCATATCATCCTGATCCGCTTCCGCGTGGTTGGTATAGCAGACGTCGCAGCCGATCGGCAGGCCCATCAGCTTGCCGCAGAAATGATCCTCCAGCCCGGCGCGAATAATCTGCTTGCCGTCGTAGAGATACTCCGGACCGATAAAACCGACCACCGTATTGACCAGCAGCGGTTCAAAGTGGCGGGCGACGGCGTAGGCCCGCGCCTCACAGGTTTGCTGATCGACGCCGTGGTGGGCGTTGGCCGACAGGCAGCTTCCCTGGCCGGTCTCAAAATACATCACATTGTTGCCGAGGGTACCGCGCCTGAGGCTCAGGGCCGCCTCGCGGGCCTCCTGCAGCATGGCAAGATTGATGCCGAAGCCGCTGTTGGCCGCTTCGGTACCGGCCACCGACTGGAACACCAGATCCACCGGCGCGCCGCGCTCAATCAGCTGCAGCGTATTGGTCACATGGGTCAGAATGCAGGACTGGGTGGGGATGGCGAAGCGCTGAATAATATCGTCCAGCATGATGTTCAGCTGCGCCAGCACCGGTAAGCTGTCGCTGGCCGGGTTGATGCCAATCACCGCGTCCCCGGCGCCGTACAGCAGCCCGTCGAGCATACTGGCGGCGATGCCTTTCAGGTCGTCGGTGGGATGGTTGGGCTGCAGGCGTACGCTGAGGTGGCCGGGCAGGCCGATGGTGTTGCGAAAGCGCGTCACCACCTGGCATTTGCTGGCGGCAAGGATCAGATCCTGATTGCGCATCAGCTTACTGACCGCCGCCGCCATCTCCGGGGTGATGGCGCGGGCGACCCGCTGCAGCGTGGCGGTATCGGTAGCATCATCCAGCAGCCAGTCGCGAAAATCGCCGACCGTCAGGTGACGCAGGGCGGCAAAGCCCTGCGCATCATGGGTGTCGAGGATCAGGCGAGTCACTTCGTCCTGCTCGTAAGGGATAAGCGGGTTGTCGAGAATGTCGGTCAGCGGCACCTCGGCGAGGGCCATTTTCGCCGCCATCCGCTCTTCGGCTGAGGTGGCGATAATCCCTGCGAGGGCGTCGCCGGAGCGGGCCGGCGACGCTTTCGCCATCAGCGTTTTCAGACTATCAAAGCGCCATACCTGGCCCGATAGTGTGGTTTTATACATGCCGCCTCCTCAGGAGACCGTGCGCAGTTGAGGATCCACTGGCGCCCGTTCACGGGCCGCTGCGGTTTTGCGGAACCACAGGTAGCCGCCGAGCATCATCGCCGCGAAAATCAGCGCCAGCAGCAGGTTATACCAGACCATCGCCACCAGGCAGAGCACCGCCATGCCGAGGGCAAAGGCCGGCGCCAGCGGGTAGAGCGGGGCGCGGAACGGACGGATCAGCTTCGGCTCGCTACGGCGCAGTTTGAACAGCGCCGCCATGGAAGTGATATACATAACAATAGCCCCAAATACCGACATGGTGACGATGCAGGCGGTCAGCGGCATGCCGCTGATGGTGATCAGCGAGTCGGAGAAGATCGCGGCGATCCCCACCACGCCCCCGGCAAGGATCGCCAGATGCGGGGTGCGCGTGCGGCGGTTGAGGGAGGCCAGCCCGGCGGGCAGATAGCCGGCGCGGGCGAGGGAGTAGATCTGCCGCGAGTAGCCCATAATGATGCCGTGGAAGGAGGCGACGAGGCCAAACAGCCCCAGCCACACCAGCATATGCAGCCAGCCGCTGCCGTTGCCCACGACCGTCTTCATCGCCTGGGGCAGCGGATCGTTAATATTGGACAGCGCGCGCCAGTCGCCGACGCCGCCGGCGAAGACCATCACGCCGATCGCCAGCACCGTCAGCGTCAGAATGCCGCCGCCCAGGGCGCGGGGAATGGTGCGCTGCGGATCTTTGGCCTCTTCGGCCGCCATGGAGGCCCCCTCAATGGCGAGGAAGAACCAGATGGCGAACGGAATGGCGGCGAACATCCCCGGCAGCGCCAGGCCGCTGAAGCTGTCCGCGCCCGCCCAGCCGTTAGTGGTGAAGTGGCTCCAGGAGAAGCCGGGGGCGACCACGCCCATGAACACCAGCAGCTCGAAGATGGCCAGCAGGGTGACGATCAGCTCGAAGGTGGCGGCGATGCCGACGCCGAGAATATTGAGCGTCATAAAGATCACGTAGGCGCCGCAGGCGACCCATTTCGGATCCAGCGCCGGAAACTGCACGTTGAGGTAGGCCCCGATGGCCATGGCGATGGCCGGCGGGGCGAAGACGAATTCAATCAGGGTGGCAAAACCAGCGATAAAGCCGCCGGTGGGCCCGAAGGCGCGGTAGGCATAGGCGAAAGGGCCGCCAGCGTGCGGGATGGCGGTGGTCAGCTCGGTAAAGCTGAAAATAAAGGCGCAGTACATGGCGGCGACCGCCAGGGCGACGACCATAAACCCCATCGTGCCCGCCTGCGACCAGCCGTAGCTCCAGCCGAAGTACTCCCCGGATATCACCAGTCCGACGGCGATCCCCCATAAACGAAAACTGCCGAGCGTTCTTTTTAAGGTGGTGGTGTGCTCTGTCATACGTATTGCCTCGCCAGATAGAAAGGTGCTGAACGACAGGCTGCAAAGAGAGTGCCAGAACGTTGCCTGCCGCGATAAGGCGTCAGTCCGTGGCGCGCCCGCTGGCGCTGCGCAAAAATGGGGCAGGCTGCACGCTGTCGGCGCGCGCCCTGGTGCAGCGGCTTTGCTTTTTCAGCGGCGGCACGGTATAACACTTCTTCTTTTGGATGTTTAGATGTCTATACGTTTATACGCATCATGACCCGGGCAAGCGGGCTGGCGTGAGAAAATAAAATGCAAAGCACAACACAACAACAAGGTGGGCAGCTGAAGCGCACCATGAAAACGCGCCATCTGATCATGCTGTCGCTCGGCGGCGTGATTGGCACCGGCTTATTCTTCAATACCGGCTATATTATCTCCACCACCGGCGCGGCCGGGACGCTGCTGGCGTATCTGATTGGCGCCCTGGTGGTCTGGCTGGTGATGCAGTGCCTTGGCGAACTGTCGGTGGCGATGCCAGAGACCGGCGCCTTCCACGTTTACGCGGCGCGCTATCTTGGCCCGGCGACGGGCTATACCGTGGCGTGGCTCTACTGGCTAACGTGGACGGTGGCGCTGGGGTCGAGCTTCACCGCGGCGGGATTCTGCATGCAGTACTGGTTCCCGCAGGTGCCGGTCTGGATCTGGTGCGTGGTGTTCTGCGCAGTGATCTTCGGCCTTAACATCATTTCGACGCGCTTCTTCGCCGAAGGCGAGTTCTGGTTCTCGCTGGTGAAAGTGATCACCATCGTCGCGTTTATTATTCTCGGCGGCGCGGCCATTTTCGGCATCATTCCGATGCAGGATGGCTCCCCGGCGCCGGGCCTGCGCAATATCACCGCCGAAGGCTGGTTCCCGCACGGCGGCCTGCCGATCCTGATGACCATGGTGGCGGTGAACTTCGCCTTCTCCGGGACGGAGCTTATCGGCATTGCCGCCGGAGAGACGGAAAACCCGCATAAGGTTATTCCGGTTGCCATCCGCACCACCATCGCCCGGCTGATTATTTTCTTTATCGGCACCGTGTTTGTGCTGGCGGCGCTGATCCCGATGCAGCAGGCGGGAGTGGAGAAAAGCCCCTTCGTGCTGGTGTTTGAGAAGGTGGGCATCCCTTATGCGGCGGACATGTTCAACTTCGTGATCCTGACGGCGATCCTGTCGGCGGCTAACTCCGGCCTGTACGCTTCGGGGCGGATGCTGTGGTCGCTGTCGAACGAGAAGACGCTGCCGGCCTGCTTTGCCAAAGTCAATAAACGGGGCGTGCCGGTGACCGCCCTGTCGGTGAGTATGCTGGGCGGCGTGCTGGCGCTGTTCTCCAGCGTGGTGGCGCCAGATACGGTGTTTGTCGCGCTGTCGGCGATCTCCGGTTTTGCGGTGGTGGCGGTGTGGTTGAGCATCTGCGCCTCGCACTTTATGTTCCGCCGCCGCCATCTGCAGCAGGGTAAGGCGCTGAGCGATCTCCAGTATCGCGCTCCCTGGTATCCGGTGGTGCCCGTTCTGGGCTTTGTGCTGTGCCTGGTGGCCTGCGTGGGCCTCGCTTTTGACCCGAGCCAGAGAATTGCGCTGTGGTGCGGGATCCCCTTTGTGGCCCTGTGCTATGGTGCCTGGTATCTTACTCGTTCACGGAATATGACTCAGGAGCCCCAACATGTCGCAGACTAATCCGTTTACCGCCCTGCTTGACGCCCAGCCTTTCGTGCTGCTGGACGGCGCCATGGCCACCGAGCTGGAGGCCCGCGGCTGCGATCTGGCCGACAGCCTGTGGTCGGCGAAAGTGCTGCTGGAGAACCCGCAGCTGATCCGCGATGTGCATCTTGACTACTTTCGCGCCGGGGCGCAGGTGGCGATCACCGCCAGCTATCAGGCCACTCCGGCGGGCTTTGCCGCGCGCGGGCTGGATGAGGCGCAGTCCCGGGCGCTAATCGGCAAAAGCGTCGAGCTGGCGCGCAAAGCGCGCGAGGCGTACCTCGCCGAGAACCCGCAGGCCGGTACGCTGCTGGTGGCCGGTTCGGTGGGGCCGTATGGCGCGTTTCTCGCCGACGGCTCGGAGTATCGCGGCGATTATCAGCGCAGCGCGGCAGAGTTCCAGGCCTTCCACCGCCCGCGCGTCGAAGCGCTGCTGGATGCCGGCGCCGACCTGCTGGCCTGTGAAACCCTGCCGTCATTCGCTGAGATCCAGGCCCTGGCGGCCCTGCTGCAGGAGTATCCCCGCGCCCGCGCCTGGTACTCCTTCACGCTGCGCGACGCCGAACATCTCAGCGACGGCACGCCGCTGCGCGAGGTGATGACCGCCCTGGCGGATAACCCGCAGGTGGTGGCGGTGGGGATCAACTGTATCGCGCTGGAAAATACGCCCGCGGCGCTGGCGCATTTGCACAGCCTGACGGCCCTGCCGCTGGTGGTCTATCCTAACTCCGGCGAACATTATGATGCGGTGAGCAAGACCTGGCACCATCATGGCGAAGCCTGCGCCAGCCTGGCGGATTATCTGCCGCAGTGGCTGGCGGCCGGGGCGAAGCTGATCGGCGGCTGCTGCCGCACCACGCCGAAGGACATCGCCGCGCTTAACGCGAAGCGCTAAGTTTTTTGCCGGGTGGCGCTGCGCTTACCCGGCCTACATATTGCGCAAAACGGATGCTGGGTAAGGCCTAGCCGCCACCCGGCGCCAACCATCTGCCACTAACTCACCGCACAAAACCAACTATCCTTTCCCGCTTTTGTTCTAAAAACGATTCGCTATTAGCCAGAATTTTTAATTACTTCATCTCCATCCTGATGCCGGAAATACTGCACCTATAACAACTCAGGGGAAGCAGACATTATGGCATTCACATCGCGAATTACTCTTCTGGCGGCGCTGGCTGTCGCCGCCTTCCAGGCGCAGGCGGTCAACGTTACCGTGGCGTATCAAACCTCCGCTGAGCCGGCGAAAGTCGCCCAGGCGGACAACACCTTCGCCAAAACCAGCGGGGCGACCGTCGACTGGCGGAAATTTGACAGCGGCGCCAGCGTGGTACGCGCCCTGGCCTCCGGCGATGTGCAGATCGGTAATATCGGCTCCAGCCCGCTGGCGGTGGCCGCCAGCCAGCAGGTGCCGATTGAAGTGTTCCTGCTTGCCTCAAAGCTCGGCAACTCCGAAGCGCTGGTGGTGAAGAAAAGCATTACCAAACCGGAAGATCTGATCGGCAAGCGCATTGCCGTGCCGTTTATCTCCACCACCCACTACAGCCTGCTGTCGGCGCTCAAACACTGGGGCATCAAGCCGGGCCAGGTACAGATTATTAACCTGCAGCCGCCGGCGATTATCGCCGCCTGGCAGCGCGGGGATATCGATGGCGCTTACGTCTGGGCGCCAGCGGTTAACGAACTGGAAAAGGAGGGCAAGGTGCTGACCGATTCTTCTCAGGTTGGGGAGTGGGGCGCGCCGACACTTGACGTCTGGGTGGTCCGTAAGGACTTCGCCGAGCAGCATCCGGAGATCGTCAAAGCGTTTGCTAAAAGCGCCATCGACGCCCAGCAGCCCTACATCGCCAACCCGGAGGCATGGCTGAAACAGCCGGACAACATCAGCAAGCTGGCGCGCCTGAGCGGCGTGCCGGAAGCCGATGTCCCCGGGCTGGTGAAGGGCAATACCTATCTCACCGCCGCTGAGCAGGCGCAGGCGCTGAACGGGCCGGTCAATCAGGCCATCGTCGATACCGCGCGCTTCCTGAAAGAGCAGGGCAAAGTGCCTGCGGCGGGAACCGATTATCGTCAGTACGTTACTGACCGCTTTGTGAAGTAAAGGAGGCGGCGATGCTGCAAATCTCGCATCTTTCCGCTGACTACGGCGGTAAACCGGCGCTGGCGGATATCAACCTGACGCTGGAGAGTGGGGAGCTGTTGGTGGTGCTGGGGCCTTCGGGCTGCGGTAAAACTACCCTGCTGAACCTGATTGCCGGATTCGTGCCCTATCAGCAC
Source organism: Klebsiella sp. 10 (assembly GCF_018223925.1). NCBI lineage: Bacteria > Pseudomonadati > Pseudomonadota > Gammaproteobacteria > Enterobacterales > Enterobacteriaceae > Klebsiella > Klebsiella sp. 10. Next base: position 93,168 of record NZ_JAGRRB010000011.1, read on the forward strand.
GGCAGCATCACCCTCGAAGGTCAGCGGGTGGCCGGGCCGGGCGCAGAGCGCGGGGTGGTCTTCCAGAATGAAGGTCTGCTGCCGTGGCGCAATGTGCAGGATAACGTGGCGCTGGGCCTCCAGCTGGCGGGCGTGGATAAAGCGCAGCGCCGGCAAGCGGCGGCGCAGATGCTGAAGAAGGTGGGGCTCGAAGGGGCGGAAAAGCGCTTTATCTGGCAACTGTCCGGCGGTCAACGCCAGCGGGTGGGCATCGCCCGGGCGCTGGCGGCGAATCCGCAGCTGTTGCTGCTGGACGAGCCCTTCGGCGCGCTTGACGCCTTTACCCGCGAGCAGATGCAGACGCTGCTGCTGAAACTGTGGCATGAGACCGGCAAACAGGTGCTGCTGATCACCCATGATATTGAAGAGGCCATTTTTATGGCGACCGAGCTGGTGCTGCTGTCGCCGGGGCCGGGACGGGTGGTGGAGAGGCTGCCGCTTGATTTCAGCCGTCGCTTTGTCGCGGGCGAATCCTGCCGCAGCATCAAATCCGACCCGCGCTTTATTGAACAGCGGGAATACATTCTGAGCCGGGTGTTTGATCAACGGGAGGCTTTCTCATGAGCGTGGTACTGAACGACAAACCGCGTCAGTCGACGCTGAAGTGGCGCTGGCCGCTCTCCCGCCAGCTCACCCTCAGCGTGGCGACCCTGGCGGTATTGCTGGCCGTCTGGTGGGCGGTCGCGGCGCTGCAGCTGATTAGCCCGCTGTTTCTGCCGCCGCCGGGCCAGGTGCTGCAGAAGCTTATCACCATCGCCGGGCCACAGGGCTTTATGGATGCGACGCTCTGGCAGCACCTGGCGGCGAGCCTGACGCGGATCGTTATCGCCCTGCTGGCGGCAGTGCTTATTGGCGTACCGGTGGGGATCGCCATGGGGCTCAACTCGACGGTGCGCGGGATCCTCGACCCGCTGATCGAACTCTATCGTCCGGTGCCGCCGCTGGCCTACTTACCGCTGATGGTGATCTGGTTTGGCATCGGTGAAACCTCGAAGATCCTGCTGATCTACCTGGCGATTTTCGCGCCGGTAGCCATGTCGGCGCTGGCAGGGGTAAAAAGCGCGCAGCAGGTGCGGATTCGCGCTGCCCGTTCGCTGGGCGCCAGCCGGGCGCAGGTGCTGTGGCTGGTGATCCTGCCCGGCGCGCTGCCGGAGATCCTTACCGGGCTGCGCATTGGTCTCGGGGTGGGCTGGTCAACGCTGGTGGCCGCTGAGCTGATCGCCGCCACCCGCGGATTAGGATTTATGGTGCAGTCTGCCGGCGAGTTTCTCGCCACCGATGTGGTGCTGGCGGGGATCGCGGTGATTGCCATTATCGCCTTTTTACTGGAACTGGGTCTGCGCGCGCTGCAGCGGCGCCTGACGCCCTGGCATGGAGAAGTACAATGAGTGAACGTCTGAGCATTACCCCGCTGGGGCCCTATATTGGCGCGCAGGTGAGCGGGGCGGATTTAACCCGTCCGCTGAGCGACAACCAGTTTGAGCAGCTGTATCACGCGGTGCTGCGTCATCAGGTGGTATTCCTGCGCGAGCAGAATATCACCCCGGCGCAACAGCGCGATCTGGCGCTGCGTTTTGGCGACCTGCATATCCATCCGGTCTACCCTCACGCCCCAGGGGTGGAGGAGATTATCGTCCTCGATACCCACAACGATAATCCGCCGGATAATGACAACTGGCATACCGATGTCACCTTTATCGACACGCCGCCCGCCGGCGCCATTCTGGCGGCGAAAGAGCTGCCGACGACCGGCGGGGACACCCTGTGGACCAGCGGCATCGCCGCCTGGGAAGCGCTGTCAGAACCTTTCCGGCAGCTGCTGAGCGGCCTGCATGCCGAACACGATTTCCGCAAATCGTTCCAGGAGTATAAGTACAACAAGACCGAAGCCGAGCATCGGCGCTGGCAGGAAGCGGTGGCGAAGCATCCGCCGCTGCTGCACCCGGTGGTGCGTACCCACCCGGTGACCGGCAAGCAGGCGCTGTTCGTTAATGAAGGCTTTACCACGCGAATTGTCGAGGTGAGTGAGAAAGAGAGCGCAGCGCTGCTGAACTTCCTGTTTGCTCATGTCACTAAACCGGAGTTTCAGGTGCGCTGGCGCTGGCAGCCGAACGATGTCGCTATCTGGGATAACCGGGTGACGCAGCATTACGCCAACGCCGACTATCTGCCTCAGCGGCGGCTCATGCACCGGGCGACGATCCTCGGCGATAAGCCGTATTACCGGGCGGGGTAAGGCTTGTAGCCGGTTAAGGCATCAGCCGCGAGCCGCGGAGAACATTGCCCGCTGCTTTCCGGAGGCGGCGCCTGACGCGCCTTTTCCGGGCTACCGATCCGTCGGAAACGGTAGCCCGGCTAAGGCGCAACGCGCCGCAAGCCGGGAAAAAGCTTTTATGCCGATTTTTGCGCACCCAGATGCGCGCCAATATAGCGCTGATAGCGGTTCGCTTTCAGATAGGTCAAATCCACCAGCACCAGACCATCCACGCAGTTATTGAAATCCGGGTCGCTGCCGAAATCGATAAACTGCACGCCGCCCGGCTCGCACACTTCCGAGTACTGCTTATACAGCGGGGGGATCGCGCAGCCGAGATTGCCGAGCAGAGACTTCAGCCGGGCCAGGTCGTCGTTGTAATCCTCCCCGCCAAACTGCGCCAGCACGTCGGGCAGCGACGCCGGATAAGGGCGACGCGACTCCGCCAGCGGATGCGTCGCCGGGAACCACATCCGGTAGAACGCCACCAGCAGATCGCGGGCGGCGGGCGGCAATCCGCCAGAAATCGACACCGGACCAAACAGATAGCGATAGTGCGGATAGCGCGCCAGATAAGCGCCGATGCCGGACCACAGGTAGTCCAGCCCGCGACGCCCCCAGTAGCGCGGCTGGATAAAGCTGCGCCCCAGCTCAATGCCGTGCTGCAGGACATCGTCCATCCGCCCGTCGTAATGGAACAGACTGTAACTGTAGATCCCCTCCAGGCCGCGCTTTGCCAACTGGATGGCCGTCGGCATAAAGCGGTAAGCGCCGACGATCTCGAGGTCTTCTTCATCCCACAGGATCAGATGCAGATAGTCGTCGTCATACCCGTCGATATCCCGCCTTTTGCCGCTGCCTTCCCCGACCGCGCGGAAGGCGATTTCCCGCAGGCGTCCCAGCTCGCGCAGCAGCGGCGCGTCCTCCTGGCCGTTGCGCTGCCAGAGGTAAATCACTTTGCCATCGGCGGTGCGGCCCAGGCATTCGGCCTTGTGCAGTTCGCGTTTGAGCAGCGCCCGGTCTTCCGGACGGGCGATGGCGCTTTCGGTTTTAAACCGCCCCGGCAGCCCTTTGCGCAGCTGTTCAAGGTGCTGATAGCAGCGGCCGGTAAGCTCGCGAGCGCTGGACTGCGCATCGAACCAGCTCGACCAGGGGATCTGCTGGCCGATGCGCACCGGCAGGCTGCTGTTGCGCCGGCGAAACATCTGCTGCATCAGCAGGAGTAGCGGCAGGTCGTCGGAGACCAGCGTGCTGGCGTAAAACAGGGCGCTGTTGCGGGCGTTAATCCACGCCGGCAGCAGCGGGGCGCGATATTTTGCCGCCAGCTTAATAAAGCCGGAGTGCCATTTTTTATCGCGGATACCGTGGCGGGTCAGACGGGAGACTTCCCCCGCCGGGAAGAAGATCAGCACCCCGCCGGCCTGCAGCTGCTGGTCCATCTGCTGCAGCGCCGCTTTAGCGGTGCGGCCATGAATATTATCTACCGGGATAAACAGCGAGCTCAGGGGCTCAAGGTGGGTGAGCATGCGGTTGGTGACCACTTTGACATCGCGGCGCACGCGGGATACCGCATACAGGAGCGCCAGGCCGTCGAGGGTGCCGGTGGGGTGGTTGGCGATAATGACCAGCGGGCCATATTCGGGGATTTGTTCGAGATCGTGCGCCGGGATGGCACAGCGGATATTGAGGTATTCCAGTACCTGTTCGACCGTATCAAGCCCCTTCAGGTGGCGGTGACGGTCGGCAAATTGTTGAAACTCTTCCTCATAAAATAGCTTTTTTAACAGTTTCTTTTGCCAGGGGGCGGGCCTCGCCTGAGGCCACAGGTCATCGAGTACGTTGTCGAGACTAAACATAGTGGCTCCTCCTCCGTCCTGCCCAGACAGTAGAAGGTGGAGATGTCGTTCAGATTACAGTTGGGTGAAGTTTCGGTCGCAGCGGGGGAGACGACGGATAGGGAGCCGTTTTTGCGCCGGGTGGCGGCTGCGCCTGACCCGGCCTACATGCGGATGGGGCTGCGGGCCCGGCAAGTTCGTAGGCCCGCGCAAGCGTCAGCGCCGCCGGGCAATGACAACGGGTAGGGAGACGTTTTTGTGCCGGGTGGCGGCTGCGCCTGACCCGGCCTACATGCGGGATGGGACTGCTGGCCCGGCAATCTCGTAGGCCCGCGCAAGCGTCAGCGCCGCCGGGCAATGGCTACGAGTAGGGAGCCGTTTTTGTGCCGGGTGGCGGCTGCGCCTGACCCGGCCTACATGCGGGATGGGACTGCGGGCCCCGGTAAGCGCAGCGCCACCGGGGAGGGGCGGGTTTAACGGAGGATCTTTTTCTCGGCCAGATCGAGGGCGAAATAGCTGAAGATCAGGTCGGCGCCTGCGCGTTTGATAGCGCCGAGACTTTCCAGAACCACTTTCTCTTCATCAATAGCGCCCGCCTGGGCAGCAAATTTGATCATCGCGTACTCACCGCTGACCTGATAGGCGCCGAGCGGCAGATCGCTGCGTTCGCGGATATCGCGCAGTATATCCAGGTAGGCGCCAGCCGGTTTCACCATCAGGCAGTCGGCGCCCTGGGCTTCATCGAGCAGCGACTCGCGAATGGCCTCCCGGCGATTCATCGGGCTCATCTGATAGGTTTTCCGATCGCCCTTCAGCGCGGTACCGGCCGCTTCGCGGAACGGACCGTAGAAGGAAGAAGCGAACTTGGTCGAGTAGGACATGATCGCCGTATTGGTGAAGCCGGCGGCGTCCAGCGAGCGGCGAATCGCCTGCACCTGACCGTCCATCGCGGCGGAAGGAGCGATGAAATCCGCCCCCGCGGCGGCGGCGACAACGGCCTGTTTGCCGAGGTTTTCCAGGGTCGCGTCGTTATCCACCCCGTGGTCGCACAGCACGCCGCAGTGGCCGTGGGAGGTATATTCGCAGAAGCAGGTATCGGACATGACGATCATCTCCGGCACCGTGGACTTACAAATCCGCGACATACGCGCCACCAGACCATTTTCATTCCAGGTATCGCTGCCGGTGGCATCGGTGTGATGAGAAATACCAAAGGTCATCACCGAGCGGATCCCGGCGTTGGCGATGCGTTCGATCTCGCGCGCCAGATATTTTTCCGGAATGCGCATCACGCCGGGCATGGCCTCTATCGCTTTGTAATCATCAATTTCTTCTTCAACAAAGATCGGCAACACCAGGTCGTTCAAACTCAGTGTTGTCTCTTCAAACAGGGCGCGCAGCGCAGCGGATTGACGCAGGCGGCGGGGGCGAGTGATTAAATCTGTCATGGTTTGCCTGATTTTGTGAAATGAAAGACGATAGTGTAACTGAAATGGCAGCGGGATGTTTCGCCAAAACGATCGTTATGGCGCATCGGCGAAACCTTCCCCGGGCTTACTGGCTGGCCGTCTGCATGTTGGGCTGTGCGCCGCTCAACTCGCTGACCAGGTCGTTGATGCCATCGCTCATATTGTTGAAGCGGGTTAACGGCGAGCGGGTTACCACTACAAAGGCGCCAACGTTAGCCTGCGGATTCATCGCCATATAGGTGATAAACCCGCCGCCGCCGCCGGTTTTCTGAATAATCCCCGGATGGCCGTTCTTCGGCTTCATATACACCCAGCCGAGGCCCAGCGCGTCTGCGCGGCCCGGCACGTCCATACCAATCACCCGGGTCAGCTGGTTACGCTGATAAATCAGCGTCTGCATCCGGTCGGCCTGCTGGCTGCGGGTATAGAAATCGGATGACAGGAACTGCTGCATCCAGCGCATCATATCCCCCGGCGTCGAGTAGACTCCGCCGCTGCCGATCGCCGCCAGGGTGTTGTTGCATGGGCTGGCGCCTTTTTCCGGGATCATCAGCCGCTGGCACTGATCCGGTGACGGGGTAAAGGTGGTGTCCTTCATCCCCAGCGGCCGGGTGATCTGTTCTTCAAACAGCTGCGGATACGGTTTGCCGGCGGCGGTGGCGAGCGCGTCCGCCAGTAAATCGAAGGCCAGATTGGAGTAGGCGGCCTGCGAGCCCGGCGCGGTCTTCAGGGTCGCGGTAGAGAGCCAGTTCCAGCGCTGCTGGCGGGTGGGCCAGACAAACACCGGACGATGAGCGGCGCCGCCAGGCTGCTCGCGCGGCAGGGCGCTGGTATGAGTCGCGAGGTTAACCAGGGTGATTGGTTTTCCCTGCCAGTCAGGCACCCGGGCGCCCGGCGGGGCGTATTTGCTCAGCGGATCGTTGAGTTTCACCACCCCCTGGTCGAGCAGCTTCACCAGCATTTCGCTGGTCATCAGTTTGCTGAGGGAGGCGATACGGATCACCGAGTCGAGCTGCGGGTGCTGATTATTCCCCGGGCGGGTTTCGCCAAAGCTGCGAAAAACACGCTGATTGCCATCGATAACCACCAGCGCCATGCCGGTGGCGCCGCTGCCGTAGTAGATATGATTGGCGTAACGATCGACCACATCCGAGGCGAAAACCGGGTCAACGGTAGGCTGTGCGGCCTGCACCGAGGTCCACGACGCCGCGCACAGCGCAGCAAAAATGAGCAAACTACGTTTCAACGGAGATCATCCATTAAATAAATAAAAAAGAAGAGGGTATTTATACTACGAAGTGGCGCAGAACAAAGCGGGATTCACGACATTCCTGCAGGAAAAAGGTAACGGTGCGTAAAAAAGACTTTTTTACGCTTTCGGATACCGGCTTTTTTCGCCGGCGCGTATGATGACCGTTTGGCTGAAGGTTCGTGGGAGAGAACAATGACGGCTCAACGGGTAGTGATGGTCGTGGATATGCAAAACGGCGTGTTCGCCACGCCGCGTCTGGCGCGCGAGCGCTGCGTCGCGCAAATTAATCGTCTGGTGCGCGCGGCGGACAAGGTTATTTTCATTCAGCATGATGAAGCCGGCGGCCTCGAAGCCGGCAGCGAAGGCTTCGCCCTGCTTCCTGAGCTGGAGCAGCCGGCTGGCGCGCTGTATGTCACCAAAACCGCCTGCGATGCCTTCTATCACACCTCGCTGGCGCAGGTGCTGGACGAACACGACATTCAGCAGTTCGTCATCTGCGGCTGCGCCACCGACTACTGCCTCGATACCACCATTAAAAATGGCGCCAGCCGCGGGTACGGTATTGTTATTGCGGAAGATGCCCACACCACCGCCGACCGCCCCGCCGCGCAGGCCGCGACGCTTATCGCCCACTACAATGAGGTGTGGCGTACGCTGACCATTCCTGGCAATCCTTTACAGGTGAAACCCACAGAAACAATTCTGCACGCATGGCAGCAGAACTAAGCTGTTGATATCCGGTCTTATCATTCGTCTGTCCCGCGAGGGCTCATCCACGCGGCGGCCGACGTATGCGTCGTACACAGCAATAGCAGAACGATAAGAAGTTAGCAGGAGACAATGATGTTTAAATCTTTTTTCCCCAAACCGGGGCCGTTTTTTATTTCTGCCTTTATCTGGTCGCTGCTGGCCGTGATCTTTTGGCAGGCGGGCGGCGGCGACTGGCTGCTGCGGGTCACTGGGGCATCGCAAAATGTGGCGATCAGCGCGGCGCGCTTCTGGTCGCTCAACTATCTGGTGTTCTACGCTTACTATCTGTTTTGCGTCGGCGTGTTCGCGCTGTTCTGGTTTGTCTACTGCCCGCACCGCTGGCAGTACTGGTCGATTCTCGGCACCTCGCTCATCATCTTCGTCACCTGGTTTCTGGTGGAAGTCGGGGTGGCGATCAACGCCTGGTATGCGCCGTTCTACGACCTGATCCAGAGCGCGCTGGCCACCCCGCATAAGGTCAGCATCAATCAGTTTTATCAGGAAATCGGCGTCTTTCTCGGCATCGCGATCATCGCGGTGATTATTGGCGTGATGAACAACTTCTTCGTCAGCCACTACGTCTTCCGCTGGCGCACGGCGATGAACGAGCACTATATGGCCCACTGGCAGCATCTGCGCCATATCGAAGGCGCCGCGCAGCGTGTGCAGGAAGATACCATGCGTTTTGCTTCCACTCTCGAAGATATGGGCGTGAGCTTTATCAACGCGGTGATGACCCTGATCGCCTTCCTGCCGGTGCTGGTGACGCTCTCCGAACATGTTCCCGACCTGCCTATCGTCGGCCATCTGCCGTATGGCCTGGTGATTGCCGCTATCGTCTGGTCGCTGATGGGGACCGGCCTGCTGGCGGTGGTGGGGATTAAGCTGCCGGGCCTGGAGTTTAAAAACCAGCGCGTGGAAGCGGCCTATCGTAAAGAGCTGGTTTATGGCGAGGACGATGAAACTCGCGCCACGCCGCCGACGGTGCGCGAGCTATTCCGCGCGGTGCGTCGCAACTATTTCCGTCTCTATTTCCACTATATGTATTTCAATATCGCCCGCATCCTCTATCTGCAGGTGGATAACGTTTTCGGCCTTTTCCTGCTGTTTCCGTCGATCGTTGCCGGTACGATTACCCTCGGGCTGATGACGCAAATTACTAACGTCTTCGGCCAGGTGCGCGGCTCGTTCCAGTACCTGATCAGCTCGTGGACAACGCTGGTGGAACTGATGTCCATCTACAAACGTCTGCGCAGTTTTGAACGCGAGCTGGACGGCAAACCGCTGCAGGAAGCGATCCCGACATTACGTTAATCAAGACAAGGAAGCATAATGGCCGCACGTTTATCGCGCATTATTCCCGTTTCATTGACGCTGCTGGCGGCCATGGCGCTGAGCGCCTGTACCAGCCAGCAGGCTCCGGCGCTGAAAGAGGGCGAGAAGCCTGTTGACGTGGCGTCGGTAGTGCGGCAGAAAATGCCGGCCAGCGTCAAGGATCGGGAGGCCTGGGCGCAAGCCATCGCCACCGCGTTTGACAGCCAGAAGCTGGCGCCGACGGAAGAAAACGTCTGCTCGGTGCTGGCGGTCGCGCAGCAAGAGTCTAACTATCAGTCCGATCCGGTGGTGCCGGGGCTGAATAAAATCGCCTGGCAGGAAATTGACCGCCGGGCGGAAAAAATGCACATTCCGCCGTTTCTGGTCCATACCGCGCTGAAGATCACCTCGCCAAACGGTAAAAGCTATAGCGACCGTCTGGACAATGTGAAGACGGAAAAGCAGTTGAGCGCCATTTTTGATGACTTTATCGGGATGGTGCCGATGGGGCAGAAGCTGTTCGGTTCCCTTAACCCGGTGCACACCGGGGGGCCGATGCAGGTCAGCATTGCTTTTGCCGAGCAGCATACCTCCGGCTACCCGTGGAAAATGAACGGCACGGTGCGCCAGGAGGTCTTCAGTCTGCGCGGTGGCCTGTGGTTTGGCACCTATCATCTGCTGAACTATCCGGCCAGTTATAGTGCGCCATTGTACCGCTTTGCCGACTTCAACGCCGGCTGGTACGCCAGCCGTAACGCCGCCTTCCAGAACGCGGTGGTGAAAGCCAGCGGGGTAAAACTGGCGCTCGACGGCGACCTTATCCGCTACGACAGCGAGGAGCCGGGCAGCACCGAGCTGGCGGTGCGTCGCCTGGCGAGCCAGCTGGGGATGAGCGACAGCGAGATCCATCGTCAGTTGAAAAAGGGCGACAGCCTGGCGTTTGAGAAGACCGATCTCTATCAGCAGGTTTTCCGTCTCGCCGAGAAAAAGACGGGCAAAACCCTGCCGCGGGAGATGTTGCCAGGGATCCAGCTGGAGAGTCCAAAAATCACCCGAAATCTGACGACGGCGTGGTTTGCGAAACGGGTTGATGAGCGGCGGGCAAACTGTATGGCGCGGCGTTAACGGCGCTGACGCCAGCGCACGATAAGCGCCAGTACCCCGATGAACGTGCAGCCGATCAGGAAAGGGATCAGACCAAAGAGGGTACCCACGGCGAGGCTGATGTCGACTTGCGGACGGCTGGCGTCCTGGGCTTGCATCAGGCGTTCAAATACCCCCGGGGCGTGGATCAGCATGCTGAGCATCTGCGCGCCGGCCCAGCAGCAGATCAACACGAACAGCCCGTAGGCGACATGGCTGCCGGTCAGCGCGCCCCTTTTTTTATTTCCCAAAAGCGATTTTGAAAAACTGAATTCAGCCATAGGCCCTCCCACATCTGCGCTGCTGGTTTTTTCTCCAGCTCTATGTCAGGTATTCTGGCAGTCAGGGGCCATCATCAGTATCAGATTGCTGGTAATTGCCGTCCAGGAATAATCCTGTTTTCGCCGTTGTGTTAACCGCGCCACAGGAGCACAAAAGGGAGAGCGGCGTCGCAATCCAGCAACATTCTCCATATCGCTACAGACCGCCGCGGGCGGCTATGCGAAGATGCGTTTTTTGCTGTTGGAGGCCGCATGAAGCTCACTGATAAAATTCGCCGCGATTGGCACTACTACGCCGTGGCGCTGGGGTTGATTTTTATTCTTAATGGCGTGGTGGGGCTGCTGGGGTTTGAAACTCAGGGGTGGCAATCCTACGCCGTCGGTCTGATCACCTGGGTCATTAGCTTCTGGATTGCGGGCTTTGTGATCCGCCGCCGCCCGGCAGAAGAGGCCTGAGGCCGCCGCTGCCAGGCGGGGTAAAACGCGTTTTAGTTCATGGAGGTTTTCAGCGCCCGGTCCGCGGCATGGCGCTCCAGCGCCAGCTCAATCAGGCGGGTGATCAGGCTGGTGTAGTCGAGACCGCTGGCCTGCCACAGCTTCGGATACATGCTGATGTTGGTAAAGCCCGGCAGGGTGTTGATCTCGTTGATCACCACCTCGTTGTCGGCGGTGAGGAACACGTCGACACGAGCCATGCCGCTGCAGCCCAGGGTCTGGTAGGCCTGCACCGCGATAGCGCGAATTTTGTCGTTGAGCTCAGGGGCGATAGCGGCCGGGACTACCACCTGCGCGCCCTGATCGTCGATATACTTGGTGTCGTAGGCGTAAAACTCGCTGTTGAGGACGATTTCACCGCAGGTGCTGGCCTGCGGGTGGTCGTTACCCAGCACCGCACACTCAATTTCCCGCCCTTTAATGCCTTGCTCCACCACCACTTTATGGTCAAATTCGAAGGCCAGGGCCACCGCCTGATGGTACTGCTCTTCGTTTTTAACTTTGCTGACGCCAACCGACGAGCCCTGATTAGCCGGCTTAACGAACAGCGGCAGGCCCAGCTTCGCTTCGACATCGGCAAAGCTGAACTGCGCGCGGTTGGCGCGGGTGAGTGTGATAAACGGGGCGACGGCGAGCCCGGCGTCGCGCAGCAGACGTTTGGTCACGTCTTTGTCCATACAGGCTGCAGAGCCCAGCACATCTGAGCCGACGAACGGCAGATTCGCCATGCGCAGCATCCCCTGCAGGGAGCCATCTTCACCCAGCGTGCCGTGGACGATCGGGAAAATCACATCAATGGCCGCCAGCGGTTGGCCGCTTTCGGCGTTAATCAGCTGCTGCGCTTCGCGGCCCGGGATCTGCGCCAGAGTCACCGTGGAAGGGCGCAGGGCAATGCGGGCAGGATCCTGTGCGTTGAGCAGGTAGTTGCCGGCGTCGTTGATATGCCACAGCCCCTGTTTATCAATACCCAACAGAACCACATCGAAGCGCGATTTATCAATCGCTTCCACGATATTCTTCGCTGACTGCAGCGACACTTCATGCTCCGCCGACTTGCCGCCAAAAACGATCCCAACCCTCATCTTTGCCATTTCAACTTCCATCCAGATAACATCAAAGGGCATAACATACCATGTGAAACCGCTGCCTGGCTGCCATAATATTTACCTGATCAATTGACGGGAGTGGGCGTGAGAGGAAAGACGCTGCTGGTGCTGGCCGGGCTGCTCGGCGCGGGCCTGTTGGGATACCGCAATCTGCCGCCGCACCTGAATCCGCTGGCGCCGCTGGCGCTGGACGATCCCCCAGGCTGGCTGACGTCGTTTAAGCTGCGCAGGCTGACGGCAGACCAGTGCGCCTCCCTGCTGGCGGAAGCCAATCGCCGGCGGCTTATCGCCAGCCGGCCGGTGGCCGACAGCGAGGGAAGCTGCCCTCTGCGTAACGTGGTGCGGGTGGCGAATTTTGGCTCGGTGCAGCTGAGCAGTAGTTTTCTCGCCAGCTGCCCGCTGGCGCTGAGCAGTGCGCTGTACATCGAGCAGCAGGCGAAGCCGCTGACCCGGCAGCTGATGGCGAGCGATCTGCGTCAGATCGATCATCTCGGCAGCTTTGCCTGCCGCAATATTTACCATCGTCAACAGGCGCGGCGCAGTGAACACGCCACGGCGGACGCGCTGGACGTCAGCGGTTTCCGTCTGGCGGACGGTAGACGCGTTAGCGTCCTGCAGGGCTGGCGGAGCGAGACTTCGCGCCCCTGGCTGGCGGTGCTGTTGAGCAGCAGTTGCCATTACTTCGGTAACGCGCTGGGGCCAGAGTACAACGCGGCTCACGCCAACCATTTTCATTTCGGCATGCGCGGGCAGGGCTTCTGCTTTTGAGCATAAAGCGCTATGAGCAGCCTAAATGACCAGAAAATGCTTCGTCAGGCTCTCATCCGCAGCCATAAAACACCAAACTCACCGCCAGCGCATCTATGGTAGTACACCAGTGGGATGAAATTGCTAAGCTAGATAATAATTGGCAAATCATTAATGAATACGCGTAGTTATGGAATCCTGGAAGGTTAATCTCATCTCCGTCTGGTTTGGTTGCTTTTTTACCGGCCTGGCGATCAGTCAAATTCTCCCCTTTTTACCCCTCTACGTCTCCCAGCTCGGCGTCACCTCGCATGAAGCGCTATCGATGTGGTCGGGGCTGACCTTCAGCGTCACTTTTCTTGTCTCGGCGATCGTCTCGCCAATGTGGGGAAGCCTGGCGGACCGTAAAGGCCGCAAGCTCATGCTGCTGCGCGCCTCGTTGGGGATGGCGATTGCCATTTTACTGCAGGCCTTCGCCACCAACGTCTGGCAGCTGTTTATCCTGCGGGCGATCATGGGCTTAACCTCCGGTTATATTCCCAACGCCATGGCGCTGGTGGCCTCCCAGGTGCCGCGCGAGCGCAGCGGCTGGGCGCTAAGCACGCTGTCGACGGCGCAAATTAGCGGGGTGATCGGTGGTCCGCTGCTGGGCGGTTTCCTGGCGGACCACGTCGGGCTGCGGATGGTCTTTTTTATTACGGCGATCCTGCTGACCATCAGTTTTCTGGTGACCCTGTTTCTGATTAAAGAGGGCGTTCGCCCGCAGGTCAGCAAAAGCGAGCGTCTCACCGGGAAACAAGTCTTTGCCTCTTTGCCCTATCCGGGGCTGGTGATCAGCCTGTTCTTCACCACCCTGGTGATCCAATTGTGCAACGGCTCAATCGGCCCGATTCTGGCGCTGTTTATTAAGTCGATGGCGCCGGACAGCAACAATATCGCTTTTCTGGCCGGGATGATCGCCGCGGTGCCCGGCGTGTCGGCACTGATTTCTGCGCCACGGTTGGGTAAGCTTGGCGACCGCATCGGCACCTCGCGGATCCTGCTGGCGACGCTCTGCTGCGCGGTGGTGATGTTCTTCGCCATGTCCTTTGTCACCACCCCGCTGCAATTGGGTACGCTGCGTTTTCTGCTCGGCTTTGCCGATGGCGCGATGCTCCCGGCGGTGCAGACCTTATTGCTGAAGTACAGCAGCGACAGCGTCACCGGGCGTATCTTTGGCTATAACCAGTCGTTTATGTATCTGGGCAACGTCGCCGGGCCGCTAATTGGCGCCTCTGTGTCAGCCATGGCCGGCTTCCGCTGGGTGTTTATTGCCACCGCCATTATCGTTTTCATTAACCTCTGGCAACTGGCGTGGATGCTGCGCCAAACCCGCCGGGCTAACGCCTGAACCTCTGCTGACGGTATTTATTGCGATACCGTCAGCATTATTCGCCGTCAGCGGATTTACTATTACTTTTTGTTATCGTCATGGCGTGAACGCTATTCCATTTTATTATTTTCCAGGCAATCTGGTTATAAGCAACCCCGGTCATGATTAAACAATACTATTTATAGTGGTATTTTATTGTGGTAAAACGTTTCGCTGTATATTGGGTGTTGCGATGATTCTTAATTTAAGTAATTCTGAGGTTCGTCATCGCGTATGACATCCCAATCAAAACAGGCCTCGCATAAGGAACTGGTGCTATGAAGAATCTCATTGCTGAGTTACTGGTTAAACTGGCGCAAAAGGAAGAAGAAGCAAAGGAACTGACGGTGCAGGTTGAAGCGCTGGAGATCGTGGTCACCGCATTATTGCGCCATATGGAGCATGATGCCCAGCAGGCATTGATTCAGGATATTGAACAGGCGATTGACCAGGTGACCCCCTGTCCGCCGGTCAACGACCATGATGCGATGCTGCTGCAGCAATATCTAAAGAAGCTGTTGCGGCATCCTCGTAGCTAGTCTTTGTGACACGACAAGGATGCCGTCATTTTTCTGTCATCTCCCTTTTATAAAGTCTCCCTCGTTTTGTTTTTTTAAGTATTTTTTACATGGAGATGACAAAAGTGAAATTAAGCGCCCTGTTTATTGCCCTGATTCCTCTACTGGGCTCGCCGGTTATTCATGCAGAAACTACTGCTGCGCCGGTTCTGGAAAATCGCGCTGCGCAGGGAGATATCACCACTCCTGGCGGCGCGCGTCGTTTAACAGGCGATCAAACCGAAGCGCTGCGCGCCTCGTTAATCAATAAGCCAGCTAAAAACGTTATTTTGCTGATTGGCGATGGCATGGGTGATTCGGAAATTACCGCTGCGCGAAACTATGCCGAGGGGGCGGGCGGTTTCTTTAAAGGAATTGATGCTCTGCCGTTAACCGGGCAGTACACGCATTATTCGCTGGATAAAAAAACCGGGAAACCGGACTACGTGACCGACTCGGCGGCCTCCGCCACCGCCTGGACCACCGGCGTGAAGACTTATAACGGCGCGCTGGGCGTCGATATTCATGAGAATGCGCATCAGACCATCCTCGAGCTGGCGAAAGCGGCGGGGCTGGCCACCGGCAACGTTTCCACCGCCGAGCTGCAGGACGCCACCCCCGCGGCGTTGGTAGCGCATGTGACATCGCGTAAATGCTACGGCCCGACGGTTACCAGCGAAAAATGCCCTAGCAATGCGCTGGAAAAAGGGGGCAAAGGCTCCATTACCGAACAGCTGCTGAACGCCCGACCGGATGTCACCCTGGGCGGCGGCGCGAAGACCTTTGCCGAAACGGCGACGGCGGGCGAGTGGCAGGGCAAAACCCTGCGCGAGCAGGCGCAAGCGCGCGGCTACCAGATTGTGACCGACGCGGCTTCTCTTGCCGCCGCGACGGAAGCCAGTCAGGATAAACCGCTGCTGGGACTCTTTGCCGATGGCAATATGCCGGTACGCTGGGAAGGGCCGAAGGCGTCTTATCACGGTAATATCGATAAGCCGCCGGTGACCTGTACGCCAAACCCGAAGCGTGACGCCTCGGTGCCGACGCTGGCGCAGATGACGGAGAAAGCGATTGACCTGCTGAGTCGCAATGAGAAAGGTTTCTTCCTGCAAGTCGAAGGCGCGTCCATCGATAAGCAGGACCATGCGGCCAATCCGTGCGGCCAGATCGGCGAAACGGTTGATCTTGACGAAGCGGTGCAGAAGGCGCTGGAATTCGCGCGAAAAGACGGTAATACCCTGGTGATCGTCACCGCCGACCATGCGCATGCCAGCCAGATCATCCCGGCGGATAGCAAAGCTCCGGGGCTGACCCAGGCTCTGAACACGCACGATGGCGCGGTGATGGTGATGAGCTACGGCAACTCTGAGGAAGAGTCGATGGAGCACACCGGCACCCAACTGCGCATTGCGGCCTACGGTCCGCATGCGGCTAACGTCGTCGGCCTGACCGATCAGACCGACCTGTTCACGACCATGAAAGCTGCCCTGAGTCTCAAATAAGTCGCTGCCGGTGGCGAAATTGCGTCACCGGCTGGTTTTTTTTCTATCTGCGTCCAGACTTACAACGTTCCACTCACAGAAGGATGGTGCGATGAAAATAACTTTATTGATGACCCTACTGTTTGGCTTGATCTTTATCAGCGCGGTTGGCGCGGCAGAAAAAACGCCCACTCCTCAGCAGCAAAGGATGACGGACTGCAATCAGCAAGCGTCAGCCAAAATGCTGAAAGGTGAGGAGCGCAAAACCTTTATGAGCCAGTGTCTGAAAAAAGAGACCACGACCTCGCAGGGAAAGGCGCTCACCCCTCAGCAGCAGAAAATGAGCGACTGCAGCAAAGCGGCCACGGCGAAATCACTGAAGGGCGATGAACGCAGTACCTTCATGAGTAGCTGCCTGAAGAAAACCTGAAAAAAAGGGAGCGCTCGCGCTCCCTTGTTCTTTAACCTCTCAGGGCTTGAAGCCCGCCAGCTCAGCTTCAGGAGCGGCTCAGTTTCTCTGATTTTTCCATACACTGGGTGATGGCTTCGATTACCGCCGAGCGGAACCCTTTCTCTTCCAGCACGCGCACGGCTTCGATGGTGGTCCCGCCAGGGGAACAGACCATATCTTTCAGCGCCCCTGGGTGTTCTCCGCTCTCCAGCACCATTTTGGCGGAGCCCATCACCGCCTGGGCGGCGAATTTATAGGCCTGAGCGCGCGGCATTCCGCCGAGGACGGCGGCATCGGCCATCGCTTCGATAAACATAAAGACATAGGCCGGCGCCGAACCGCTTACCCCCACCACCGGATGGATCATCGGCTCGGCAATTTGCTCCGCCTGGCCAAAGCAACGGAAAATAGTCAGCACTTCGGCAACATCTTCGCTGCTCACCAGGGCGTTAGGCGTGACGGAGGTCATACCGGCGTTAACCAGCGACGGCGTATTCGGCATCGCGCGAATGATTTTGCGATCGTGGCCAAGGGCGCGCGCCAGCTGCTCAAGCGTAACGCCGGCGGCGATAGAGACCACCAGCGACTCTTTATTCAGGCTGGAGGCGATATCGCCCAGCACTTTGGTCATGATCCCCGGTTTAACCGCGCCGAAGACGATATCGGCAATCTGCGCCACTTCCTGGGCGCTGTCGGCGGCGTTGATGCCATACTGGTCGCGCAGAGCTGCAACCTTGTCCGGCGACGGGGTGTAGACCCAGATTTGTCCCGGCTGTACCTGACCGCTGGCGATCAGCCCGCCCAGAATGGCCTTACCCATATTGCCGCAGCCGATAAAGCCAATTTTCTTATCCATCACCATTCCCCTCTGCTTTTTTCGTTACGATCTGATTAGCTTACCATCCTGGCGCTTTCCTGGGGGAGAAAAGCAGGTAACATTGGCGTCACTTATTGCAGGTAACAGGAGCTGGCATGGCCATTTGGGTGGATGCGGACGCGTGTCCGAACGTGATTAAAGAGATTTTGTTCCGCGCGGCAGAGCGGACCCAGACTCCGCTGACGCTGGTGGCGAACCAGCCGCTGCGCGTGCCGCCGTCGCGTTTCATCCGCACCCTGCGGGTTGAGCAGGGTTTTGACGTGGCGGATAACGAAATCGTCCGCCAGTGCGCGGCGGGAGATTTAGTGATCACTGCCGACATCCCGCTGGCGGCGGAGGTGCTGGCGAAGGGCGGGGCGGCGCTGAATCCGCGCGGGGAACGTTACAGCGAGGCGACGATCCGCGAGCGGCTGACAATGCGGGATTTTATGGAGACATTACGGGCCAGCGGCGTTCAGACCGGCGGCCCGGATAGTTTATCGCAGCGCGATCGGCAACAGTTTGCCGCCGAGCTGGAGAAGTGGTTGCTGGCGGTTAAGCGTCGCCAGGGTTAAACCCAGCTATCGTCATCGCTGCCAAAATCATCGTCGCCAAAGCCGGCGTCGAAGTCGTCGTTCCAGGTATTGTCGGCAAGGAACTGATCGTCTCCCTGGCGGAACGGATCGTCACCTGCGGTGGTGTCCTGCGCGGAGGCGGCATCAGGCTGCGGCTTCTCTTCGATGATATTGACTATCTCCTGCGGGTGCGAGCCGCTGAACATATTGGTCAGCATATTGCCCAGCACCACGCCGCCTGCCACGCCAGCGGCCGTTTGCAGCGCGCCCGCCATAAAGCCGCCGCCGCGTGCGGCAGCCTGCGGGGCATAGTTCTGCTGCGGTGGTGGCGTATACTGCGGCTGAGCGCTGGCCTGCGGGCGACCATATTGCTCCGCGCCCGGGATAGGGTCAGAACCGCGTGACGAGCCGCCACCGCCAAACAGGCCGGAGAGGAAGCCGCCGCTGCTGGGCTTTGCCGCCTGCAGTTGGCTGACCTGACTCTCCAGCGCCTGGATGCGATCGTTAAGCTGTTTAATCGCGGCTTCCTGGATAAGAATGGTTTGCGCCATATAGTAGGGGGCCGCCGGCTGCGCGCTCACGTGTTGGGCAATCCGCTCCTCGGCGCTGGCATCGCGCGATGCGCTGTGCGCCTCAGCCTCTTTCAGCCGGGAAAACAGTCCATCAATAAGGCGTTGTTCTTCAGATTGCATGTTACATTCCTCTGTCACACTGTCGAATAGGCATCAGGGTGCTTCTGAAACATGATGTTGTAAATATGTTGCTTCGTAAAGCTATGCATAAATGTGTTACCGTTTACGCCAGCGGTGGATAAAAAATAACGCCAAGCGGAAAGTAAAGCTGGTTAAACACTAAATGCAATGATAAGTTTACATTAATAGCCCCTCTTCTCACCGTGGTAATGGGGTGTAAAGAAGTTGTGTAATTTTTTCTTTACGTATGCATTGCGGGACAGACAGCGATAATACGTGCTTTCGTTTTCATTTTTTTGCGACAGACGGAACCAGGGGGTCTTCGGTTATGACACAGCCTATCTTTCTTATTGGGCCACGCGGCTGCGGTAAAACCACCGTCGGCCATGCGCTGGCGCGAGCGCGGCATTTTCAGTTCTCCGATACCGATCATCGGCTACAGGCCCATGAGCAGCGGACGGTGGCTGAGATCGTGCAGGCGGAAGGGTGGGCGCGTTTTCGCGAACTGGAGACCCTGTCGCTGAAGGCCGTGACCCTGCCGAATACGGTAATCGCCACCGGCGGCGGTATTGTACTGGCGGAAGGTAACCGTCAGTTTATGCGGGAGAATGGCGTGGTGATTTATCTGCAGGCCTCGGTGTCGGCGCTGATTGACCGTCTGGAAGCCTACCCGAAAGCCGAACAGCGGCCGACGCTGACCGGAAAACCGGTGCGCGAGGAAGTGGGCGAGGTGCTGGCGCAGCGCGAAGCGTTATACCGGGACGCTGCCCACCATATTGTGGATGCCACGGCCTCGCCGGATCGGGTGGTGGAGCAGATTATGTCCATGCTATGCAGCGCGACGGCAACCCCGGTAAGTTAAGAATTTACTTACATTAAGGCGGCGAGGGGCGCCTATACTTAATAGTTCTGCTACCAGAAGAAGGAAGAACTATGCCAAACAGGCCCCCATATCCGAGAGAAGCGCGCGTGGTTGCGGTAGAGAAAGGTCCTCAGGGTCAGACGGTGACCTGGTATCAGCTCCGTGCGGATTATCCTGAGCCTGATTCGCTTATCAGCGAACATCCTACCGAGCAGGAAGCCGTGGATGCCAAACGGCGTTATGAAGATCCTGACAAGTCGTAACCCCCTGAGCCCGAATTGCCCGCCATGCTGGCAATATCGGGCGTATCTCACATTTTTTATTTATCAGTCGTACTAATGAATATCTAACACACGGATTTTTCAGGCACGGCGCCGCCGCCCGGCAATCTTTACATTCAACCGCGGCGTGGAGCTGCTACGCTTCTCGACGGTTGATTTTTACTCACCAGGGGGGCGGATGCTGTGTGTGGAAAGCCTGTGTTGAAGCAGTGGTTGTGAAAAGGTACATGATATGAGTAGTGCAACGATGGCAATTTTGACCATCGGCGTTGTGCCGCTGGCGGGAGTATTGCCGCTCCTGACCGAACATATCAGGGAAGAACAGATCGCCCACATCAGCCTGCTGGGCGAGATGACGCCTGACGAGGTAATGGCCGAGTACGCCGTAGGTGACGGCGAGAAAGGACTCCTGACCTTGCTCAGTAATAACCAGTTGGTGATGGTGTCGCGACAGAAAATTGAACGCGATGTCCGCAGCGCGATCGCGATGCTGGATCGACAACATTATGATGTGATCCTGCTGCTCAGTTCCGAACAGCTGACCGGTTTTACCACCCACCACGCGATCCTCCTCGAGCCGCAGCGGATCATCCCGCCGCTGGTGGCATCGATCGTCGATGGGCACCAGGTAGGGGTGATCGTGCCGGTGGAAGAGATCATGCCCATGCAGCGGCAAAAGTGGCTCTCGCTGGAAAAGTCGCCATACTACGCGCTGGCCAATCCGTTTACCGGCAGCGACAGCGAGTTATTAACCGCCGGCAAAACGTTGCTGGAGCAGGGCGCCGACGTGCTGGTCCTCGACTGTCTCGGTTACTATCAGCATCATCGCGATGTGTTACAAAAAGCCCTCGATGTTCCGGTTTTGCTGTCGAATGTGCTGGTTTCCCGACTGGCGGCAGAACTATTGGTCTAATGTGTTAATTTCGCGTGACAGGGGCAAGGAGCGCCCCCTATATTGAGCCTTTAACCGACGATCAGAAGGGCTTGTTTATGCTTCAAAGCAATGAATACTTTGACGGAAAAGTGAAATCCATTGGCTTCACCAGCAGCAGTACCGGTCGCGCCAGCGTTGGCGTGATGGCGGAAGGGGAATACACCTTTGGTACGGCGCAGCCGGAAGAGATGACGGTAGTCAGCGGGGCGCTGAATGTCCTGCTGCCGGGTGAGACTGAGTGGAAAGTTTACGCTGCCGGCGAAGTTTTCAATGTGCCAGGCAACAGCGAATTTCATCTGCAGGTGGCTGAGCCAACCTCTTATCTGTGCCGCTATCTGTAAGCCAGCGTGACGCCCGGCGCCTGCCGCCGGGTTGTTTTTTCCTTCCTGCCCGGCAGGAAGGAAAGCGGCGCTTAGCGCTGCGCTTCGCCGCCGAGCCCTTCCACCAGGCTTTGGATCAGGGCAGCCAGCTCGCCGGTCATTAAGATAAAGTCGGCGTCAAAGCGCTGGGCGAAATCTTCCCGATCGATATCTTCGTTTTGGTCGCGCAGTTCATCGCAGAACTTGAGGCGTTTAATTGACGCGTCGTCGCAGATCACAAACTGAATACGCTGCTGCCAGTCCAGCGCCAGCTTGGTGACGACCTTCCCGGCCTCAATGTGTACAGCGATTTCGTCGCTAACCAGATCCTGCTTCTTGGCGCGGATCACGCCGCCATCTTCCAGCATCGCTTTCAGCTCGGCTTCGTCCAGCAGCTGGAAGCCCTGCGCCACGGTGCCGGAGCGGACCCACTCGGTCAGCGTTAGCTCAATCGGATTCTCCAGGGTCAGCGGCACCACCGGCAGCGAGCCGAGGGTTTTACGCAGCAGGGCCAGAGTATCTTCCGCTTTCTTCGCGCTGGCGCAGTCGACCATGATCAGGCCGTTGACGGTGTCGATCCACATCATTGTCTGGCTGAAGCGGCTGAAGGCGCGCGGCAGTAGCGAGTGCAGCACTTCATCTTTCAGGGAATCTTTCTCGGTCTTCTTCAGCTTGCGCCCCTGATCGGCTTCCAGCTTCTGGATCTTTGCCTCCAGCGCCTGCTTAATCACCGGCGACGGCAGGATCTTCTCTTCTTTACGCGCGCAGATAATGATCTGGCCGTTTGCCGTATGCGTCAGCGCGTCGCTGTGCGATCCCATCGGCGACACCCAACCGGTTTTCGCCATATCCTGGCTGCCACAAGGGGTAAATGTCAGCTCGGCCAGCTGTTTTTCCATCTCCTCGGCGCGCAATTCGATATCGCGGCTGAGACGGTAAACCATTAAATTTTTGAACCACAGCATGATAATTTCCACGGCTTTGTCGTTAAATCAGGCGGGCATGATAGCGAATTGTCGCTATGCTTGCATTGTTAATCGGTGAGGAGCTGAGCGTGCGTATTGGTATTGATTTAGGTGGAACAAAAACCGAAGTGATAGCCCTGAGCGACCAGGGAGAGCAGCTGTTTCGCCACCGGTTACCCACGCCGCGGCAGGACTACCGGCAAACCATCGAGACCATCGCCACTCTGGTGGCGATGGCCGAGCAGGCGACCGGACAGCAGGGTACCGTGGGGATGGGCATTCCTGGCTCAATTTCGCCTTATACCGGGGTGGTGAAAAACGCCAACTCGACCTGGCTCAACGGCCAGCCCTTTGATAAGGACCTCAGCCTGCGCCTTGAGCGGGAAGTCCGGCTGGCTAACGATGCCAACTGTCTGGCGGTGTCGGAAGCGGTGGACGGCGCGGCGGCGGGGGCGCAAACGGTATTCGCGGTGATTATCGGCACCGGCTGCGGCGCCGGGGTGGCGCTCAACGGGCGGGCGCATATCGGCGGCAATGGTAACGCTGGCGAATGGGGACATAACCCATTGCCGTGGATGAACGACGATGAGCTACGCTACCGTGCGGAAGTCCCTTGCTACTGCGGCAAACAGGGGTGTATCGAAACCTTTATCTCCGGCACCGGTTTCGCCACCGACTATCAGCGGCTGAGCGGCCGAGGGTTAACCGGCAGCGAGATTATGCGCCTGGTGGGAGAAGGTGACGAAAAGGCTGAACTGGCGCTGAGCCGCTATGAACAGCGGCTGGCGAAATCGCTGGCCCACGTGGTGAATATCCTCGACCCGGACGTTATCGTGCTGGGCGGCGGGATGAGCAACGTCGAACGGCTGTATCAGACGGTGCCGGACCTGGTGAAGCAGTGGGTCTTCGGCGGCGAGTGTGAAACGCCGATCCGCAAAGCGATGCACGGCGACTCCAGCGGGGTACGCGGCGCGGCCTGGCTGTGGCCGCTCCAGGGGACCTGAACCGCTTCCCCGCCCCCTAACCCTCTCCCTCGGGAGAGGGTTAGGGGGCGGGGACATCGCCATAATTCAGACCTCACTCCACCGCAAACGCTTTGTCCAGCCGGCTATAGCCCAGGCCGTTAATCTTCTTCACTTTGATCTGCACCGGAATGCGGTCTTTCATCGCCTCCACGTGGCTGATCACCCCGATAATCTTACCGCTGGCGTTAAGGGCATCCAGGGCGTCCAAGGCCGTGTCCAGCGTTTCGCTGTCGAGGGTGCCGAAGCCTTCATCAAGAAACAGGGAGTCAATCCGCGTCTTATGGCTCACCAGGTCTGACAGCGCCAGGGCCAGCGCCAGGCTGACGAGGAAACTTTCGCCGCCGGAGAGGGTGCGGGTGTCGCGCACGGCGTCGGCCTGCCAGGTATCGACAACCTCCAGCTCCAGCGCCTCGCTGGCCTTGCGCTGTAGCAGATAGCGGCCATGCAGGCGGTTGAGCTGCTGGTTTGCCAGCCAGACCAGATTATCCAGCGTCAGCCCCTGGGCGAATTTGCGGAACCGGTCGCCGGTGCTGGAGCCGATCAGCGAATTGAGATAGCCCCAGTCGTCCGCCAGCTGCGCCGCCTCTGCAATCTGCTGCCCCAGCGCCTGCTGCTGTTGACGGCTCTCTGCGTCCTGCCTGAGCTGCTGGCGGATCTCACCCTGGCGGGTAGTGTTATCCCGCAGCCGCTGGGCCAGGGCGTGCAGCTGGGTTTGCAGGGTGGGGACGTCAGCGTCCACCCCTTGCGGACGCAGCGCCAGGTGCGCCTCATGTTGCCGGGTCGCCTGCTCGCAGAGCGCAGCCGCCTGCTGAAGCTGCTGCTCCAGCGTCTGTTTTAACTGCGTCAGCCGCTGGGCGGTCTCGTCATCCAGCAGCGCGGCGAGGAACGCCTCCCGATCGCTAAAGCGGCTGGAGGCCAGGGCGGAGGTGAATTGCGCCTGCGACTGGTCCAGACGCGCCTTTTCCTGGGTTTCCTGCTGCTGCTGGGCGACAAGCTGGCTGTGCAGCGACAGGCATTCCTCGTGGATTTCGCGCCAGTTGTCCGGGATGGCCGACTCAGCTTCAACCTCTGTCTCGTCGCTGGTCGGCAGCGTCTCCAGCAGTGGCCGCAGAGCAGCGATTTGCTGCTGAATGGCATCATGTTGGGTCTGTTGCGCCTGCCACTGGGCAAATTCGCTTTCGCGAGCGTGCAGCCAGGCGGCTTCTGTCCCTTCTGCCGGCAGGCTCAGGGCCAGGGCCTGCAGGGCGCTCTCCAGTCCCTGGCGCGTGGCCGCCAGCTGCTGCTCGGCCTGGCGCTCCAGCGCCTGCTGATCGTTAAGCTGACTCTGCAACATCAGGCGCTGGCTGAGCTGATAGAGCTGCTGCTCGTAGCGCTCCTGTTCCTGCATCCAGTCGTTTATCTCTTGCGCAATATCCCGCGCGATGTGCAGAGAGGCGCAGGTCTCCTGCCACGCTTTAGTAAGCGCTTGCTCTTCCTCTGCGAGCCGCCCGGCCGCTTCGGTGTCACGCTGAAGCTGTTGCGTCAGGGCCTTGACCTGCCCGAGGATCAGCAGGCCTTCTTCTTTCAGCGCGGCGACCTCCTTTTCCAGCGCATCGCGGCGGCGCTGATTATCCGTGAGCGTCAACGAGGCGTATTGTTCAATCGCCGGGTGTTCACAGGCGCCGCACAGCGGACAGGGCTTACCCGCCTCGAGCCGGTCGCGGTAGCTTTCCAGGTCTTTGATCGTTTCTTCCCGCTGGCAGAGCGCCTTCAGGTCGAGATAGTGCTGGTTTTTGTCTTTATATTGTTCCCGGCGCAGCGTCAGGGTAGCGTTAAGTTTTACCTGCTCCGCCTGCGCCTGCTGGACGCTGTCGGCGTTCTGGCGCAGACGCTTGCGCAGCAGCTGATGCTGCTCATGCAGGGAGATCAGGCGCTGGCGCAGCGGCCGCGATTGGGTTTGCTGTTCTATCGCTGCGGCAACGTCATCCGCGCTCAGGGTGAGAGGGCTGGCTGGCAGCGTGGCCAGCTTCTGGCGTAGCGCGGCCAGGCGGGTGCTCTGAGCCGTTAGCTGTTGTTTATCCCGCGTCAGTTGCGAGAATTGCGCCCGCCAGCCGGCGATCTCCTGACCCCATAAGCGGAAACGCTCATGGGCGGCCAGCCACTGCGCCAGATCGGCCAGTTCAGCCTGACGCTGCTGCTGAGCGCGCAAGGCGCCCTGGCGGATGCGCGCGCGCAGCGCCGTGCTGGCAAGTAAGCGAGCATTTACTTCACTGATCCGCTGCCGGGTTTGCGCCAGGCCTGCCGTCTGCTCCTGCTGGCGCTCCCACAGGGGACGCAGTTGAGCGGCGGGCTGGGCCAGCTCAAGCTTCGCCAGCGCCGGGGCGGCGTCCGCCAGCGCCTGGCGGGCCTGCTGCTGCCGGGTGGCGGCCTGCTGCTGTTGCTGCGCCAGCTCGTCGCGGCGGGTCAGCCACTGGAGCTGCTGCTGCTGGCTCTGCTGCTGGGCCAGCAGGGCTTTTTCTTCGTCAGTAAGTACCTGCAAACTTTCCTGCAGCGCCTGCTGCTGGGCCTCCGTCAACAGGACGATGCCCGCCGCCTGGGCTTCGAACTTCTCCAGCGCATGGCGAGCGGCTTTGTGCTGTTCGTAGACCATGGCTGAAATCTGGCCGTAGATTTCCGTGCCGGTCAGCTCCTCCAGCAGCTCCGCGCGATCGCTCGGCTTCGCGTTCAGGAAGGCGGCAAATTGCCCCTGGGAAAGCAGCATCGAGCGGGTGAAGCGGCCATAGTCGAGGCCGGTAAGCGTCGCGGTTTGCTCCAGCTTGTCCGAGACTTTATCGGCGAGGATTTTGCCGTCAGCGCAGCGCGCCAGCTCGACGCGGGGCGCCTGCAGATTGCCATCCGGCTGGTTACGGGCCCGGTTCTGGCTCCAGAAAGCGCGGTAGGCGATGCCTTTTACTTCAAACTCGACTTCCGCCAGACACTCGGCGGTATCGCGGGTCATCAGGTCGTTTTGCGACTGGGAGACTTTATTCAGGCGCGGCGTTTCATGATAGAGCGCCAGGCAAATGGCATCGAGCAGCGTGGTTTTCCCGGCCCCGGTGGCGCCGGTAATGGCGAACAGGCCATTGCTGGCGAACGGCTCGGCGGTAAAGTCTATCTTCCATTCCCCTTTCAGGGAGTTGAGGTTTTTCAGACGCAGACTGAGGATTTTCATGCGTTTTCATCCTCCGCGGTGAGCGTATGCACCGTATGGGCGAACAGCTCATGCAGCCGGGCGCGCTTCATATCGTCAATTTCGGTCAGCGCCAGCCGGCGCTCGAATACCTCCTCCACCTTCAGTTCACTGAGCGTCTCCCGCTGGGCGTTGAGCAGTATTTTCTCGCGCTGCTCGCGGCTGCGGCGCACCAGCAGCACTTCCACCGGCAGATCCTTCGTCAGCGCCTGAATATGACGCTGAATATCGTGCAGATAGTCCTCGGTGGTGATTTCGATATCCAGCCACACCGGCGGGTCCTGCTCGACGCCGCGCCACTGCTCCAGCTGGGCGGTGATGGCGGCCAGATCGCCTTTGATTACTGCCAGAGGCTGGGTCACGGGCACCTCCAGGGTTTCCACGGCGCTAAGTCGCCCCTCGCTAAAGCTCACCAGATGCACCGATTTCGCTTTGCCGGTTTCATCGAAGCTCAGCGGCAGCGGCGAGCCGCTGTAGCGGATATGCTCGCAGCCGCCGACCATCTGCGCCCGGTGAATATGGCCCAGCGCAATGTAGTCGGCAGGGGGGAAGTGTTGCGCCGGAAAGGCATCCAGTGTGCCGATGTAAATGTCGCGGACGGCATCGCTTTTGCTGGCGCCGACGGTGGTCAGATGGCCGCTGGCAATGATGGGCAGCGGCCGATCGCCGCGCAGCGCGCAGGCCTGCTGATACTGCTCCTGATAATAGTCGCTGATGGCGTGCAGCAGCTGCTGCTGTTTTTCCCGACCGGAGTGACCGGCCTGGCTGGTCACCAGCTCGCGCGGGCGTAAAAACGGCACCGGACAGAAGATGGCGCCCGGCGTGCCGTCGCGCAGCGGCAGCTCAATCGGCGCGTAGCCGGCGTTCGCCACCACGGTGGTGTGTAAAAAGGCGAGGATATCGCGGGATTCATTGAGCATCGCCACCGAGTCGTGGTTGCCCGCCAGCACCACCAGGCGACAGCCGGTCTGCTGCAACTGGACGACGAAACGGTTATACAGTTCGCGGGCGTAGCTCGGCGGCGAGCCGGTATCAAAAATATCGCCAGCCACGATAATGGCGTCGACTTCATGCTCCTGCGCGCGGTCCAGTAGCCAGGTAAGAAAAGCGTCGTGTTCGGCCGCGCGGCTTTTGCTGTAAAAATTCTGGCCCAGGTGCCAGTCGGAGGTGTGAAGGAGGCGCATAAATCTTCCCTAGCGAAAAAAGCATGGGCGGCAGTATACCACTTGTTAGTGAGGGGTAAGTCCGCGTCGTGCTTCAAAATACCCGATCATCAGACGGTCATTTTTTTCATAAATCTGTCACAAAAGTGACGCATAATGACGCCGCACTTCTATACTGATGGCTAAAAAACACAGGGTAAATAATGGCGAGAAGAATTCTGGTCGTTGAAGATGAAGCTCCAATCCGCGAAATGGTCTGCTTTGTTCTGGAGCAAAATGGCTTTCAGCCTGTCGAAGCGGAAGATTATGACAGCGCGGTGAATCAACTCAATGAACCCTGGCCTGATTTGATTCTCCTGGACTGGATGCTGCCGGGCGGTTCGGGGCTGCAGTTTATTAAACTGCTCAAGCGCGAGGCGATGACGCGGGATATTCCGGTAGTGATGCTGACCGCGCGTGGAGAAGAAGAGGATCGCGTTCGCGGCCTGGAGACCGGCGCGGATGACTACATCACCAAGCCTTTCTCTCCGAAAGAGCTGGTGGCGCGAATCAAAGCGGTGATGCGCCGTATTTCACCGATGGCGGTGGAAGAGGTGATCGAAATGCAGGGGCTGAGCCTCGACCCTTCATCGCACCGGGTAATGACCGGCGACAGTCCGCTGGATATGGGACCGACGGAATTTAAATTATTGCACTTCTTTATGACCCATCCGGAGCGGGTGTACAGCCGCGAACAGCTGCTGAACCACGTCTGGGGGACCAACGTTTATGTGGAAGACCGCACGGTGGACGTCCATATTCGCCGCCTGCGCAAAGCGCTGGAACACAGTGGCCATGATCGTATGGTGCAAACGGTTCGCGGCACGGGGTATCGTTTCTCCGCCCGTTTCTGAATTTTGACAGGAGTGTGACCCGTGCTGGAACGGCTGTCATGGAAAAGGCTGGCGCTGGAGCTCTTTTTAGCGTGTATTCCGGCCCTGATTCTGGGGGCGTTTGTGGGTCATCTGCCGTGGTTTTTACTGGCGGCAGTGACCGGTTTGCTGATCTGGCATTTCTGGAATTTGATGCGCCTGTCGTGGTGGCTGTGGGTGGACCGGAGCATGACTCCTCCGCCTGGCCGCGGCAGTTGGGAGCCGCTGCTGTATGGTCTGCACCAGATGCAGATGCGTAATAAAAAGCGTCGGCGCGAGCTGGGAAGCCTGATTAAACGCTTTCGCAGCGGGGCGGAATCGCTACCGGATGCGGTCGTCCTGACCACGGAAGAGGGGGCTATTTTCTGGTGTAATGGCCTGGCGCAGCAGATTCTAAACCTGCGCTGGCCGGACGACAGTGGCCAAAACATTCTTAACCTTCTGCGCTATCCTGAGTTCGCCAACTATCTGAAACAGCGCGATTTTTCAAAGCCGCTCAATCTGGTGCTGAATAACGCCCGTCATCTGGAAATTCGCGTGATGCCCTACAGCGACAAGCAGTGGCTGATGGTGGCGCGCGACGTGACGCAGATGCATCAGCTGGAAGGGGCGCGGCGGAACTTTTTCGCCAACGTCAGCCATGAGTTGCGCACCCCACTGACGGTGCTGCAGGGCTATCTGGAGATGATGCAGGAGCAGGTGCTGGAGGGGGCGACCCGAGAAAAAGCCCTGCACACCATGCGGGAGCAAACTCAACGTATGGAAGGCCTGGTGAAGCAGCTGCTGACGCTGTCGCGTATTGAAGCCGCGCCGGCGCTGGCGATGAATGATCGCATCGACGTGCCGATGATGCTGCGGGTGGTGGAGCGCGAGGCGCAAACTCTCAGCCAGGAGAAACAGACGCTGATCTTCACCGTCGATGAGCAGCTCAAGGTGCTGGGTAATGAGGAGCAGCTGCGCAGCGCCATCTCCAACCTGGTCTATAACGCGGTGAACCACACCCCGCCGGGGACCGAAATTCGCGTCAGCTGGCAGCGGACCCCGCAGGGAGCGCTGTTCAGCGTCGAGGATAACGGGCCAGGCATTGCGCCGGAGCATATTCCCCGTCTGACCGAGCGTTTTTATCGGGTGGATAAAGCCCGTTCCCGGCAAACGGGGGGCAGTGGCCTGGGACTGGCGATCGTCAAACACGCGGTTAACCATCATGACAGCCGGCTGGAAATCGACAGCACGGTGGGCAAGGGAACCCGCTTTAGCTTCCTGCTCCCGGAACGATTAATTGCCAAAAATGACGCCTGATCGACGCGCTGTCAGTTTATCTTGCCAATGACCAGCTTCAGCTGGTCATTTTCATTGGCAGTCGTTTTTTCTCGCCTATTTAATGAGCGCGCGCTGCTTTTTTGTTCGCATGATAAGCCACGGGTTTTCTATCAATATGGTAAATGATTCTGGTGTGAAAGACATAACCAGCATAATCATCTGCTTTTGCGATCGTGCCTTGCTTTAAAACGTTATAAGCGTTTAAATTGCGCCTGCGCAGTCGATGACAGACTGCTTTTGCGTGGTAATACCAAAAACAATTCTTTCCCACGCCGCTTCGGGAGCATATCTCGCTGAGTTTACCGGCAATGGCCGCTGTATCGTCCCTGAGAGGGGAGCGCGGTATTTTTCCATTTTTTTACAACACCACATCCACAGGCAGTAATGAATTTATGACCCATCAGTTAAAATCTCGCGACATCATAGCGTTGGGCTTTATGACCTTCGCGTTGTTCGTTGGCGCAGGCAACATTATTTTCCCTCCGATGGTTGGCTTACAGGCGGGCGAGCACGTCTGGACGGCGGCGATCGGCTTCCTGATCACTGCGGTGGGTCTGCCGGTGCTGACGGTGGTGGCGCTGGCGAAAGTCGGCGGCGGCGTTGAAAGCCTGAGCACCCCGATTGGTAAAGTGGCCGGTATCCTGCTGGCGGTGGTGTGCTATCTCGCGGTAGGACCGCTGTTCGCGACGCCGCGTACCGCGACCGTCTCCTTTGAGGTCGGTATTGCGCCGCTGACCGGCGACGGCCCGCTGCCGCT
Organism: Klebsiella sp. 10; assembly: GCF_018223925.1. Taxonomy (NCBI): domain Bacteria; kingdom Pseudomonadati; phylum Pseudomonadota; class Gammaproteobacteria; order Enterobacterales; family Enterobacteriaceae; genus Klebsiella; species Klebsiella sp. 10. Next base: position 123,661 of record NZ_JAGRRB010000011.1, read on the forward strand.
GCTGATCTACAGCGTTATTTACTTCGCGCTGGTGATTCTGGTCTCCCTCTATCCGGGCAAACTGCTGGACACCGTGGGCAATTTCCTTGCGCCGCTGAAAATTATCGCCCTGATTGTGCTGGCGGTCGCCGCCATCATCTGGCCAGCGGGCCCGATCAGCGACGCGCTGGAAGCGTATCGTACGGCGCCATTCTCCAATGGCTTCGTCAACGGCTACCTGACCATGGATACCCTCGGCGCGATGGTATTTGGCATCGTGATTGTTAATGCCGCTCGCTCACGCGGCGTCAGCGAAGCGCGTCTGTTGACCCGTTATACCGTCTGGGCTGGCCTGATGGCGGGCGTCGGCCTGACCCTGCTGTATCTGGCGCTGTTCCGTCTGGGCTCTGACAGCGCTACTCTCGTGGATCAGTCCGCCAACGGCGCGGCGATCCTCCATGCCTACGTGCAGCACACCTTCGGCGGGGCGGGCAGTTTCCTGCTGGCGGCGCTGATCTTCATCGCTTGCCTGGTGACGGCGGTGGGCCTGACCTGCGCCTGCGCTGAGTTCTTTGCCCAGTATCTGCCGTTCTCCTATCGCACGCTGGTCTTTGTTCTCGGCCTGTTCTCCATGGCGGTCTCCAATTTGGGCCTTAGCCATCTGATCCAGGTATCGATTCCGGTGCTGACCGCTATCTATCCGCCGTGTATCGCACTGGTTGTATTAAGCTTTACCCGCAGTTGGTGGCATAATTCGTCCCGCGTTATCGCGCCGGCCATGTTTATCAGCCTGATGTTTGGTATCATTGACGGGATTAAGTCATCAGCATTTGCCGCGATTCTGCCGGACTGGACCGCGCGTCTGCCGCTGGCGGAGCAGGGCCTGGCCTGGCTGATGCCCACCGCCGTGATGACCATTCTCGCGGTGATCTGGGATCGCGCAGCCGGACGTCAGGTGACTTCCAGCGCGCATTAACCGGCGGTGAGGACAAGCGTTTAACCACGGGACTTCGGGTTCCGTGGTTTTTTATTTTTTGTGTTAAACGGCATTGAAAAACCACGATGGAAAGTAGTAACAAGCTTAAGCGCGGGCTAAGCACCCGGCACATTCGCTTTATGGCCCTGGGTTCCGCCATCGGCACCGGGCTTTTTTACGGCTCGGCCGACGCCATTAAAATGGCCGGACCCAGCGTACTGTTGGCCTACATTATCGGCGGCGTCGCGGCATATATCATTATGCGGGCGCTCGGTGAGATGTCGGTGCATAACCCTGCCGCCAGCTCATTCTCCCGCTATGCCCAGGAAAACCTCGGCGGACTGGCGGGCTATATCACCGGCTGGACCTACTGCTTTGAAATCCTGATCGTCGCCATCGCCGACGTTACCGCCTTCGGCATCTACATGGGCGTCTGGTTCCCGACGGTGCCGCACTGGATCTGGGTGCTCAGCGTGGTGCTGATCATCTGCGCCGTCAACCTGATGAGCGTCAAGGTGTTTGGCGAGCTGGAGTTCTGGTTCTCGTTCTTCAAAGTGGCCACCATTATCATCATGATCCTCGCCGGGTTCGGCATCATTATCTGGGGGATCGGCAACGGCGGCCAGCCGACGGGGATTCATAACCTGTGGAGCAACGGCGGCTTCTTCAGCAACGGCTGGCTGGGAATGGTGATGTCGCTGCAGATGGTGATGTTCGCTTACGGCGGCATCGAAATCATCGGCATTACCGCCGGTGAGGCGAAGGACCCGGAGAAATCCATTCCGCGCGCCATCAACTCGGTGCCGATGCGCATTCTGGTGTTCTACGTCGGCACGCTGTTCGTCATTATGTCCATCTACCCGTGGAATCAGGTGGGAACCGACGGCAGCCCCTTCGTCCTGACCTTCCAGCATCTGGGCATTACCTTCGCGGCCAGTATTCTTAACTTCGTGGTCCTGACGGCTTCGCTGTCGGCGATTAACTCCGACGTGTTCGGCGTGGGCCGTATGCTGCACGGCATGGCTGAGCAGGGCAGCGCGCCGAAGGTGTTCGCTAAAACGTCGCGTCGCGGTATTCCGTGGGTGACGGTGATGGTGATGACCATTGCGCTGCTGTTTGCGGTATACCTAAATTACATCATGCCGGAGAACGTTTTCCTGGTGATCGCCTCCCTGGCCACCTTCGCCACGGTGTGGGTGTGGATTATGATCCTGCTGTCACAGATAGCCTTCCGCCGCCGTCTGTCGCCCGAAGAGGTTAAGGCGCTGAAATTCAAAGTCCCTGGCGGGGTGGTGACCACGGTGATCGGCCTGCTGTTCCTGGCCTTTATTATCGCCCTTATCGGCTATCATCCGGACACCCGCATCTCGCTGTACGTCGGTATGGCGTGGATTGTGCTGTTGCTGCTCGGCTGGGTCTTTAAGACCCGCCGTGAGCGCCGCCTGGCGCAGGCTCAGTAATCGACATCGCCCCGGTCAGCATCGCGCGGCCGGGGCGGCTTGCGGTCCCGCGTCCTCCCCCGTTATCCTCCCCCAAAAAGTTCTGAGATGATGAGTTCTGCGCCCGGCGGCTATGGCAAGGTGTGCCCATTCTGCACAATGAGGATTCACGATGTTGAAGGCATGGCACCTTCCGGTTGCACCCTTTATCAAGGTGCAACAGGACCGACTGTTTATTACTCTGTGGTTAAGCGGTGAGTCGCTGCCGCAGCGGATCACGCTGCGCGCGGAAGAGGATAACGAAGAGCTGTCGCTGCCGATGCAGCGGCTCCGCCAGGCGCCGCAGCCAGGCGTGGTGGCATGGCGCGGCGAAATCTCTCTCGCCAGCGGCCAGCCGCGCCGCCGCTACAGCTTTAAGCTGCTGTGGGCCGACCATCAGCGCTGGTTTACGCCACAAGGCTTCACCCGATTCCCGCCGGCCCGACTGGAGCAGTTCGCCATTGACCTGCCGGACGCCGGCCCGCAGTGGGTGGCCGATCAGGTGTTCTATCAAATTTTCCCCGATCGCTTTGCCCGCAGCGCCGCGCGTGACGCCGACCAGGATGCGGTCTATTACCATCACGCGGCGGGACGGGAGATTGTGCGCAAGGCGTGGGACGACCCGCTTACCGGCGAGGCGGGCGGGTCGACGTTCTACGGCGGGGATCTCGACGGCATCAGCGAAAAACTTCCCTACCTGAAGCAGCTCGGCGTAACCGCTCTGTATCTGAACCCGGTTTTCGCCGCCCCCAGCGTGCATAAATACGATACCGAGGATTATCGGCGCGTCGATCCGCAGTTTGGCGGCGACGCGGCGCTGCTCCGGCTGCGCCACAACACCCAGCGGGCGGGAATGCGCATGATCCTCGACGGCGTGTTCAACCATACCGGCGATTCCCATCCCTGGTTCGACCGTCACCAGCAGGGCAGCGGCGGCGCCGGCCACGATCCGGACTCCCCGTGGCGCGACTGGTTTACCTTCTCAGAGGAGGGGCAGGCGCACAACTGGCTGGGCTATGCCAGTCTGCCGAAGCTCGACTATCGGTCGACCAGCCTGGTCAACGAGATCTATGCCGGTGAAGACAGTATCGTACGCCACTGGCTGAAGGCGCCATGGAGCATGGACGGCTGGCGTCTTGACGTGGTGCATATGCTGGGCGAAGGCGGCGGGGCGCGGAATAACCTGCAGCATATCGCCGGCATTACCCAGGCAGCGAAGCAAGCGCAGCCGGAAGCTTTTGTCTTTGGCGAACATTTTGGCGACGCGCGCCAGTGGCTGCAGGCGGATGCCGAAGACGCGGCGATGAACTATCGTGGCTTCACCTTCCCGATCTGGGGATTCCTCGCCAATACCGATATCTCTTACGATCCGCAGAAAATAGACGCCCAGACCTGTATGGCGTGGATGGATAATTATCGCGCCGGGCTGTCGCATCAGCAGCAGCTGCGGATGTTCAACCAGCTCGACAGCCATGATACGGCGCGTTTTAAATCTCTTCTTGGCAAAGACGTAGCGCGCCTGCCGCTGGCGGTGGTGTGGCTGTTCAGCTGGCCGGGGGTACCGTGCATCTACTATGGCGACGAGGTGGGCGTGGATGGCAATAACGATCCGTTCTGCCGCAAACCGTTCCCGTGGGATCCGGCGCTGCAGGATACCCAGCTGCTGGCGCTGTATCAGCGGATGGCGAAACTGCGTAAGGCCCACCAGGCGCTGCGCTACGGCGGCTGTCAGGTGATTTACGCCGAGGATAACGTGGTGGTGTTTGTCCGCGTCTACAAACAGCAGCGGGTGCTGGTGGCGATTAACCGCGGGGAAGCCTGCGAGGTGGTTATTGAAGATTCCCCGCTGCTGAACGTGGCCGGGTGGACGCTGCAGGAGGGCGCCGGCGCCTTCCAGGACGGGGTGCTGACCCTCCCGGCCATCTCCGCCAACGTCTGGTCCGGCCGTTAATGGTAGAGCTGGCTCAGCAGGTCGCCGCGGAGGAGCGCCTCCCGCCACCAGCGCTGAGCCAGCCCATCATTCCCGCTGCGCCAGGCCATATAGGTAATATCCTTTTCCCGCCAGCAGGCGACGCTTTTCTCCACCAGACTGCCTTTTACCAGCCACGGGCGAGCGATATGGCGCGGCAGAAAGCCGCAGCCCAGCCCGGCGCACAATAGTTCGACTTTACTGGCGAAATCATCGACGCCGATTTGCGGCTGCTCGTCGAGGAGATTGCTGTTGAGCGGATGGCAATAGCGGGCGCTGTCGCGGATCACGATGGCCCGATGCTGGCTGAGCTGTTTATTGGCCAGTGGCTCCTTCGCCTGAGCCAGCGGGTGATGGGGGGCGACGACGAAAATGTTATCCAACGCGCCGAGGGTTTGCCATGACCACTCCGCGGAGGTGGGCGGCTCATTGATGGCGCCGAGGATAATATCCGCCCCATGATGGGTCAGCTCTTCCCACGAACCGGCGAGGGTGTGATGGCTGAAGTTCAGTCGCGTCTGTGGGTTTTGCGCGTAAAACTCGGCGATCAGCGGCAGCAGGGCCGAAAAGGGAAATGAGGCGTCAAGGGCGATGGCTAGCTCTCGCTCCCAGCCCGCGCTCAGCTGCTGGGCCTGCTTTTCCAGATCTCTGGCGGCACTTAAAAGCTGTCGCCCCTTCTCCAGCATCAGCCGGCCGGTATCGGTAAATTTTGCCCGATGGCCGGAACGATCCAACAGCACGATGTTCAGATCGCTCTCCAGCTTCTGGATCATATAGCTCAGAGCGGCGGGGGTTTTATACAGCGACTCCGCGGCGGTGGCGAAGGATCCGTGGCGGTCAAGGGCATCAAGGATCATCAAAACATCAAAGTTTACGCGCATATGAAACTATCCATTAATTTGTTTTCTCTGTTGTACCTAAGCGCAATAATCAAAGCCAGTGAATAAATCAGAACAGTTTGGCGTAAAAATTTGATTAAAACAGGCGTGAATAAATCCTGGTCGCGGCAAAAAATATAAACCATAAAAAATCCTTAATAACTTGTTAGAAATAACTGGCTATACTCACCATGCTTTATCAGTCAGGATCCACACGACGCATTAATCATCATGTCATCTTTTTAACTAATTGATTAAGAAGGTATTTAATGTCTATTCGTGAACTGCTCGATCCCACTAATTCCGCGCTTATCTTTATTGACCATCAGCCGCAAATGTCCTTTGGCGTGGCGAATATCGATCGCCAGACCCTGAAAAATAACACCGTGGCGCTGGCGAAAGCGGGCAAAATTTTTAATGTACCGGTGATTTATACCTCCGTAGAGACCAAAAGCTTTAGCGGCTATATCTGGCCGGAATTATTGGCCGTGCATCCTGACGTCAAGCCGATTGAACGTACCTCCATGAACTCCTGGGAAGACGATGCGTTTGTGGCAGCGGTGAAAGCGACCGGCCGTAAAAAGCTGGTGATCTCCGCTCTGTGGACCGAAGTCTGCCTGACTTTCCCGGCGTTGATGGCGCTGGAGGCGGGCTACGAGGTCTATGTAGTGACGGATACCTCCGGCGGCACCTCTGTCGACGCCCATGAGCGGTCTATTGACCGGATGGTGCAGGCGGGGGCGGTGCCGGTGACCTGGCAGCAGGTGCTGCTGGAGTACCAGCGCGACTGGTCGCGCAAAGCGACCTACGATGCGGTAATGGACCTGGTGCGCGAACACAGCGGCGCCTACGGGATGGGCGTCGATTACGCTTATACCATGGTGCATGGCGCGCCGGAGCGTAAAGCGTAAATCACTCCATCCTTCAGGCTGCTGCGTTGTTGGCTGCATTTGTCCGTCCCCAGCTACTGAATTTATTCAAGTTCACGGGGACGTGCCCGCCTGCCGCTTCAACGCAGCATGAAGGATGTTGTGTCAGATCATTTATGGAGAGTGGCAGGAGAAAACCGGCCATTTCCCTGAAGCAAGGAACTCGTCATGGCGCAGCAAAAATCGGTGACCCTGGTTATCAGCCATCTGCTCGATCCGCAACACAGCCAGCGCTACGAAGAGTGGCTCGGTAAAATTATGCCCATTGCGGCAGAATTTCCCGGCCATCTTGGGGCGAATGTGATCCGGCCCGCCGCAGGGCAGAATCTGTGGAGCGTCATAATCCGCTTCGATACCCTGGAGCACCTCTACGCCTGGACGCAGTCGGAAACCCGTCGGCAACTGGTGGCTGAGATTGCCCCACTGCTGACGGAAGGCGATCGGACTGAGGTGCGGACTGAACCGGCCTTCTGGTTTACCCCGCCGACGGTGAACGTACGCCAGCCGCGGCGCTGGAAACAGTTTCTGATCACCCTGCTGGTGATTTTCCCCAGCACCAACCTGGTGCCTGCGGTGACCGGCATGCTGCTGCCGTCGCTTAAGGGGAGCCTGCTGCTGCACCTCATCAATGATGCCTGCGTGGTTGCGCTGGTGGTCTGGTTCTGGATGCCCATCGTGACCCGCCTGTTTGCTGGCTGGTTGAAGAAAAACTGAGTCAGCCTCCTCAAGGAGTGCGTTATGTCGCAAACTGCCACACTGATTCTGACCCACGGTCAGATTCATACCCTCGATCGTGCGAATCCCCTGGCGGAAGCCGTGGCCATCGCCGACGGAAAAATTGTTGCCACCGGAAGTCACGATCGGATCATGAGCTTTGCCGCCGAGGGGACGCAAATCGTCGATCTCAAAGGGCATACGGTGATCCCGGGCCTCAACGATTCTCACCTGCACCTGATCCGCGGTGGGTTGAACTACAACCTTGAGCTCCGCTGGGAGGGCGTCCCCTCGCTGGCGGATGCCCTGCGAATGCTGAAGGATCAGGCGGATCGCACGCCGTCCCCGCAGTGGGTGCGGGTGGTCGGCGGCTGGAGCGAATTTCAGTTCGCCGAGCGGCGGATGCCGACCCTGGAAGAGCTGAACGAGGCGGCGCCTGATACGCCGGTGTTTGTGCTCCATCTCTACGATCGCGCGCTGTTGAACCGTGCGGCGCTGAAAGCCGTGGGGTATAGCAAAGAGACGCCGGATCCGGCGGGCGGCGAGATCGTCCGCGATAGCCACGGCAACCCGACCGGGATGCTGATCGCTAAACCGAACGCCATGATCCTTTACGCTACGCTGGCCAAGGGGCCGAAGCTGCCGCTGGATTTGCAGCTGAACTCCACCCGTCAATTTATGCGCGAGCTGAACCGACTGGGGCTGACCAGCGCCATCGACGCCGGCGGCGGCTTCCAGAACTATCCGGAAGATTACGAAATTATCGAACAGCTGCACGCGAAAGATCAGATGACCGTGCGCATCGCCTACAACCTGTTTACTCAGCGGCCGAAGCAGGAGCTGGAGGATTTCGAACGCTGGACCGACATGCTGAAGCCGGGGCAGGGGACTGACTTCTATCGCGCCAACGGCGCCGGCGAGATGCTGGTATTTTCGGCGGCGGATTTTGAAGATTTCCTGCAGCCGCGGCCGGATCTGCCGCAAGGCATGGAGGATGAGCTGGAGCGGGTGGTACGCCATCTGGTGGAGCATCGCTGGCCGTTCCGCCTGCATGCCACCTACGATGAGTCCATCAGCCGGATGCTGGACGTGTTTGAGAAGGTGAACCGCGATATCCCGTTTAATGGCCTGCACTGGTTCTTCGATCATGCCGAGACCATTACCGAGCGTAACATTGAGCGGGTGAAGGCGCTGGGGGGCGGTATTGCGGTGCAGCATCGGATGGCCTTCCAGGGCGAATATTTTGTCGATCGCTACGGCAAAGAGGCGGTGAAACATACCCCGCCGGTAGCAAAGATGCTGGCGCTGGACGTGCCGGTGGGGCTGGGCACCGATGCGACCCGCGTCGCCAGCTATAACCCGTGGACCGCGCTGTACTGGCTGGTCTCCGGGCGCACCGTTGGCGGGATGGCGATGTATGACGACGCCAACCGCCTGCCGCGCGATGTCGCGCTGGAGCTGTGGACGGCGGGCAGCGCCTGGTTCTCCAGCGAGCAGGGCAAGAAAGGCCGTCTGGCCGCCGGTCAGCTTGCCGATCTGGTGGTGCTGTCGAAAGACTACTTCAGCGTCGCGGAAGAGGAGATCAAAGGCATTGAGTCGGTGCTGACGGTGGTTGACGGCAAAGTGGTCTATGCCGCCGGTCACTTCTCGCCGCTGGCGCCGCCGCCTATTCCGGTGCTGCCGGAGTGGTCGCCGGTGGTGAAGGTCCCGGGCCATTACCGTTCCGCTCCGCCGGCGACGGCTAAAATCGGCGCCATGGTGCAGATGCACCAGTGCTGCGGTAGCTGTGGCGTCCACGGCCATCAGCATGATATTGCGCGTAAGTCGTCGATTCCGGTCTCTGACGAGCAGGCCTTCTGGGGCGTGCTGGGCTGCTCCTGCTTTGCCTTTTGATACCTGAAACCACCGCCCCGGCAGCGTCGGGGCGGTGGTTTCAGCCGCTGGCCCGGCGTCAATAGCGCTGCTCTGAGCCAAAGAGCGCCATGCGGCGGGCAATCATCTCGCGTACCGGCTGCAGTCCCTGGGCGATGACTTTCCGCGGATCGTTCACATCGTGCCCGGTGTCGGCGGCGAAAATTGCTTTCACCTGTTGGCACCAGGCGTACATATTTTCGGTATTAACGTTAATCTTGGCGGTGCCGCAGGCAATCGCCCGGCGCATATCCTCATCGGCAATTCCGGTGCCGCCATGCAGCACCAGCGGAACCTTCACCTGCTCGGCAATGGCTTTCATCTCGGTAAATCCCAGCCGGGCTTTACCTTTATACAGACCATGGGTGGAGCCCAGCGCGGCGGCGAGGCAATCCACCTGGGTTTCTGTCACCAGGGTGTAGCACTCCTGCGGATCGGCGTAGATGACTTCGGAATTGACAATGCCGTCTTCACTGCCGGCGATGGTCCCCAGTTCGGCCTCCACAGAGATACCTTTGCTGTGGGCCAGCGTCACCAGGTGGCGGGTAATGGCCAGGTTTTCCCTGAACGGCAGATGCGAGCCATCAAACATAATGGAACTGAAGCCGGCGGCGATCGCCGCTTCGCAGGCCTCCCGGGAGGTGCCATGATCCAGATGCAGCGCCACCGGAACATCAATATGCAAATACTCCATGGCGTTAACCACAATGTCATGAATACATTTTAACCCGAGCATATGCTTAACCGTGCCGCCGGACACCCCCAAAATAACCGGTGAGCGGCACTGCTGGGCGGTGCTTAATACGGCGCCGACCCATTCCAGATTATTAATGTTGAACTGACCGACGGCGTAGCCGTCCCGCAGGGCATGCTGAAGCATGTCCTTCATCGACACTAACATATTCACCTCTTGATATTTATTAAATGCAGTTATTCTTCAAAATATTGCGTTAAGTTTCTCTCGTAGCTATTTAACGAGTGGTGGACGACCGCCAGGTCCGGCATCGATTCCCGAACCCCTTTTTTCTCAATAGAAATGGCGGCGGTCAGGCTGGCAAATAAAATAATGTTATCGATATGCCATGAGTAATGGACGCCATAGGTGAAGGCGCCGTGAAATACATCCCCGGCGCCGGTGGTATCAACGGCATTGCACAGCCAGGACGGGACGATCTGCAGCATACCGCTTTTTAAAAAAGCGCAGCCTTTTTCGCCAAGGGTAATAAATGCTTCACCGCGGCAAATTTTATTCAACTCAATCAGGGCCGCTTTAATTTCTGCTTCGGTGCTCAGCGAGCGATAGCTCATATAATCGCGGGCGAAATGTTCGCTCACTACAAAATAGTCAGTCCAGGCCGCCAGTTTAATATTGCTGGCGCGCAGTGACCCGCCGTCCATCACGACCCTGGCGTTGGGCAGTTTCTTAATTAAATATTCACTGATTTCCGCCTCATGGCCGTCAATTAAAATGGTAACCGGCTCCTCGCTGGCAATCAGTCGCTCGGCGAGGTCGTCCAGTTTGAGCTTTTGCTCGTAGGTCAGGGAAGGCGGCGTTTGCATCTTGCGGGTAATAATTGTCCGCGAACCCGTTAAGCGATTGACCAGCACCGAGGCCAGCGGGGTGATCATGTCATCGGAGAAAACCACCTGGCTGGTATCCACCCCCGCCTCGGCAAACTCATCGATAATGCGCTGACCGTAAAGGTCCTGCTGCAGATGACCAATGTAATAAACCTCCTCGCCCCATAATCCCAGCAGCCAGGCCGCATTGGCCGCCGGACCGCCGCCGCTTTCAATAAAATCATGACAAAAGTTTTTGGTATTCTCCTGGGGCCATTCATTGAGAAAGAAAAACTGATCGAAACAAGCAAATCCAATGGACAAAATAGCCATAACCACTCCTGATTATTTGTCAGCGGCGGAAAGCGTGGCCCTCCCGCCGGGAAAAATGACCTCGCTTATTCATTTTTCTGCTTCGCCGTCAGCTCCTCATAGCTGAGCGTGTTGCCCACCACCTGGACGTGACGGAAGCAGAAAGGCGCCAGCAGCGCGACGAGCAGCGCCAGACAAATCAGATAGATAGTGATCTGACCAAACTGGGTGAACGCATTCCCGATAATGATGCCCCATACCGCGAAGTCGAAATCGGCGAAGGTGCTGTTTTCAAACCCGAGGTTGCCGAGCGCCGGCAGCAGCATCGCCGGCAGGAAGGCGAGGAAGATCCCGCCGATAAAGGAGGCGATGATACATCCGCGCTTCCCCCCCAGTTTGTCGGCGAAGACGCCGGACGTGCCGCCGCAGAAGAAGTGCGGGACCATGCCGGGAATAATCAGCGCCATGCCCAGCCCGCCGAGCAAGAGCATCCCGACCAGCCCGCCCACAAAGGAGCTGATGAATCCCACCACCACCGCGGTGGGGCTAAAGGTGAAGAACACCGCGCAGTCAACGGCCGGGATGGAGTCCGGGATCAGCTTCTGGCTGATGCCCTGGAACGCCGGCACCAGATCGCCGAGGATCAGCCGCACGCCGTTATAGACAATGGCTACGCCAACGGCGAACTGCAGACCGGTCAGCACCGAGAAGATCAGCATGTTTTGGTCGGTGATGGTGCTCAGGTACGCCGACCCGGCGACAGCGCTGCAGACAAAGTAGATAACAAACATCACGATACCGGTGGTGACCGTGGTATCGCGCAGAAAGCCCCACTTTTCTGAAATTTCGGTATCGGCGAAGGAATTTGCCGGATTGCCGGTCCGGCTGGCGATCCATGCCGAGAGGTAGTAGCCGAGAGAACCGAAATGGCCCATGGCGATCCCGCCGTCTTCGGTTACCTGTCTGGTGTAACGCTGACCGATGGCCGGGGAGATGGCTGACCATGAGCCCAACAGGAATCCACCGATCAGGATCAACATCCAGCCCTGGAACTCTGCCGCCTGCAGAACGGCGGAGAACAGGCAGGCGAGAAAGAACGAATGATGGCCGGTCAGAAAGATATATTTATACTTGGTACAGCGGGCGATAATCAGGTTGAAAATAAAGCCTAACAGCAAAATACTCATGGTTTCCACGCCCAGCATTTTCTGGGCGACGGAGACAATGGCTTCATTGTTCGGAATAACGCCGCGGATATTAAATCCGGCCTCGATAATACCGCCCAGCGGATTGAGATTGGCAACGATAACGCCTGCCCCAGCGCTCAACATCAAATAGCCTAAAATCGGCTTTAATGTGCCGGTAAGCAGTTTGTTACCGGGGGAGCGCAGCGCCACTAAACCAACAAAGGCGATAAGCCCCATTAAAAAGGCGGGTTGACTGAATATTTCCGTTAAAAAACTAAGAATAGCCTGCATGGTCGTTCCCTCTATGCTGATTAAGAGTGAGTCGCAGCAATTTTCATCAGCGCGTCGGTAATATCCTCGGCGATCTTCGCTTTATGGACGTAGCTGCGAATGATGGCGACATGACAGTGGGCCGGAAATTGATTTGCCAGTTCTTTTATCGTGACGTAAAGGTCGGCTTTTTCCCCGACGGCGTTAGCAAAATCGACCGAGGCGACGTCCGCTTTGATGCCTAATTCGTCACAGATCTTTTTCACATTATTCGCAGCCATCAATGAGCTGCCAATACCGTTACCACAAACCGTTCTGATAACTAACATAATGACTACTCCATTTGTTTTTGAATGAAATGTAAGACTGAATTAACGTCATTTTCCTGCTGAAGAAAGGTCACAATATCTGACTCGATCAGCGAGGCTATCAGTTGGATCATTTTGATATGACTGTCAGCATCGGCGCCGGCGATCGCGATGACCACGGAAACCGGATCGAACTCATCGTGGCCGAAGGAGATTGGCGTGGCGGTGGTGACAAGTGAGAACCCGGTCTGTAATGCCCCTTTTTCCGGGCGGGCATGCGGCATGGCAATCCCGTCATCTATCACGATGGCGGCGCCAAAATCTTCATATACCGTCAGCATCTCGTTGACATATTCGGCACTGCAAATCTGGCGCCTGGCAAGTAATGAACCCGCCAGTTCGATGGCTTCTTCCGCACGGGAAATATTCTGCTTAAGGGCGATTAACGACGGGTCAAAAATAATTTCCATCCTCAGCTCCTGAACGTATTCCTGTTCCTGAGTTAAATCATGACCAAATACATTGATGAAAATGATGGATGAGATCACATCCGCGGTTTTAAATATTGATGGGGATCACATCGACGGCAAAGTACCGGCAGAAAACGATATAAATAATTTATATATTTTTCAGTCTGTTATGAAGGCTTTGTATTTTGACGCTGAAATTTGGCAGAGAAAAAGTGAGAGGTAGAGCGAATTTTTTCGCCAGAAGTGTATCGCTGGTCACAAATATCGGCGGGTCATTTTCTTAAATTTTGACGCCGCTAACAAAAAAGGCCCGCCTGAGCGAGCCTTTTATTAAAACGCGTGCCGATTACAGGCTGGAAACGTTTTCGGTCAGGTATTTTGCAACGCCTTCCGGAGAGGCGGCCATACCTTCTTTTCCTTTTTCCCACTGCGCCGGGCAGACTTCGCCGTGCTCTTCGTGGAACTGCAGGGCGTCAACCATACGCAGCATTTCGTCGATGTTACGGCCCAGCGGCAGGTCGTTAACCACCTGATGACGAACGATGCCGTTGGCGTCGATCAGGAAGGAGCCGCGCAGCGCTACGCCTTCGTCCGGATGCTCAATACCGTAAGCTTTCTGGATTTCACGTTTGATGTCAGCAACCATCGCGTATTTAACCGGGCCGATACCGCCCTGGTCTACCGGGGTGTTACGCCATGCGTTGTGCACGAACTCGGAGTCGAAGGAAACGCCAACCACTTCCACGCCGCGTTTCTGGAATTCTTCGTAACGTTTGTCGAACGCGATCAGCTCAGACGGGCACACGAAGGTGAAGTCCATCGGCCAGAAGAACAGAACGGTAGGTTTACCGTTGGTGTGCTGTTTGAAATTGAATTTCTCAACGATCTCACCATTACCCAGCACAGCGGCTGCAGTAAAATCCGGCGCTTGACGAGTGACCAGAACCATTTGATTCTCCTGTAATTACTAAGGTTATTTGGAACGCAACGCGGGCAAGTATAGAGCCTGCCCGGCAATAACACAAAGAGGCGCTAACAATCGTTCAGCCAGCTTTTACCTATCAATGACGTGGCTATTACAGCTGTTTGTTTTCTGCCAGGCGCATCATCTGCGGATAAAAGCGCCAGAACTGCGTCTCCAGACGGTCGTAATGGATATCCAGATCCTGCCAGGAGTCGCGTAGCGCCTCGAGACGTGGACGGCGGCTGGCCATGCCGTTCAGCACGCGCTGAATAAAATCCATTTCCCGATAGCGCTCCAGCCAGCGCTCCGACCACAGATATTGATTGAGATTGACGAAGCGGGGCGGCGAGTCGGGCAGGATGGGGACGATCTGCCGCTCGGCGTAGCGTACGAACTCGTCCAGCGGCAGGTCAGGGGAGAGCTGCGTCCAGTGCTGGGACAGGAAATGATCCCACATGACGTCGAGGGTGATGGGGGCGACGCGGCGGGTCTGCGGGCGAAACCACTCCCGCGCCTCTTTGACTTCCGCCAGGTTGTCAGTCATCACGTCAATCCGCCGATGCATAAAGATGCCGTCGATGATCTCCGCCGGATAGTCGCCCTGCGGGTTGCCGCGCACGAAGTCGGCCATCAGGTTGCCGGGCAGCGAACTGTCGGCGAGATGGGCCAGGTGCAGGTGGGCGAGAAAATTCATAAAACGACATCCTTTAAATACGAGCGGGCAGGTGGAAACACCGATGTTGCGCTGAACGCCGCCTCGGTGGCCGAATGGCATGCTGTCTGGCCGCGCGCGGCACCTTTGCCACCGGTAAGGCATTCGGTTGCCGCATGGCGGCATTCGGAATGATTTGGAATATAGATTATGTCATTCATCCGGAGGGGTAAAGGTTGCAGCCAGACCGCCCCGGCACTAGACTACCCGCCTCTTTATTCAGTCTGAGTTACCGTCATGCGCGTTACCGATTTTGCTTTTGAACTACCCGAATCTCTGATCGCCCACTATCCGATGCCTGAGCGCAGTAGCTGTCGCTTGCTCTCCCTGGACGGGCCGACGGGCGCGCTGACGCATGGCACCTTCACCGACATTCTCGATAAGCTTAATCCCGGCGATCTGCTGGTGTTTAACAACACCCGGGTGATCCCGGCGCGTCTGTTCGGTCGTAAGGCCAGCGGCGGCAAGATTGAAGTGCTGGTGGAGAGGATGCTGGATGATAAGCGCATTCTGGCCCATATTCGCGCCTCAAAAGCGCCGAAGCCGGGCGCCGAGCTGCTGCTGGGCGATGACGAGAGCATTAAGGCCACGATGCTGGCGCGTCATGGCGCGCTGTTTGAAGTGGAGTTTAACGACGAGCGCCCGGTGCTGGAGATCCTTAACGGGATCGGCCATATGCCGCTGCCGCCCTATATTGACCGCCCGGACGAAGACGCCGACCGCGAGCTCTATCAAACCGTCTATGGCACCAGGCCGGGCGCGGTAGCCGCCCCGACCGCCGGTTTGCATTTCGACGAACCGCTGCTGGACAAACTGCGCGCCAAAGGCGTTGAGATGGCGTTTGTCACCCTGCATGTGGGCGCGGGCACCTTCCAGCCGGTGCGCGTCGACAGCATTGAAGAGCACACCATGCACTCCGAATATGCTGAAGTGCCGCAGGAGGTGGTCGATGCGGTGCTGGCGGCGAAAGCGCGCGGCAACCGCGTGATCGCGGTGGGCACCACCTCGGTACGTTCGCTGGAGAGCGCGGCGCAGGCGGCGAAAGACGCGCTGATCGCGCCGTTCTTCGACGATACGCAGATTTTCATCTACCCGGGTTATCAGTACCAGGTGATCGATGCGCTGGTGACTAACTTCCATCTCCCTGAATCCACCCTGATTATGCTGGTGTCGGCGTTTGCGGGTTATCAGCACACCATGAACGCCTATAAGGTGGCGGTTGAGCAGAAATATCGCTTTTTTAGCTACGGGGATGCGATGTTTATCACGTACAATCCGCAGGCTATTTCTGAGCGTCCCTGAAAAGGCCGGTACGCCGGCTTGTAGACGCCATAACGCATTTTTTAGCTACGGAATCATTCCGTGGCGAGTATGAAAACGTCGGACTGTTTTTCTGACGCAGGAGCAAGCATGAAATTTGAACTGGATACCACCGACGGTCGCGCCCGCCGCGGTCGCCTGGTGTTTGAGCGCGGCGTGGTGGAAACACCGGCCTTTATGCCCGTTGGCACCTACGGCACCGTCAAAGGGATGACGCCGGAAGAGGTGGAAGCCACCGGCGCGCAGATTATTCTCGGCAACACCTTCCACCTGTGGCTGCGCCCGGGTCAGGAGATCATGAAGCTGCACGGCGATCTGCACGATTTTATGCAGTGGAAAGGACCGATCCTGACCGACTCCGGCGGTTTCCAGGTGTTCAGCCTTGGCGATATCCGTAAGATCACCGAGCAGGGCGTCCACTTCCGCAATCCGATCAACGGCGATCCGATTTTCCTCGATCCGGAAAAATCGATGGAGATTCAGTACGATCTCGGCTCTGACATCGTGATGATCTTCGACGAATGTACGCCGTACCCGGCGGACTGGGATTACGCCAAGCGCTCAATGGAGATGTCTCTGCGCTGGGCGAAGCGCAGCCGCGACCGTTTCGATAGCCTTGGCAATAAAAATGCGCTGTTCGGCATTATTCAGGGTAGCGTTTACGAAGATTTACGCGATATCTCGGTGAAAGGTCTGGTAGAGATTGGCTTTGATGGCTACGCTGTCGGCGGTTTGGCGGTTGGTGAGCCGAAGGAAGACATGCACCGTATTCTGGAGCACGTCTGCCCGCAGATCCCGGCCGATAAACCACGATACCTGATGGGCGTCGGGAAGCCGGAAGATCTGGTGGAAGGGGTACGTCGCGGTATCGATATGTTCGACTGCGTCATGCCGACGCGCAACGCGCGTAACGGCCACCTGTTCGTCACCGACGGCGTGGTGAAAATCCGCAACGCGAAGCACAAAAGCGATACCGCGCCGCTGGACGCCGAGTGTGATTGCTATACATGTCGCAATTATTCACGCGCTTACTTGCATCACCTCGACCGTTGCAACGAAATATTGGGCGCGCGTCTCAATACCATTCATAACCTGCGCTACTATCAGCGTTTAATGGCTGGTTTACGCAAGGCTATCGAAGAGGGTAAATTAGAGAGCTTCGTGACCGATTTTTACCAACGTCAGGGGCGCACCGTGCCTCCTTTGAACGTTGATTAATTTTAATAATGAGGGAATTTCAATGAGCTTTTTTATTTCTGATGCGGTAGCGGCAACGGGTGCACCGGCGCAGGGCAGCCCGATGTCTCTGATTCTGATGCTGGTGGTGTTCGGTCTGATTTTTTACTTCATGATCCTGCGTCCACAGCAGAAGCGCACCAAGGAACATAAGAACCTGATGAACTCCATCGCCAAAGGTGATGAAGTGCTGACCAACGGCGGTCTGGTCGGTCGCGTGACCAAAGTAGCGGAAACTGGCTACATTGCTATCGCGCTGAACGATACCACTGAAGTGGTTATCAAACGTGACTTCGTTGCTGCCGTTCTGCCGAAAGGCACCATGAAGGCGCTGTAATCTAACTTTTCCCAAAGGGAACTGCCGTGTTAAACCGTTATCCTTTGTGGAAGTACGTCATGCTGGTCGTCGTCATTGTCGTCGGCCTGATCTATGCGCTTCCCAACCTGTATGGTGAGGATCCGGCTGTTCAAATCACTGGCGCGCGCGGCGTCGCCGCCAGTGAGCAAACGCTGATCCAGGTCCAGAAAACTTTACAAGAAGAAAAAATAACCGCGAAGTCTGTGGCACTGGAAGAGGGCGCTATTCTTGCGCGCTTCGACACCACTGATACCCAGCTGCGCGCGCGCGAAGCGCTGCTTAACGTGCTGGGTGACAAATACGTCGTGGCGCTGAACCTTGCTCCGGCAACCCCACGCTGGCTGGCGGCGCTCTATGCCGAGCCGATGAAGCTGGGTCTTGATCTGCGCGGCGGCGTGCACTTCCTGATGGAAGTCGACATGGACACCGCGTTAGGCAAACTGCAGGAACAGAACATCGATAGCCTGCGCAGCGAGCTGCGCGACAAAGGCATTCCTTACGCGACCGTGCGTAAAGAAGACAACTACGGTCTGAGCATCGTCTTCCGCGACAGCGCGGCGCGCGACCAGGCTATCTCTTATCTCAGCCCTCGCCATCGCGATCTGGTTATTTCCTCTCAGGGTGACAACAGCCTGAAAGCGGTGATGACCGATGAGCGCCTGAAAGAAGCCCGTGAGTACGCGGTTCAGCAGAACATTAATATCCTGCGTAACCGTGTGAACCAGCTGGGCGTCGCCGAGCCGCTGGTTCAGCGTCAGGGCGCTGACCGCATCGTGGTTGAGCTGCCGGGTATCCAGGATACCGCGCGTGCGAAGGAAATCCTTGGCGCGACCGCGACCCTCGAGTTCCGTCTGGTCAATACTAACGTGGACCAGTCCGCCGCCGCCTCTGGCCGCGTGCCGGGCGACTCGGAAGTGAAGCAGACGCGTGAAGGCCAGCCGGTAGTGCTGTACAAGCGGGTGATCCTGACCGGGGACCATATCACCGACTCGACCTCCAGCATGGATGAGTACAACCAGCCGCAGGTTAACATCTCGCTGGACAGCGCGGGCGGTAACATCATGTCTAACTTCACTAAGGACAACATCGGCAAGCCGATGGCGACCCTGTTCGTGGAGTATAAAGACAGCGGTAAGAAAGACGCTAACGGTCGCGCTATCCTGGCGAAAGAGGAAGAGGTGATTAACATCGCCAACATCCAGTCGCGTCTGGGTAACAGCTTCCGTATCACCGGTATCAGCAATCCGAACGAAGCGCGTCAGCTGTCGCTGCTGCTGCGTGCCGGCGCGCTGATTGCGCCGATTCAGATCGTCGAAGAGCGGACTATCGGCCCAACCCTGGGAATGCAGAACATCAAGCAGGGTCTGGAAGCCTGTCTGGCCGGTCTGGTGGTCTCTATCCTGTTCATGATCCTCTTCTATAAGAAGTTCGGCCTGATTGCGACCTCGGCGCTGATTGCCAACCTGATACTGATTGTCGGCATTATGTCCCTGATCCCGGGGGCGACGCTGACCATGCCGGGCATCGCGGGTATCGTGTTAACCCTGGCGGTGGCGGTCGATGCTAACGTTCTGATCAACGAGCGTATCAAAGAAGAGCTGAGCAACGGGCGTACCGTTCAGCAGGCGATTGACGAAGGTTATCGCGGCGCGTTCAGCTCGATCTTCGACGCCAACGTGACGACGCTTATCAAAGTGATCATCCTGTACGCGGTCGGTACCGGTGCCATTAAAGGGTTTGCGATTACCACCGGTATCGGTATCGCGACCTCAATGTTTACCGCTATCGTCGGCACCCGTGCCATCGTGAACCTGCTGTACGGCGGCAAGCGCGTTAAAAAGCTGTCTATCTGAGGAGTGCGTTGTGGCACAGGAATATACTGTTGAACAATTGAACCACGGCCGTAAAGTCTGGGACTTTATGCGCTGGGACTACTGGGCCTTCGGCATTTCAGGTTTTCTGCTGATTGTGTCGATCGCCATCATCGGCGTTCGCGGGTTTAACTGGGGGCTCGATTTCACCGGCGGTACGGTGATTGAAATTACCCTTGAGAAACCGGTCGATCTGGACCAGATGCGCGATTCCCTGCAGAAAGCGGGCTTTGAAGAGCCCCAGGTGCAGAACTTTGGCAGCAGCCGCGACATCATGGTACGTATGCCGCCGGTGCATGACGCCAACGGCAGCCAGGAGCTGGGCAGCAAGGTCGTGACGGTGATTAACGAATCGACCAGCCAGAATGCGGCAGTGAAGCGTATTGAGTTTGTCGGCCCGAGCGTCGGCGCGGACCTCGCGCAAACCGGCGCCCTGGCGCTGATTGCGGCGCTGGTCTGTATCCTGATCTACGTCGGCTTCCGCTTCGAATGGCGTCTGGCCGCCGGGGTGGTTATCGCCCTGGCGCACGACGTGGTGATCACCATGGGCGTGCTGTCGCTGTTCCATATCGAGATCGACCTGACCATCGTGGCCTCGTTGATGTCGGTTATCGGCTACTCGCTGAACGACAGTATCGTGGTATCGGACCGTATCCGTGAAAACTTCCGTAAGATCCGCCGCGGTACGCCGTACGAGATCTTTAACGTGTCGTTGACCCAGACGCTGCACCGTACCTTGATCACCTCTGGTACCACTTTGATGGTGATCCTGATGCTGTTCCTGTTCGGCGGCCCGATTCTGGAAGGCTTCTCGCTGACCATGCTGATCGGTGTTTCCATCGGTACGGCTTCTTCTATCTACGTCGCGTCCGCGCTGGCGTTGAAGCTGGGCATGAAGCGCGAGCATCTGATCCAGCAGAAGGTCGAAAAAGAAGGGGCGGATCAGCCGTCCATTCTGCCGTAATAGAGTTCAGTTGAGATAAAGCAATCCCGGCCCTTGCGGCCGGGATTTTTTTGCCCGCGACAAAACCTGCTGACAGTATGCTGTCAGGAGCCCTCCCATACACTGCCTCTGAACTCACTAACGAGCAGGAGGAAGTATGAACAACGTGATTAACTGGTTTGAAATTCCGGTCGCCGATATGGATCGCGCCGTCGCGTTTTATGAGCCGGTGATGCAAGTGTCGCTGCGTCGCGAAACCATGGACTGCGCCGAGCTGGCGGTGTTCCCGCATCAGGATCCGGCCCCCGGCGGCGCGCTGGCCAAATTTGAAGGTATCGCGCCCTCGGCGCAGGGCGCTATTATTTATCTGCATACTGATCATCTTGCCGCCACGCTGGAGCGCGTTGCCTCGGCGGGTGGGGCCTGTGTCTTCGGCCCGCTGACGCTGCCGAATGATATTGGCACCATCGCCCTGTTTACCGACAGCGAGGGCAACCGCGTCGGCCTGCACCAGCCGGCTTAACCTTAACTTTTGTGAAGTGAGACATGACCCGACGCGCCGACCGTTTATTTCAGATTGTGCAGATCCTGCGCGGCAGGCGGCTCACTACCGCCGCGCTGCTGGCGGAGCGGCTGGGCGTGTCGGAGCGTACCGTCTATCGCGATATTCGCGATCTCTCCCTCTCCGGCGTACCGGTGGAGGGCGAAGCGGGCAGCGGCTACCGGCTGCTGGCGGGCTACGATCTGCCGCCGCTGATGCTGACCACCAAAGAGTCCGAGGCGCTGATCGCTGCGATTCGGCTGTTAAAAACCTGGGGCGGTGAGGCGCTGTCGCAGTCGCTGGAGTCCGCCCAGGAAAAAATGCTGGCGATCCTGCCGGAGGCGCGTCGGCGCCAGGCGGAGCAGACTCGCCTGTTTGCCCCTGACCTTGGCGCGCATCGCTATGCTAAAACCCATTTTGACGTTATCCACCAGGCCGTATCCAATCAGCAGGTATTACAGCTTCACTACCAGGATGAATCCGGTCAGGTGACGTGGCGTGAAGTGCTGCCCCTGGGGCTGTTTTTCTGGGGCGAACGCTGGCTGCTGGTGGCCTGGTGCGAACTGCGCAATGATTACCGCAATTTTCGCCTCGATCGTTGCCTGGAGGTCAGAAGGACCGAACGTCGATTCAGCGAGTGCGCCGACCGCTCGTTAAGCGATTTTCTGCGCAAGGTCCGGTGCGAGGTGCGGGAGAAATAAAAAAGCCCGGGCAGCAGGAGCTGCGGCCCGGGCGCTGTCTTGCTGTTTCAGCAATCAGAAGTTGTAGCCGACCACGAAGTAACCACCCCAGCCTGTCGAGCGAACGCTGAACGGACCATCGCCGAAGTTCAGCTTCGCATCATCAGCCCACTGGCCGCCGTTATGGAAGTAACGGGCGACGATAGAGTAGTGCCAGTGCGCGTAGTTCAGCGCCAGGATGTGGCTGGAGGCGATAGAGTTGCTGGTGCGCGCGTGCTTCCCGTTCAGATCGTAGAAGTTGTCATCGCCGAGGTCAGAACCCCAGTCGAAGTTGGTGAAGCCGATGTAGCTCAGCGAACCGCCCCACAGGTCGGTCAGCGGCACAAAGTATTTCACTTTGAAGCGATAGCCGTCCCATTCGTTTTCGTTGGAGGCGCCGTAGTTCTGCCACTGGTACTTGGCGTAGACGTTCAGCGACAGGCTCATTGGCAGGCCGGTATCGATATCGGTACCCAGACCCATATACCAGGTGCTCTGCTCCTGGGAGTCGTTGCGGCCCATATCGTAGATATAGTTGTTGGCGAAATACCATTCTTTGAACGGCCCGAAGCTCAGGTCGGTATTGGTCAGCTTATCGATAGAGAAACGCGGTTCGATCTCCATAAACAGCGGGGAACCTTTGTTCCAGATACCTTTTGCCGTGCTGTTGCCGCCGAAGAATACCGGGGCATCGATATAGCCGTAGAAATCAAACCAGTCTTTTTTGGCGAACGCTTCGTATTCCAGGTAGGTATCGTTACGGATCTGCGGTCCAAAACGGGTGTGGTAGCTGCCCACCACGTTAACACTCTGGTGCCACCAGTCAGACAGATACTGCGGTTTGTCGTTTTCTGCCGCGCCCGCGGCAAAAGTAGTGGAGAGCGCCACAACCGCACCCGCTGCCAGTAATGTTTTTTTCATAGTAATGCCACTGTTTAAATTGAGCCTGAAGGCGTTAAAAGAAGTGCCGAAGCGTTTCTAAATATTTCGTCTTTCTGTGGGGGTCTATTATAGGAATCATTGCTCACAAAAATACGTGTTGTTTCACATAACCAGAACATGCGTAATCGATTGCGTTCACGATTCTATGCATTTCTTGACAAAATGCTACTGAAAATCGCGCTGCAGAACGATTTCTAATGAACTCTTGCGAAAAGTTGTAAGTGGATAAGAAAGACAGGGCAGGAGGTAGCCGGGCGGGGCAGGCCCGGCTGAAGGCTTACTGGGCGGCGGCGGGCTGGATATCGTGTACGCGAATAAAACCGACTTTATCTGGCGTTACATTGAGGCGCAACGGGATATCGACATCGCTGGGGGCGAGGGTGCTGGCCGGCGCGCTAATCAGCTGATCCTGAACATTGACTTCCTGATAGCTGTGGGTGGTGCCGGTGATCTGTCCGGAAGCGACGGTGGCGGTAAAGGCCGGCAGCGGATCGTTGGATTCGCCCTGAATGCGTAAGGTCAGGCGTGACCCATCGCCATCCGGGGTAATACTGCCCACCGACATGCGCAGGGTGCCGATCTGGCTCTCCAGCCGCGCCGGGGTCTTGGCCTCCGGCAGCAGATAGACGCCGCGGGTGGATTTGGCGTTCAGCGCGTTTTGCTGGGTGATTTTGATCGTTTGCTGGTTGAGCTGGGTCATCTCCTGGCTCAGCGTACTCACGCTCTGGTGCATCTGGCGGATTTCGCTTTGCTGGGCGCAGGCGGTCAGGGTGAACAGGCAGCCCGCGATGGCGAGCTTCAGGTAACGTCTTGTCATGGTCAGGATTCCGTTTACAGAGGATGCTTAATGGTAGCCAAACCGGCCTCATCTCCCATAGATCCTTTGTCTCAAAAGCTCTTTCTTTGTAGTCCGGTCACTTCGCGGTAAACTACTCTTCAGTTTAACTACCTGTCAGGACGCGCTATGCATTGCCCTTTCTGTTTCGCCGTGGATACCAAAGTGATCGACTCTCGTCTGGTGGGGGAAGGCTCTTCCGTGCGTCGCCGTCGGCAGTGCCTGGTCTGTAACGAACGCTTTACCACCTTCGAAGTGGCGGAGCTGGTGATGCCGCGGGTGGTGAAGAGTAACGATGTGCGCGAACCCTTCAACGAAGACAAGCTGCGCAGCGGGATGCTGAAAGCGCTGGAGAAACGTCCGGTTAGCGCCGACGACGTGGAAATGGCGGTCAACCATATCAAGACTCATCTGCGCGGCACCGGCGAGCGCGAAGTGGCCAGCAAAATGATCGGCAACCTGGTGATGGAGCAGCTGAAAAAGCTGGATAAAGTCGCCTATATTCGCTTCGCGTCGGTCTATCGCAGCTTCGAAGATATTAAAGAATTCGGCGAAGAGATCGCCCGCTTACAGGACTAAGCCATGCAGGACGAAATGTACATGGCGCGTGCGCTGAAGCTTGCCGCGCGCGGTCGCTTTACTACCCATCCTAACCCTAACGTCGGCTGCGTCATTGTGAAAGACGGCGAGATCGTCGGCGAGGGGTTTCACTATCGCGCCGGCGAGCCGCATGCTGAAGTGCACGCCCTGCGCATGGCTGGCGAAAAGGCGCGCGGCGCCACCGCCTACGTCACTCTTGAGCCCTGCAGCCACCATGGCCGTACGCCGCCATGCTGCGATGCGCTGATTGCCGCCGGCGTCAGCCGCGTGGTCGCCGCGATGCAGGATCCGAACCCGCAGGTGGCGGGGCGCGGTTTGTATCGCCTGCAGCAGGCCGGCATTGAGGTCAGCCATGGGCTGATGATGAACGAAGCGGAAGCGCTGAATAAGGGCTTTCTGAAGCGGATGCGCACCGGTTTTCCCTGGGTGCAGCTGAAGCTGGGCGCCTCGCTGGACGGCCGCACGGCGATGGCCAGCGGCGAAAGCCAGTGGATCACCTCCCCGCAGGCGCGACGCGACGTGCAGCGTCTGCGCGCCCAGAGCCATGCCATCCTGACCAGCAGCGCCACCGTGCTGGCGGACGATCCGGCGCTGACCGTGCGCTGGCAGGAGCTGAGCGCCGATACCCAGGCGCTTTATCCCGAAGAGAATTTGCGCCAGCCGCTGCGCGTCGTTATCGACAGCCAGAACCGCGTCACGCCTGAGCATCGTATTGTGCAGCAGGCGGGGGAAACGCTGTTTGCCCGCCTGCGCGCCGATGAACGGCAGTGGCCGGAAAGTGCCCGCACGCTGCTGGTTCCGGAGCATAACGGCCATCTCGATCTGGTGCTGCTGATGATGCTGCTCGGCAAACAGCAGATCAACAGCGTCTGGGTTGAGGCAGGGGCCACGCTTGCCGGGGCGCTGCTGCAGGCGGGCCTGGTCGACGAGCTTATCGTCTATATTGCGCCTAAACTGTTAGGCAATGCGGCGCGTGGATTATGCGCGCTGCCGGGGCTTGAAGAGCTGAGCCAGGCCCCCCATTTTAAATTCAATGAGATACGTCAGGTTGGCCCGGATGTCTGCCTGCATTTAACCACTGCGTGAGGCTTTCCTGATTATTAGGAAGCAGCGCTCAGAATAATATGATAAAATCCGCCCCCCTTGCGGGGCACATGAACCCGAAGGAAGAGTATGAACATTATTGAAGCTAACGTTGCTACCCCGGACGCTCGCGTCGCCATCACCATTGCGCGTTTCAACAACTTTATCAATGACAGCCTGCTGGAAGGCGCGATTGACGCCCTGAAACGCATTGGTCAGGTAAAAGATGAAAACATCACCGTCGTTTGGGTTCCAGGCGCGTATGAGCTGCCGCTGGCGGCTGGCGCACTGGCGAAAACCGGTAAATATGACGCGGTGATCGCGCTGGGGACGGTGATTCGCGGCGGTACCGCCCACTTTGAATATGTGGCAGGCGGTGCCAGCAATGGCCTGGCGCATGTCGCTCAGGACAGCGAAATCCCGGTAGCCTTTGGTGTTCTGACCACTGAAAGTATTGAACAAGCCATTGAGCGCGCTGGCACCAAAGCCGGTAACAAAGGTGCAGAAGCTGCGCTGACCGCGCTGGAAATGATTAACGTATTGAAAGCCATCAAGGCCTGATTTTTGTAAGGGGAATTCCGTGAAACCTGCTGCTCGTCGCCGCGCCCGTGAGTGTGCCGTTCAGGCGCTCTACTCCTGGCAGTTGTCCCACAACGACATCGCTGATGTCGAATACCAGTTCCTGGCGGAACAGGACGTAAAAGATGTTGATGTTCTGTATTTCCGCGAACTGCTGTCCGGAGTGGCGACTAACAGCGCGTACCTCGACGGCCTGATGAAGCCCTACCTGTCCCGCCAGCTGGAAGAGCTGGGCCAGGTTGAAAAAGCGGTGCTGCGTATCGCGCTGTTTGAGCTGTCCAAACGTGATGACGTACCGTATAAAGTGGCCATCAATGAAGCTATCGAACTGGCGAAAACCTTCGGCGCTGAAGATAGCCACAAGTTCGTTAACGGCGTGCTGGACAAAGCGGCTCCGGTAATTCGTCCCCACAAGAAGTAAACTGCAGGCCGGGTTTTGCGAGGGTCGCCTCGCAGCCCGGCCTTATTTATTATTTTGCTGAGGCATAACGTATGGCATGCGGCGAATTCTCCCTGATTGCCCGTTATTTTGATCGCGTTAAAAGCGCCCGCCTTGATGTTGAAACCGGCATCGGCGATGACTGCGCGCTCCTGCATATTCCCGAGAAAAAAACGCTGGCAATCAGCACCGACACCCTGGTGGCGGGCAATCACTTCTTACCCGATATCGACCCTGCCGACCTCGCTTATAAAGCGCTGGCGGTGAACCTGAGCGACCTCGCGGCGATGGGCGCGGAGCCGGCGTGGCTCACGCTGGCGCTGACCTTGCCGGAGGTGGATGAAACCTGGCTGGAAGCCTTCAGCGACAGCCTGTTTGTCCAGCTGGACTATTACGATATGCAACTGATTGGCGGCGACACTACCCGTGGCCCGCTCTCCATGACGCTGGGTATCCACGGCTTTGTGCCGCCGGGACGCGCCATGAAACGCGCTGGCGCGAAGCCGGGGGACTGGATCTATGTTACCGGCACTCCGGGAGATAGCGCCGCCGGTCTGGCGGTACTGCAGAATCGTCTAACGGTGGATGAACCGTCTGACGCCGACTACCTGCTGGCCCGTCATCTGCGGCCGATGCCGCGCGTGCTGCAGGGCCAGGCGCTGCGTGACCTGGCGACATCGGCTATCGATCTCTCCGACGGCCTGATCTCCGATCTGGGCCATATTCTCAAAGCCAGCGGCTGCGGCGCACGTATCGATCTCGATGCCATGCCGTACTCCGATGCGATGCTGCGCCAGGTTGATTCTGAGCAGGCGCTGCGCTGGGCGCTCGCCGGCGGGGAAGATTACGAGCTGTGCTTTACCGTACCGGAGCTGAACCGCGGGGCGCTGGACGTGGCTCTTGGCCATCTTGGCGCGCGTTTTACCTGTATCGGACAGATTGCGCCGGAGAGCGAAGGGCTGCAGTTTATCCGCGACGGTAAGCCGGTCGCGCTTGATTTAAAGGGATACGATCACTTTGCGTAGTCGAGACGAGGCGCTTAGCCGCCTGAGTATGCGTAATCCGTGGCATCTGCTGGCGACCGGCTTTGGTAGCGGCTTAAGCCCGGTGGTGCCGGGGACGATGGGCTCGCTGGCGGCGATCCCGTTCTGGTATCTGATGACCTTTCTCCCCTGGCAGCTTTACTCGCTGGTGGTGATGATGAGCATCTGTATCGGCGTCTATCTGTGCCATCGCACGGCCAAAGATATGGGCACCCATGACCACGGCAGCATCGTCTGGGACGAGTTCGTCGGGATGTGGATCACCCTGATGGCGCTGCCGACCCTGGACTGGCAGTGGGTGGCCGCCGGCTTCGTGATTTTCCGTATCTTCGATATGTGGAAGCCGTGGCCAATTCGCTGGTTTGATCGCAATATCCACGGCGGAATGGGGATTATGGTCGACGACATCGTCGCCGGCGTGATCTCCGCTGGCGTGCTGTACGTCATTGGCCATCACTGGCCCATCGGTCTGCTTTAACCGCCTCTCCCCGGCAACGCTACGCTGCCGGGGAAACCACGCCCTTCACTTAAATCCCACCACCGGATGCGGCTGATACGGCGCCTCCAGCTTGTCGATCTGTTCCGCGGAGAGCGTCAAATCCACCGCCTGCAGCAGATCATCAAGCTGTTCCTGACGCGACGGGCCGATAATCGGCGCGGCGACGCCGGGTTTGCTTAACAGCCAGGCGAGGGCGACCTGGGCGCGGCTGGCGTCGAGTTCTTCCGCCACGTCCGCGAGATTCCCGGCGATCTGCGCATCGTTTTCTTCACTGGCGCTGTACAGCGATTTGCCGAACTCATCTGAGACCAGCCGGGCGGTGGTCTCACCCCAGGGGCGGGTTAGCCTGCCGCGCGCCAGCGGACTCCATGGGATCACCGCTACGCCGTTACGTTGGCACAGGGGCAGCATCTCATTCTCTTCTTCCCGGTAAATCAGGTTGTAGTGATCCTGCATGGTAACGAAGCGCGCCCAGCCGTTCTGCTGCTGGAACGCCAGCGCCTGGGCAAACTGTCGGGCATGCATGGACGAGGCGCCGATATAGCGCGCTTTGCCGGCTTTCACCACCTCGTCCAGCGCTTCGAGCGTCTCTTCAATCGGGGTGGTATAGTCCCAGCGGTGGATCTGCAGCAGGTCGACATAGTCCATCCCGAGACGGCGCAGGCTGTCGTCGATGGAGCGCAGGATCTGCGCCCGGGAAAGTCCTTCCGCCAGATCGCCGACCTGGTGATACACCTTGGTGGCGACAACCACCTCGTCACGGCGGGCAAAGTCGCGCAGGGCGCGGCCAACGATCTCTTCGCTGCTGCCGTCGGAGTAGCTATTTGCGGTATCGAAGAAGTTGATGCCGCCTTCAATGGCGTGCTGGATAAGCGGGCGGCTGCTCTCTTCCGGAAGCGTCCAGGCGTGTCTGCCGCGGTCCGGCTCGCCGAAGGTCATGCAGCCGAGGCAGAGTCGGGAAACACGTAAGGCAGTATCACCGAGGGGGATATAGTGCATAGTGCGCTCCTGCTATTCATCAAGGGTATCCCTTAAGCATAGCAGGAGCGGAAGGGGCAATTATGCCAGCCAGTCGCGGATTTTGGCTTCAATACCGGCGGCATCAAGGCCGAGGTCGGCGCGGATCTCTTCCTGAGTGCCCTGAGGAATAAAATAATCCGGCAGGCCAATATTGAGCACCGGTACCGCCCGGCGGTGGGCCATCAGCACTTCGTTCACGCCGCTGCCGGCGCCGCCCATGATGGCGTTCTCTTCCAGCGTCACCAGCGCGTCGTGCTCGCCGGCCAGCTGGAGGATCAGCGCGGTATCCAGCGGCTTCACAAAGCGCATATCCACCAGGGTGGCGTTGAGTTTGTCCGCTACTGCCGCGGCTTCCGGCAGCAGGGTGCCAAAGTTGAGGATCGCTATTTTCTCGCCCTGACGTTTCACCACCCCTTTGCCGATCGGCAGCGATGCCAGCGGCTCGAGCGTCGCGCCGGTGCCGCTACCGCGCGGATAGCGCACCGCGCAGGGGCCGTCGCTGTAGTGGTAGCCGGTGTACAGCATCTGGCGACATTCATTTTCATCGCTCGGGGTCATTACCACCATATCCGGAATACAGCGCAGGAAGGAGAGATCGAACGCTCCCTGATGCGTCTGGCCGTCTGCGCCGACGATCCCGGCGCGGTCGATAGCAAACAGCACCGGCAGCTTCTGGATAGCCACATCGTGGATCACCTGATCGTAGGCTCGCTGCAGGAAGGTGGAGTAGATCGCCACCACCGGCTTGTAGTCGCCAATCGCCAGCCCGGCGGCGAAGGTGACCGCATGCTGCTCGGCAATGGCGACGTCAAAGTACCGATCGGGGAATTTCTTCGAAAACTCCACCATCCCTGAACCTTCGCGCATCGCCGGCGTGATCGCCATCAGCTTGTTGTCTTTGGCCGCCGTTTCACACAGCCAGTCGCCGAAGATTTTCGAGTAGGAAGGGAGGCCGCCGCTGCTTTTGGGCAGTACGCCGCTGGTATGGTCGAATTTTGGCACCGCATGGAAGGTGATCGGGTCTTTCTCGGCGGGCTCATAGCCGCGGCCTTTTTTGGTCATAATATGCAGGAACTGCGGGCCTTTCAGGTCGCGCATGTTCTTCAGCGTGCTGACCAGACCGAGCACGTCATGGCCATCCACCGGGCCAATGTAGTTAAAGCCCAGCTCTTCAAACAGCGTGCCCGGCACCACCATCCCTTTGATATGCTCTTCGGTACGCTTAAGCAGCTCTTTAATCGGCGGCACCCCGGAGAAGACCTTTTTGCCCCCTTCGCGCAGGGTGGAGTAGAGCTTACCGGAGAGCAGCTGCGCCAGATGATTGTTCAGCGCGCCGACGTTCTCGGAAATCGACATTTCATTGTCATTCAGCACCACCAGCAGGTCGGGTTTGATATCCCCGGCGTGGTTCATCGCCTCAAACGCCATGCCGGCGGTGATCGCCCCGTCGCCAATGACGCACACCGCGCGCCGCTGCTTATCCTCTTTCGCGGCGGCGATAGCCACCCCGATACCCGCGGAAATGGAAGTGGAGGAGTGACCGACGCTCAGCACGTCATACTCGCTTTCACCGCGCCACGGGAAGGGATGCAGGCCGCCTTTCTGACGAATGGTGCCGATTTTGTCCCGGCGACCGGTCAGAATTTTATGCGGGTAGGCCTGATGGCCGACGTCCCAGATCAGGCGATCGAACGGCGTGTTATACACGTAGTGCAGCGCCACGGTCAGTTCCACCGTGCCGAGGCCAGAGGCAAAGTGACCGCTGGAACGGCTGACGCTGTCCAGTAGATAGCGCCGCAGCTCATCACATAGCTTCGGCAGGCTCTCTTTTGGCAACAGGCGCAACTCCTGGGTGGAATCTACCAGCGCCAGGGTCGGGTATTTGGCAATATCAAAACTCATCAGAGACTCATTTTTTGTTTATTTATCGCGCTGAATAATGTAATTCGCGAGCGCTTCCAGTGCCGAAGTATCCAGAGATTGTGCGGCCAGCTCATCTAACGACCGGCGGGCATCAGCGATCAGGTCGTGCGCTTTCTTCCGGGCTTGCTCAAGACCCAGGAGGGCGGGATAGGTGCTTTTACCCAATTGCTGGTCGGCACCCTGACGTTTGCCAAGGGTCGCAGTATCCCCTACCACGTCGAGAATGTCATCCTGGACCTGGAAGGCAAGACCGATATTTTCCGCATAGCGATCCAGCGCGGGCAGGGCAGCGCGGCCGCGTTCGCCGGCGCTCAGGGCTCCCAACCGGACGGCGGCGCGGATCAGGGCGCCCGTTTTATGGCGATGGATACGCTCCAGCGCCTGTAAATCAACCTGCTGTCCCTCGGCCTGCAGATCCAGCGCCTGGCCGCCGCACATGCCCGCCACGCCGCTGGCCTGCGCCAGTTCGGAAACCATCGCCAGCCGGTCCCGGTCAGGAACGTCGACCATCGGCGCATCACTCAGTATAGAGAACGCCAGCGTTTGCAGGGCATCTCCCGCAAGAATTGCGTTGGCTTCGCCAAATTTAATATGGCAGGTCGGCAGGCCGCGGCGCAGATCGTCATCATCCATCGCCGGCAAATCATCATGCATCAGGGAGTAGGCATGAATGCATTCGACCGCCGCGGCAGGAGCATCCAGCGTGGTACGGCACACGCCGAACATCTCGCCGGTGGCGTAGACAAGGAAGGGACGCAGGCGTTTACCGCCTAACAATGCGCCATAATGCATCGCTTCCACCAGCGGAGTGTTCTGAAAGGGCTGCGGGGCGATGAAACGGCGCAGCGCTTCGTTTGCCTGTTCCACACAGGCCTGCAATTGTTGCGGGAAATCCATTTATTCAGCGTCCGGCGTAAAAGGCGTGGTCGGGGAATCTTCACTATCCGCCAGCAGGATCTGCACGCGCTGTTCGGCCTTCTGCAGCTGACTTTGCCCCTGGCGCGCCAGCTGTACGCCGCGCTCAAATTCGCTTAGCGCTTCCTCTAACGGCAAATCGCCGCTTTCCAGACGGTTAACGATCTGCTCCAGTTCGCCCAGAGCAGTTTCAAAGCTGGCCGGGGCCTCATTTTTCTTTGGCATAGTGAATGTAGACTCTTGTTATGTCGCGACGGCAATACCGGGTATGGTAACGAAGTCACGCGTGTAAGCAAATAACGCGCAATGGTGATATACTCCGCGCCCAGGATGCAGGCACCGGTGTGCGCTGCTTTACAACTTTTGCTTATAGCCCCGTCGGGCTTGCCAACGAACTATTGTCGCTATGAAGTTTATCATTAAATTGTTCCCGGAAATCACCATCAAAAGCCAATCTGTGCGGTTGCGCTTCATTAAAATCTTAACCGGGAACATTCGTAACGTTCTCAAAAACTATGATGAGACGCTGGCCGTCGTCCGTCATTGGGATCATATCGAAGTTCGCGCGAAAGATGAAAATCAGCGCCCGGCTATTCGCGATGCGCTGACCCGTATCCCCGGCATCCACCATATTCTGGAAGTCGAAGACGTGCCGTTCACCTCGCTGCACGATATTTTCGAGCAGACGCTGCCGCTGTGGCGCGAGGCGCTGGAAGGCAAAACCTTCTGCGTGCGAGTGAAGCGTCGCGGCAAACATGAATTCACCTCAATTGAAGTGGAACGCTACGTCGGCGGCGGCCTGAATCAGCATATTGAAACGGCGCGCGTGAAGCTGACCGACCCGGACGTCACCGTCAATCTCGAGATTGAAAACGATCGCCTGCTGCTGGTGAAAGGCCGCTATGAAGGCATCGGCGGTTTCCCGATCGGCACCCAGGAAGATGTGCTGTCGCTGATCTCCGGCGGCTTTGACTCCGGCGTCTCCAGCTACATGCTGATGCGCCGCGGCTGCCGCGTTCATTACTGCTTCTTTAACCTTGGCGGCGCCGCCCATGAGATTGGCGTCCGCCAGGTTGCGCATTATCTGTGGAACCGCTTCGGCAGCTCACACCGCGTTCGCTTTGTGGCGATTAACTTTGAGCCAGTAGTCGGCGAAATCCTTGAAAAAGTGGACGACGGCCAGATGGGCGTCGTGCTCAAGCGCATGATGGTCCGCGCCGCGTCAAAAGTCGCGGAACGCTATGGCGTGCAGGCGCTGGTCACCGGCGAAGCGCTCGGCCAGGTCTCCAGTCAGACCCTCACTAACCTGCGCCTGATCGATAATGTCTCCGATACTCTGATCCTGCGCCCGCTGATTTCGCACGATAAAGAGCACATCATCGACCTGGCGCGTGAGATCGGCACGGAAGATTTCGCCCGCACCATGCCGGAATATTGCGGCGTGATCTCCAAGAGCCCGACCGTGAAGGCGGTGAAGGCGAAGATCGAAGCGGAAGAAGAACACTTCGATTTCAGCATCCTTGATAAAGTGGTGGAAGAGGCGAGCAATATCGATATCCGCGAGATCGCCCAGCAGACGGAAGAGACGGTGGTGGAAGTGGAAACCGTGACCGGCTTTGGCGCCAACGACGCGATCCTCGACATTCGCTCCATCGACGAGCAGGAAGACAAGCCGCTGAAGGTCGAGGGGGTTGAGGTTGTTTCCCTGCCGTTCTACAAGCTAAGCACCAAATTTGGCGATCTCGATCAGAGCAAAACCTGGCTGCTGTGGTGCGAGCGCGGGGTGATGAGCCGTCTGCAGGCGCTTTATTTGCGCGAGCAGGGCTTCAGCAACGTGAAAGTGTATCGCCCGTAACAGGTTGTTATGATGCAAAAGGCCTTCCCTGATGGAAGGTCTTTTTACTATTGGCAGGGGAGTATATTAGCGCAGGGTCAGCGCCAGGTCATTGAGCTGATCGATGACAATATTCCAGCCCTCGAAAAATCCCATCTGCTCATGCTGCTCGCGGGTTTCATCATCGGCATGCAGCACCGTAGCCGTATAGCGACACCCGACCTGTTCATCGGCAAAGGTGATGATGGCCGTCATCGCGAAGGGGGAAACGGCGGGGCGATAATCCGCCGTCAGCATCGAGGTCATGACGATTTTTTGTTGCGGGATAACCTCAAGAAAACAGCCGGGGTTATCGTTGCGTTCACCGTCAGGCCCGTGCATCACGGTGTGAAAGGCCCCGCCGGCGCGAAAATCAAAGGCCAGAACCTCGGTTTGCCAGGGCTTCGGGCACCACCAGGTTCGGAGTAATGCCGGGTCGGCCCACGCGCGCCACAGGGCTGGGGCGGGCGCGCTGAGCAGGCGGCTGATTACAAGATCGCGAGAATCGGTTGCGCTCCGGGACATGCTGCGACTCCTCAGGAAAAGGGGAGCCAGCCCGCGGCGCGGACCGGCTATCAGGCTTCGTAGTAATTATAGATGCCAGCGGCCATCACCAGCTGTGAGGCGACCTCATACGCTTTCTCGCGCCCCACCAGCAGATCGATCATTTTCAGGGCGAAATCAATCGAAGTCCCCGGACCCTGGCTGGTTAACAGATTCACCCGCGGATCCCAGACCACTCTTTTATCCTGCCACTGCTCGGCGGGGATATGTTCCTTCAGCGCCGGAAAACCGGTCATGTTGCCGATCGGGAACAGATTATGGGGTACCAGCACGGTCGCCGGGGCGGCGCAGATGGCGGCCACAATGCGCCCAGAGAGATGAAACTGGCGGACGGTTTCCACCAGTAGCGTGCTGTCGCGGAAGCACTCTGCGCCCTTGATACCGCCCGGGAGGACGATGATATCGAAATCACCATCGGCCACCTCGACCAGCGGCGCATCCGCCAGCAGTTTGACGCCGCGCGAACAGACGATGGTCAGGCTGCCGTCGCTGGCGACGCTGGCGGTGGTCACCTTTACTCCGCCGCGGACCAGCAGGTCGATAGTGGTGACCGCTTCGGTCTCTTCGCTACCAGGGGCGAGGCAAATCAGTGCCGACGCGCTCATATTCATTCTCCTTACGCTTGATCAATTCAAATAAGCGGGCGTTTTCCGGTACGGCGACGCCGTGGGCGCGGGCGCGGTTGAGCAGAAAACCGGTGATGTAGTCGATCTCTGTATGCCGCTGGGCGCGAACGTCCTGCAGCATGGAAGAGATATTTTCTGCCGTACTTTCAATTACCTGTTCGACATAAAATAGCAGGTTTTCCGCCGAGGTATGAATACCTTCGCGCTCCATCACCGCCGCCACCTCGCGACAAATGGCCGCAACTTCCTGCGTATAGTCGCGCAGATCGCCGTTTTTACACCCTTTGAGCGCGGTCAGAGGGTTAATGACGCAGTTAACCGCCAGCTTGCGCCAGATGGCCGAGTGGATATTGTTATGCCAGGCGACATCCGGCAGCACGCTCTGCAGAACTTCTGCGAGATAGCTGTAGTCCCCCTCGTAGCTTTTTGCCGGTCCGATATGCGTGGTGCCCTGGGCAACGTGGATGATGACATTCCCATCGCGCCGCGCCGCCTGGGTCGTGGAGGCCAGCAGCAACGGCTGTTTCACGCCGCGCAGCTCCTCGACGGTGCCCATGCCGTTATGAATCAGCACAATTGGCATGGTGTCCGGCAGGATCCCGGCCAGGTGCTTTACCGCATTCGACACCTGCCAGGCCTTTAAGGTGACGATCAGCAGCTCGCTGCTGGCGAGAAAATCGGGGTCGTTGGCCGTCAGCGATTCGTTGAACACTGAGCCATCGGTTTCAATGACGTTGACGCTACAGAATGGCTGCGGTACGCGCAGCCAGCCCTGGACTTCATGTCCCTGTTTGTACAACGCGGTCAGCCATAGTTGTCCCAGCGCACCGCATCCCAGTACGGTTACTTTCATTGTTCCTCCTCATCTGCCGCTATCCCAGGCGCTGATGGCTAAAGTCTATCTCGTCGCTTTTCGCATCGTCGGACATCACGGGGAAAATAGCGCGAGCGTTGCGTAATCAGCTAAGCTTCCGGGATAACAAGTTGAGTTATGCCGCGTTGCAGGTATTATGCAACGCAAAAGAAACGGAAGGAGAGGAAAATATGCCATCTTTCGATATTGTCTCTGAAGTTGATCTTCAGGAAGCCCGTAACGCGGTGGACAACGCGAGCCGCGAAGTCGAGTCGCGTTTTGATTTTCGTGGCGTTGAAGCCACTTTTGAATTAAACGACGCCAACAAGACCATTAAAGTGCTGAGCGAGTCTGACTTCCAGGTGAACCAGCTGCTGGATATCCTGCGCGCCAAGCTGCTCAAGCGCGGCATTGAAGGCACCTCCCTCGACGTACCGGAAGATATCGTGCACAGCGGTAAAACCTGGTTTGTTGAAGCGAAGCTGAAGCAGGGCATTGAAAGCGCGGTGCAGAAGAAGATCGTTAAACTGATCAAAGACAGCAAGCTGAAAGTGCAGGCCCAGATTCAGGGTGAAGAGATCCGCGTGACCGGTAAGTCCCGCGACGATCTGCAGTCGGTGATGGCGCTGGTGCGCGGTGGCGATCTGGGACAGCCGTTCCAGTTCAAAAACTTCCGCGACTAAGGCGGCGGGCAGACAGCAAAAAGCGGGGAATTCCCCGCTTTTTTATACCCCTTTGATGAGCTGCTCTATCTCGAAGCGGTTGGTGACCTTGCTGTCGATTTTGATATACACCGAACGCTCCTCGGGTACCACCAGCGCCTGATGAACCCCGCTGGCGCTCAGCAGACGCGCCTGCAGCGCGCTGTCGACCACCACGCCGTCCGGCACCTCCACCCGCAGGCTGCTGACGTACGGCGGCTCGCTCATGGTGCTGGCCACCAGCAGCCACAGCATCGCCAGCAGGGCGCCCAGCAGAAACACGGTTTGCGAATCAAAGAAACCATCGACCCAGCCGCCAAGCGCGCCGCCAATCGCCACGCCGAGAAACTGGCTGGTGGAGTAGACGCCCATCGCGGTGCCTTTGTAGCCCGCCGGAGACTCCTTGCTAATTAGCGACGGCAGCAGCGCTTCCAGCAGGTTAAACGCCAGGAAGAAGAGCTGAACGCCCGCCACCAGCTCCCAGAAGTAGCCTCCGGCGCCCCAGAGGACAATTTCCGCAATCAGCAGGATGGCGACGCAGAGCAGGAAGACGCGCTTCATCTTGCGCTTCACTTCGGCGTAGATGATAAACGGCACCACCGAGATGAACGAGATAACCATGGTGACCAGGTAAATCTTCCAGTGCTCGGCGGCCGGGAAGCCGGCGGCCTCCAGTTGTCCGGGCAGGGCGACAAAAGTGGACATCAGCATAATGTGCAGGCACATGATGCCAAAGTTAAGCTTCAGCAGGCGCGGCTCCGCCAGCACCTTGCTAAAGCAGCCCTTCACCATCCCGGATTCGCGGTTAAGGACATGGTTATGGCTGTTGGGCACCACCCACAGGGTGAGCAGGATGCCGACGGTCGCCAGGATGGCGATCATCCAGAACAGCGCGTGCAGACCCAGCTGGTGGGTGACAATCGGCCCCAGCACCATGGCGATGGCGAAGGTGACGCCGAAGCTGACGCCGATAAAGGCCATCGCTTTGGTGCGGTTCTGTTCGCGGGTGAGATCGGACAGCAGGGCCATAACCGCGGCGGCGATGGCGCCGGAGCCCTGCAGGGCGCGGCCAAGAATGATGCCCCAGATGGAGTCGGTGAGCGCGGCGATGACGCTGCCGAGCACGAAGATAAGCAGGCCGCCGACGATCAATGGCTTACGGCCAATACGGTCAGATAACAGTCCGAAGGGGATCTGGAACACCGCCTGCGCCAGGCCGTAGATACCGATCGCCAGGCCAATCAGCGCTTCACTGGCACCCTGCAACGCCATGCCATACGTGGTCAGAACCGGCAGGACCATAAACATGCCAAGCATGCGCAGGGAGAATACTGTCCCCAAACCCCAGGTCGCGCGCAGTTCCCCTGGCGTCATTTTGTTATCGTTCATTACCACCTCAATATAAAAACTGCGCCTAGTGTAGCGGCGGGGGGTAAGAAGCGTAAATAAATGTTTGTTTAACAGATATTACGGGGCTGTTGCGCGATGCGACAAGTTGGTAAAAATCAATAAACCAGTGGAGGGGGACTCCACTGGCGAGGGGGAAAATTAAGGTAAAGTAAAGTCAACCCACTGGCTGCCAGCGTCAGCCGATTTGACGCACTGCTCTACCCAATAGACGCCGTGCAGCCCGGCTTCGACGTCCGGATACCAGAAGTCTTGCAGGAAGGCGCGATCGTCGCGGTCCGTGGCGTCAATCGCCTGCGCATAGCGGCGATAGAGGTTGGCCCAGGCTTCGAACAACCCTTCCGGATGGCCGCCGCCAATGCGGTCATCCGCCAGCGCATTCGGCGACAGGTAGGGCATCCCACGTTCCAGAATGCGCGCCGGCTCGCCCTGCACCTCATAGCTGAGCTGGTTAGGATGCTCATCCCACCATTCGATGCTTGCTTTTTCGCCGACGATGCGCACTTTTTGCGAGTGCATGGCGCCGCTGTTGACCGCGCTGGTCCACATCGATCCAACCGCGCCGTTGTCATATTCCATCAGGACAAAGGCGTTATCTTCCAGCGGCGCGCGGGAGGAAACAAAGCTCTGACGGGAGCACATCAGCCGTTTGATATTGAGCTGCGGCGCCATGGTCTCGGCGACAAACAGCGGATGGGTGGCCAGATCCCCAAGCACATAGCTGGGCCCGGCAAACTTCGGCGTTACTCGCCAGCGGGTGGATTCTGCCTGCAGCTCGACGGCCTGATTATGGAAGCCGTGGGCGAATTGCATGTTAACGATGCGGATCTCGCCGAGCAGTCCATCGGCAATCATCTGCCGCGCCTGCTGGATCATCTGATAGCCGGCATAGCCGTAGGTGACGCCGACGATTTTGTTCTGTTTTTTGCTCAGATCCACCAGCTCGCGCGCTTCTTCGGCGGTAAAGCAGAGGGGCTTTTCGCAGATAACGTGGAGTCCCGCCTCCAGCGCCGCTTTGGTGATGGCGAAATGGGTATTGTTCGGGGTGGTGACCGAGACGACCTCGATCCCGTCAGGGCGCTGCGCCTCTTCGCGAAACAGGGTCTGGTAGTCGGCGTAGCAGCGATCCGGCGCGATGCCCAGTTGCTCACCGAACGCGCGCCCGCGCTCGGCATCGACGTCAAGCGCGCCGGCCAGCAGGGTATAAACATTGTCACGCAGCGCCGCACAGCGGTGGCTGTAGCCGATCTGACTGGTTCCCCCGCCGCCGACCATGCCCCAGCGCAGGGAACGGGATAAGGGTTTCAGGCCGTTTAACATGGTGCTCTCCTTTTTGAAATCATTTGCACTCTGAGGCGCTCAATGCCGACGCCTGCGGCAACGCGCATCCGGATAGACTGACTTCAACTTAAGGAAATGTTTGTTCTGTTTCAATTGTGTTGTGGAATTTATTTTCCATATATGCGAGGGGGATCGAATTAGCGATAGTTTCTTTTGCGCTTGGTTGAAAAGGTGAGGGCGGGATATCGCCTGCCGGAGTCGTCCAGATTGTTGCGGGCGTTTTTTCGTTTCAAAAAAATATGAAATAAATTTTCTTTATTAGCTGCTGAAGGCGGTGCAATCCGCCGATTGCACCGGGGACCAGATGCCGCTATGACGCTCCGCGCACAGACGCGGGGGAAGTTGAAGCGACGGGAGGATGACCGGCCGCAAAGATGCCCTTCGCCGCCAGGCCTGCGACGGTGAGGGCAGCCGGGATGCCGAGGATCAAAAAGACGCTTTCAAAGGGCAGGTTGAGCGCCATCATCTCGGCGCCGGCAAAGGCGCTGAGAATGGCGCCGATGCGCCCGACGCCGTGCATCCAGCTGGAGCCCGTCGCCCGCGCCTGTGTAGGGTAGTAGCGGGCGGAGAGGGCGTTCATGCCGGTATTCGCGCCGTTCAGGCAGGCGCCGCTGATAAACGCCAGCATACAGAGCAAGGCAAAGCTGCCCGCGGCGTAGCCCATCGCCATGGTGAACAGGCCGCCAACGGCGTAGATTATCCCCAGCGCGCGATGGGGGTTGATCCTGTCCATCAGCCAGCCGGCAAACAACGAGCCGAGGGTGCCGCCCGCCTGGTAGATCGCCGTCATGATGGCCGCCTGGCTAACGGTCATTCCTACCGCTTTAACCAGCGTTGGCAGCCAGCTGCCGAGGATATAGACCAGGAACAGCCCCATAAAGTAGACCAGCCATAGCATCAGCGAGCCGAAACCGTACTGGCGGGAGAGGACAATGCGCATCGCGTTGCCGGCCGCTGGCTGCGCCGGTAGGATAAACGTCACATTGTCGCTGATTTGTCCGGGATAGAGACGGTTAAGAATGGCGCGTATGCGCGCCGCGGGCGCTTGTTTGATCACCAGAAAACGAACCGATTCCGGCAGCAGCCAGATGAGCAGGGGGGCAAACAGCAGCGGCAGAATACCGCCGAGCGCCATCAGCGAGTGCCAGCCAAACTGGGGGATCAGCCACGATGCCGAAAATCCTCCCGCCGCCGCGCCGAAGGTGAAGCCGCAAAAGATGACGGTGATAATAAATGAACGCTGGCGTTCCGGGGCGTATTCCGACACCAGCGTCCCGATATTCGGCATCGCGGCGCCCAGCCCGAGGCCAGTCATAAAGCGAAAGAACATCATCTGTTCTACGTTGTGCGAGAAGGCGGTGGCGATGGTCCAGAAACCGAAGAAGAAAACGCTGTTGATGATGATTTTCTTACGTCCCAGCCAGTCGGCGAGCGGGCCGGAGAAAATCGCCCCCAGCGCGAGGCCGATCAGCGCGGCGCTGATCACCAGACCCAGCTGGTGGTTGCTTACCCCCCATTCCAGCTTTAGCGTCGGGGCGATAAAGCCCATGATCGCGATATCAAAACCATCGAGAGCGATGACGCAAAAGCCGAGAAATATAATCAGCTTCTGAAATCGGCTCAGCGGGTTACGATTTATTAACTCTCTGACATCCAGGCGTTGAGTCTGTGTCATAGCGTATTCCTTATGCGCAGGCGCGCAGGTAGGGCTGCGCGGCATCGAACAGTAACTGCGCCCGCTGAAGAGGCGGCAGGGCGCCTTGCTCGCCGTCAAGCGGCACTTCGAGAGAGACCGGCAGCGTCGCCGGCAGGGCCGACATCAGACCATGCAGATCCAGACCGCCTTCCCCCGGCACGTTGCGCGCCGAGCGGGCCTGGCGGATAAGTTCCTGCTCGCTCTCCGGCCTCTGTGCCGCGCCATCGCAGAGTTGCATATAGTTGAGATGATGCGCGGGCAGGCTGGAGAGGGCGGCGAGCGATTCTCCCGCGCGCCAGAAATGGAGAGCGTCCACCAGAATGCCGATGTCTTCCCGCCCGCTGGCGGCGATTAGTGCTTGCGCTGCGGCGATGTTGCGCAACTGGGTCCAGGGCATCGGCTCAAGATTCATGGTCAGCCCAAATGGACGACCGGCCGCGGCGAGGATGGCGAGGTTGTCAGCGCTGCGCTGAAGGTTGTCATCATTGCCGGCGACTAACACCTGTCCGGCGCCAAGACGCGCGGCGGTCTCCATAAAACGCTGCAGCCGATCGTCGAGGGTAAACCCGGGGGTCAGGCGGACGATCTCCACGTCCGACACGCGGATGCCAGTTTCCATCAACGCGGCGAGCGTCGCCCGGACGGCCGGGGTATCGCCCAGCATGTCGTAGTCCGGGTCGGTCGGTGTGGCGGGGAGCAGTCGCAGCCCAACGTGGGTAAAACCGGTTCTGGCCGCAATCCGCACCTGTTCGGGGGGAGGGACATCGAGCAGGGTCAGCGCGGCGAGCGATAGGGTACGCTTGTTCATAAAGGGCTCCGGTACAGTTGCAGGTGAAGAGAGTTAGGGTGCATCCATTCGTGGAAGTCAAGTTATGTTATTGTTTATATTTGTTTTTTTTGCCAGATTTTTACCCACCAGATAGCCGAAGGTCATGGCGGGCCCGAGGGTGATCCCTCCGCTGGGGTAATAGCCGCGCATCACGCTCGACATGTCGTTGCCGATGGCGTACAGACCCGGTATCGGCTGCTGCTGTTCATCCAGCACCCGGGCGTGTTCGTCGGTTTGCAATCCGCTGAAGGTGCCCAGCGAGCCGGGCAGAATGCGCACCGCGTAGAACGGCCCTTCGCGCAGCGGTCCGAGCGTCACCTGATGGTCACCCTGGGCGCGGTTATAGGCTGATGCCCCGCGGTGAAAATCGACGTCTTCGCCAGTGCTGGCGAAGTGGTTAAAGCGTTCAACGGTTTCCGCCAGCGCATTGGCGTCGATAGCGCACTGCTTCGCCAGCTCCGCCAGGGTGTTTCCTCGCTGCAGATAGCCGGTACGCAGCCAGGCGGTGGGAGTGAACGGGAACGGTCTGGCGTGGCCCAGGCCGTAGCGACGCAGCGCGCGACGATCGGCCAGCAGCCAGGCCTGCGGCGTGTCGCCCGCGGGTGTGGCCGCCAGCAGGGCGGCGATAAAGTCATGATAAGAGTCGGCCTCGTTAACAAAACGTTTGCCGTTGGGCAGGACGGCGATCACCCCGGGTTTGGCGCGCTCCACCAGA
Source organism: Klebsiella sp. 10 (assembly GCF_018223925.1). Classification (NCBI taxonomy): domain Bacteria; kingdom Pseudomonadati; phylum Pseudomonadota; class Gammaproteobacteria; order Enterobacterales; family Enterobacteriaceae; genus Klebsiella; species Klebsiella sp. 10. Next base: position 165,749 of record NZ_JAGRRB010000011.1, read on the forward strand.
TGAGGAAACATTAGCTGCTGGCCGCTGGCCAGAGTGACGCGGGACACCGGCGCCCAGGCCAGCGGGTGGCGCAGGGAAGTGTCGAACTGGCCGCCGACGGATTCGCCAAGCCTGATCCCCTCGCCCTGATTGTCCGGCGGTGCGGCGGAGAAATGGCCGTAACCCTCCGCAGCGTGAGGCACCACCTGCGCCAGCCGCTGGCGATCGTGGGGAAAACCGCCGCAGGCCAGCACCACGGCGCCAGCTTCGACGTGAATCTCCCCGCCGTCGCTGCGCAGCACCGCGCCGGACACGCCCGGCGGACCCTGCAGCAGCCGGACCACCGGGGCATTGAGCTGAAAACGCACGCCGGCGTCGAGGGCGGATCGCAGCAGACGGGCGACCAGCGCATTGCCATTGACCAGATGCTGCCCCCGTCCGGCGCGTAGCCGCTGCCAGCCGTGGCGCAGCAGGCGGCGGGCAGCATACAGCGCGGAGCGCGGCGAGTGGGTGGCATTGAAAAAATGCGCCATATCCGCGCCGCCGGCGATGCCCATCCCGCCCAGGCTAATGGTTTCCAGCGGCGGACGCAGGCGATGGAGCCAGTCGCCGAGCAGGCGGCCATCGTAGGGTTGCGCGGTGACCGACCGCCCACCGTTCGCCGCACCCGGCGACGGGTGAAAGTCCGGCATGGCGCTGCCCGAGAGAAACTGCACCGCCGTCCGCTGATGGAAAAATTCCACCATCTCCGGCCCGTAACGCAGGAAGGTTTGCAGACGAATATCGGCGGCTTCGCCCCCCATCTCATGCTGCAGATAGGTCAGCGGCGCGTCGGCTGCTTCGTCGATGCCCTCCGCCCGCGCCAGCGGGTTGCGGGGGATCCACAGCCAGCCGCCGGACCAGGCGCTGGTTCCGCCGAGCACTGACGCTTTCTCCGCCACCATGACGCTGGCGCCGTGCATCGCCGCAGTCACCGCGGCAGAGAGCCCCGCGGCGCCGGAGCCGACCACCAGCACATCCACCTTCACAGGCCCGCTCATGTTGGACTCCTTACTGCAGAGGTGAAAAAGCGGTGGGGCGCATCAGCACCGACTCGAGGCGTTCCACGGCGGCCAGTTCGCGATTTTTACGCGAGAAGGTCTGCCAGCGTTCGTCCTGGGCCATCCGCGCGCGGCGCACCAGACGATCGTCCAGGCTTTCATAAGCCCAGATGTGCACTACCTGATTGACCACGCCGATCTCGGTAAAAAAGAAGCCGATTAGCTGGCCGAGATGGTCGGTTTGCACCGCCAGGGCATCGCTTTGGTACAGCGCCAGCCAGTCGGCCATTTTCAGCGGATTGATGGTGTACGTGCGTTTTTCGTAGATCATGATGTTTTCCTGATTAGTGGGTGGAGTGTTGTGCCAGATGGCAGGCGGCGAGATAGCCAAACGTCAGCCCCGGGCCGAGGGTGATACCGGGGCCCGGATAGGTGCCGGCCATCAGCGAATCCATGTCGTTTCCCACCGCGTACAGCCCCGGGATGGGGTGTCCTTCGGTATTGACGACCTGGGCATCGGCGGTGGTGACCAGGCCCCGTGAGGTCCCCAGATCGCCGGTATAAAGTTTGATGGCATAGAACGGCGCGCTGAGCAGGGGGGCATTACAGGCGTCAGGCTGATGGCCCGGATCGCCCATCGCCCGGTTATAGCTGTTGCCGCCTTTAGCAAATTCCCGATCCACGCCCTGCGCGGCGTCGCGGTTGTAGCGGGCTACCGTCTCGCTCAGGGTTTGGGCATCCAGACCAAGCTGTTGCGCCAGCGCGGCCAGGGTATCGGCTTTGTGCAGATAGCCGGCGGCGACCAGGGCGTCATTATTGACCGGCGCCGGGCGTGCCAGCCCGAGGCCATAACGCTTCATCGCCTGGGCGTCGCAGAGTAAAAAACAGGGGGCATTTTCCGCTGCATCCTGCATTGCGCTGGCGAAATGGTGATAGGAACTGGACTCGTTGACGAAGCGTACCGCCCGCTGATTGACGGCAATCACGCCCGGTTTTGCGCGATCGGTTACCAGATGGGGGAAGCGCTCCTCGCTGCCGTCGGCCCGGGTCAGCACCGATACCGGCGCCCAGAAAAAATTGGATGGCCGATCGGCTCCCTCGCGAGCGTTAAGCGCCGCCGCGAGATGCAGCGCGGCGCCATCGTTGGCCGGCGGCGACATGGTGAAGTGTTCGCGGGTATGTGGCCGATAGCGCGCCGCCAGCGCGCCCGCGGCGAAGCCGCCTGCGGCCAGTACCACCCCGCGGCGGGCGTGCAGCGTCTCTCTTTGCCCCTGATACTCAATCTCCACCCCGCGGACCGCGCCTTGCGCTTCGCACAGCGTCAGAACATTGACATTCAGCCGCAGGCTCATGCCTTTACGCAGCGCCGTAGTCGCCATGCGGGCAATCAGCGCATTGCCCATCGCCAGGCGGGTACCGCGAGGGTACTTCACCCGGTCGCGGGCATAGCGCAGCAGCAGCCGGGTGCAATGGGCCAGGGAGCGCAGCGAGCGGCGCATGTCGAGAAAATGTTGAATATCGACGCGGTTGACCATCATCCCGCCAAACAGCAGCATCCCCGGCGGCGGTGAACGCAGGTCGCGAAACGCGTCCCCCAGTTCACGGCCGTCATACTCCACCACCTCCAGCGCACGACCGACGTCGACTGCGCCGGGTTCATCCGGATAGTAATCGGGCGAGAGCGGACGCAGGCTGTACTTTACTGCCCCCTCACGCTCGAGAAAGGCCAGCGCCTCCCGCCCGGCGCTGACAAACGCTTCGGCAAGATCTTCGCGGTACTGGCCCTCGCCGATAATGGTTCGCAGGTAGGTTTTCATCGCCTCGGCGCTACCGCTTTTGCCCTCGGCGCGCGCCTGGTCGGTATCGTGCAGCCACACGGCGCCGCCGGAGATGGCCGAGGTGCCGCCGAACTGGCCGGCTTTCTCCAGCATCAGCACCGACAGCCCTTTACAGCAGGCGGTGACCGCGGCGGCAAAACCGGCCGCGCCGCTGCCGATGACGATCACATCCCAGCTCTTCATGCCGCCGCTCCCTGCGCCTGCGGGATGGCGCCGATAAACTGGCCCATCAGCCTCATCTGCGCCAGCGCCATTTCCGGCCCGGTCTGTACTTTGCAACCACGGGCGGCGGCGAAAGTGAGCAACGGCGTCATCACCGGGGCGGTGACAACGTCGGCCACATGAGTGGTGCTGTCGAGCGTATCCAGAAGCGCCTGCGGTAGAGGCAGCTCATCAAATCCGGCCATGCCGGCCGGTGAGCCATTAACCAGTAGATCGAGGCCGTAAAGGGTGTCTGGCAGCGCGCTCAGTTGCACCGCCGGAAAGGCCTCAGCCAGAAGGTCATGCAGGCGCTGCCGGGTGGCCGGGGTTTGATCGTGCAGGGCCAGCCGACGGATCCCCGCCTCGCACAGTCCCCAGGCGATGGCGCTGCCGACGCCGCCGCAACCGGAGAGCAGCGCCTGCTTACCTGCCGGCTGAAAACCCTGCGCCTCGGCGGCGAGCTGAAAGCCGACGCCGTCCAGCATATCGCCCTGCAGGCGGCCATCCGCCAGCTTGCGGATCACATTGACGGCGTTGAGTCGGCGGGCGCGCGGCGTGAGGTCGTCGACCAGCGCGGCGGCGCGTTGTTTATGCGGCACCGTCACCAGCACGCCGGTCATGTTCTGCCAGCCGCGCAGGGCGTTGAGGTAGGCGGCCACCGCGTCCGGGACGATATCCACCGGGATCATGACGCTGTCCATGTGCTGTTCGGCAAAGTAGCGGTTGAAGTTATCTGGCGATTTCACCTGGGCGATCGGATGACCAATCACGGCGACAACCTGGGTAGTTCCACTGACCATTTCAAACCTCATTTGTTAAATTAATGTTGTGAAAGTATTTCAGTGGAAGCTGGGAGCGACAACGCAGAATTCGGACATGTCGGTTGTTAATCGCACGAACGCTGCGATAATCGCAGGAAATCGATAATGATGTTGCAAAAATGTGAGCGAATATGCAAAACACCATTCATCCACGCGATCTGATCGTCGGTTTACAAAAAGGGCTGGCGCTAATTCAGCTTTTTTCCAAAACCTGCCCAAAGCTCACCGTCGCCCAGACGGCGAAAATGAGCGGCCTGACGCAAAGCGCCGCGCGACGTTTTCTGCTGACGCTCCTGCATGAGCGCTATCTGCAAACCGACGGGCGCTATTACTGGCTTACCCCAAAGACGCTGCGGCTTGGCCAGGCCTATGTCGATTCGGCGCAGTTTCCTCGCATGGTACGGCCGATTGTCGAATACATCGCCAGTCGGACGGAAGAGCACGCCTCGGTGGGGGTGGTGGATGAAGATGAACTGGTCTATATCGCCCGCAGTCGGCATACGCCGTTCAACTCTACGTCGGTGCGGCTTGGGGAGCGGGTGCCCATTTTCTGTACCGCCGGGGGGCGATTGTGGCTGGCTTCGCTGCCGGAAGCAGAGTGTGAGACCGTCCTGCAGCGCATAACCCGGGAACAACGTACCCCCTATACGGTGACCGATATTGCGTCGCTGATGGAGAAAATCGCCCAGGTACGGCGCCAGGGATACGCCACTATTGAGCAGGAGTTTGAGATTGGCATGCTGGTGCTGGCGGTGCCGTTAACCGACAGGGAAGGGACCTGGTGGGGGGCGCTGAGTCTGACCAGTCATCAATCGCGCACTTCGCTGGAAGCGTTATGCCGCGATCACCTCGATCTGCTCTATAGCGCGCAGGCGATGCTGGTGGGTTAAACAGGGCAGCCAGTGGCGCTGCCCTAAGATAGACGTCGCTTAGGCCGACGCTTTGGTCAGAAAGGTGTTCCAGTCGCTGGCCGCGTTATTCACGAAAGTATTCCAGCTGTTGCCGGCGGTGTTAACAAAGCTTCCCCAGTTTTCCTTTCCGGCGGTCACAAAGGTTTCCCAGTTTGACTGTCCGGTCAGGAAGGAACCAAACGCCATCGCGCTGTCGCCGACGAAGGAGGCAAATGCGGTGCCGGAGGTCAGAACAAAAGAGGTGAAGCCGACGCCAGAGTTGGCGACAAAGCTGGCGAAGCCGCTGGCTGCGCCGAACAGATTAAAGCCACCGGAGATATACTCCATTTCGTTCAGTGTTAACTCTTTCATTGCAATTCCTTGTAGTGATTATTTCCCAAAGGGGCAAGAGCCCCGGCGAAAGGTAGCATTGCAGGACCGTGCGGCGCGAGTGATGCCCGATGCGTACTGGCTCAATTTTTCCTCATTTTTTGATATGAAAGATAGCGGGAAAGCGACGGGGGGAGGGGAGGGAAGTATGAAATGAGAAAGAAAGCGATGATGAAACAGGAAAGAAAAAGCCCCGTAAATACGGGGCTTTAGATCGTACGGGAGTGCGTAATTATCTCACGTAAGCCAGCAGACTATGTGAATCCGGCACCATAAAGTCAACGGACATCATCACGGACAGCGCGGTGATGGCGACGATAGAAAAGACGAACAGCTTACGCGCCCAGACTTTATCATCGGCCACTTTATAGCCACGCAGCGCCATGCCCAGCCACCAGACGCTGACCGCTGCCGCCACGACCAGGTATTTATACCCGGCGTAGCCGCCCAGCGAGAGCATCAGGGTTGCCACGGCAAAGGCGACGATGTACAGCGTAATATGGTTTTTGGCGACCGAAATGCCTTTCACCACCGGCAGCACCGGAATATTCGCCGCCTGATAATCCTTAAAGCGGAAAATCGCGATGGCGTAGGAGTGAGGCATCTGCCACAGGCTAAAGATAGCCAGCAGGATCGCCGCACCGCTGTCGAAATCACCGGTGACCGCGCAGTAGCCAATCACCGGCGGCGCAGCGCCGGAGAGTGAGCCAATCAGCGTGCCGTAGACGGAGTGGCGTTTCATGTACAGGCTGTAGACGCCGACATAAACCACGAACCCCATCACCCCCAGCCAGCAGGCCAGCGGGTTAGCGCCGAACCACAGCAGCATGAAGCCAGCAATACCCAGCAAGGTGGCGTACACCAGCGAAGCTTCTGGCGAGATCAGCCCTTTGACCAGCACCCGGTTTTTCGTCCGTTCCATCTTACGATCGATGTCCCGGTCGATGTAGTTGTTGAATACACAACCCGAGGCGACCACCAGGGATACTCCAAGGAGCGTCCAGACGAACAGCGGATAGTCGATGTGGCCTTTGGAGGCCAGCAGGAAACCGCCGATCACGGAGATCAGGTTGCCAAAAATAATGCCTGGTTTCGTTACTTGCAGGTATTGCTTAAACATACTCGCCGCTCTTAGTGCATCATCATGTTGTAGTTCAGGTTCCACATAATCCAGATGGAGCCGACAACCACGATCGCAATGATGATTACGGTGAAGATAAATGCGGTCAGGTTCCAACCTTCATCGGACTTGCTGTTCATATGCAGGAAGTACACGAGGTGTACCACGATCTGCACCACAGCGGTCACCAGAATGGTGCCAAGGATAACCGCATGCGAGGCGGAGCCACTCATCACCATGGCGAACGGAATGACCGTCAGGATGATGGACAGGATAAATCCTGTCATGTAGCTCTTCACGCTGCCGTGAGAAGCGCCGCTATGATCGGTAGAATGACTCATTACATCGCCCCCATCAGATAGACAACCGAGAACACGCAGATCCACACGACGTCCAGGAAGTGCCAGAACAGGCTCAGGCACAGGATACGCGTGCGGTTAGTGCTGGTCAGGCCACGACGTGAAACCTGGAACATCAGCACCGCCATCCAGATAAGACCGGAGGTCACGTGCAGACCGTGGGTGCCGACCAGCGCGAAGAACGCGGACAGGAAGCCACTACGATCCGGACCAAAGCCTTCCATGATCAGGTGATGGAATTCATAGATTTCCATCCCGATGAATCCGGCGCCAAACAACCAGGTCAACGCCAGCCAGGAAACCACCTGGCTTTTGTTGTTTTTGTACATGGCGATAGCCGCCATGCCGTAGGTGATGGAGCTGAACAGCAGCAGTGCGGTTTCAACCAGAACGAACGGCAGTTCAAAAATATCTTTGCCCGTCGGTCCGCCGGCCGTGCCGTTCACCAGAACGGCATAGGTAGCAAACAGCGTAGCGAAGATAATGCAGTCGCTCATCAGGTAGATCCAGAAACCGAATACCTTCATCGGTCCTGTATCATGGTGCCCGTGTTCATGCGCGTGGGCAGTATGCGCAAGAGTATCAGTTGCCATTTTTCAGCCCTGCTTTGTTAATCTCATCGAAATGCTGTTTTTCCAGTTTTTCGACTTCTGCAACCGGTACGTAGTAATCCACGTCCTCGTCAAAGCTCTTAATAATCCAGGTCGCTACGATGCCGATGAAGCTGGCGATCGCCATCCACCAGATATGCCAGATCATGGCGAAACCAAATACCGTAGCGAAGGCGGCAATCACGATGCCGGCGCCGCTGTTTTTCGGCATATGAATTTCTTCATAGTGAGCAGGCTGTTTGTACGCTTCACCTTTCTCTTTCATTTCCCAGAAGGCATCACGTTCGTGAACCTGAGGAACGATAGCGAAGTTGTAGAACGGCGGTGGAGAAGAGGTTGCCCACTCCAGCGTACGGCCACCCCACGGGTCACCGGTCAGGTCACGGTTCTGATCGCGGTCGCGAATAGACACGTAGAACTGAATCAGCTGGCACAGAATACCGCAGGCGATCAGCGCCGCACCGCAAGCTGCAATAACCAGCATCGGGTGGAACTGCGGATCGATCTGCTGGCTCAGACGACGGGTCATACCCATGAAGCCCAGCACGTACAGCGGCATAAACGCCACGAAGAAGCCGATGATCCAGAACCAGAAAGCGCGTTTGCCCCAGGTTTCGTTCAGGGTGAAGCCAAAGGCTTTCGGCCACCAGTAGGTCAGACCTGCGAAGCAACCGAACACTACGCCGCCGATGATAACGTTATGGAAGTGCGCAATCAGGAACAGGCTGTTGTGCAGAACGAAGTCCGCGCCCGGTACCGCCAGCAGCACGCCGGTCATCCCACCTACGGAGAAGGTCACGATAAAGCCGATAGTCCACATCATCGCCGAGTTGAAGACGATGCGACCCTGATACATGGTGAACAGCCAGTTGAAGATCTTAACCCCGGTCGGGATCGCGATAATCATGGTAGTAATACCGAAGAAGGCGTTTACGTTCGCGCCAGCACCCATGGTGAAGAAGTGGTGCAGCCAAACGATGAACGACAGAACGGTAATACAGACGGTTGCCCATACCAGAGAGGTGTAACCGAACAGACGCTTACGCGAGAAGGTCGCGGCGATTTCGGAGAAGACCCCGAACACCGGCAGAACCAGGATGTACACTTCCGGGTGACCCCAGGCCCAAATCAGGTTGATGTACATCATCATGTTGCCACCCATATCGTTGGTAAAGAAATGGGTGCCCAGGTAACGATCCAGGGTCAGCAGCGCGATGGTGACGGTCAGAATTGGGAACGAGGCGATAATCAGGATGTTAGCGCACAGAGATGCCCAGGAGAATACTGGCATCTTGAACATGGTCATGCCCGGGGCGCGCATCTTGATAATGGTCACGAAGAAGTTAATACCGGTCAGGGTAGTACCGATACCGGAGAGCTGCAGCGCCCAAATCCAGTAATCAACCCCTACGCCAGGACTGTACTCAATTCCCGACAGCGGCGGATAGGCCAGCCAACCGGTCTGCGCGAACTCACCAACGCCCAGAGACAGGTTAACCAGAATCACGCCCACAACGGTGAACCAGAAGCTCAGGTTGTTGAGGAACGGGAAGGCTACGTCGCGCGCGCCGAGCTGAAGCGGAACCACCAGGTTCATCAGACCGATAACAAACGGCATCGCCACGAAGAAGATCATGATAACGCCGTGGGCGGTAAAGATCTGATCGTAGTGATGAGGCGGCAGGAAGCCGGCTTCCCCGGCCGAAGCCAGCACCTGCTGGCTACGCATCATGATGGCGTCAGCAAAGCCACGCAGCAGCATGACGATTGCCACGATAACGTACATGATACCGAGACGTTTGTGGTCGACAGAAGTCAGCCACTCGTTCCATAGGTAGGACCACTTACCGAAGTAAGTGATGGCTGCCAGAAGCGCCAGTCCCCCAATGATAATCGCAGCCACCGTTACCACGATAATAGGTTCGTGGTAGGGCACTGCATCCAGTGTAAGTTTTCCGAACATCGTTTTCTTCCTCGGCCCCTTAGTGAGCGGTTTCCGCGTGGCTCATGTCCATGCCTTCCATCCCGTCGTGAGCAGCGTGCTCGCCTTCAGGTTTAGACATGTTCATGCTCTCGTGAGACATGAATTTGTTCACAACATCTTTGAACAGATCCGGTTTCACGTTAGAGAAATATTCCACTTTGTTGTATTCGCTAGGCACAGCCACTTTCTCGAACGCGGCCATGGAGTCCATGGAGTTCGGAGACTGTTTGGCTTTTGCAACCCACTGATCGAAAGTCGCCCGATCCGGGGTGGCAATCGCTTTGAACTTCATACCTGAGAAGCCCGGGCCACTGTAGCTAGCGGAGATACCGTCATAAGTACCAGCTTCGTCAGCAATGAGGTGCAGCTGAGTCTGCATACCGGCCATTGCATAAATCTGGCTACCTAAGCGCGGAATAAAGAACGAGTTCATCACCGAGTTAGAGGTCACTTTGAAGTGTACCGGTACGTTCGCCGGGAAGGCGATTTCGTTAACGGTAGCAATACCCTGTTCCGGATAGATAAAGAACCATTTCCAGTCCATCGATACGACTTCGATGGTGATTGGCTTCTCGTCATGGACAAGCGGTTTGCTTGGCTCCAGTGCGTGAGTGGTTTTCCAGGTCAGAACGGCCAGGAACAGGATGATCAGAATAGGTACCGTCCAGACCACAGCTTCCACTTTGTTGGAGTGTGACCAGTTCGGGCTATACTTCGCATCTTTATTGCTCGCGCGATACTTCCAGGCAAATCCTACTGCCATCAAGACGGCGGGAATAACGACAATCATCATCAGGCCGAAGGCCGTCAGAATCAAAGAGCGTTGCTCCAGTCCAATCTGTCCTTTTGGGTCAAGGAGTGCAGAATCACAACCACTGAGTAATACAGTACCTGCGATTAATGACATCCATCCCAAACTTTTATTGTATTTCCTGAGTCTCATTGAACGACCTCAATTCCACGGGATCTGGTGGCGTTTAAAGTGTATGGGCATTTTACGGTAAGGTTGCATTACTGTAAACATGATTGGATCTCTGTCAGTTCTGTGTTAGCGGCTTCTGCTTGGTTTGTCACATATGTAACGTAGTGTTACTTAATCGCTTGCAAAGCCTGATTTTCGCGGGATTGATAACGAAAGGGATAAGAAAAGGAGTGCTTAGCGGCTAATGGGCATAACCACCCACAAATTAGAACAATTGTTTAACATTTAATTATCAAATAAAAGACATTGTGAAAACGAAAAATAAAATCCCCGGAGCTGAATCGGTTAAATTATTTAAAGAATCGAACGAAAACTGTCAATAATTTCCAGAAATCAAAAACGCACAAAACAACAAATAGCGCGGCGGACAATATAAAAGCGTTAATAAGCCGTTATAATTACGTTTCGTAATTACAACGGCTAATAATGATGCTGGATCCTTAAATCAGGCGGGTTTTACGCAGCGCCAGATAGTCAAGCAGGCCGCCGAACAAAATCCCGCCGACGGCGGTGAGCGCGGCAACCTCCAGCAGGCCGGACAGGAAGGAGAACGACGTATAATCCAGCGCGTTGAGGATCAGCAGCGCCAGCCACACCGCGAGCAGCAGGCAGCCCAGAGTCAGGAGCCCCAGCGCCAGCGCATAGGCCTGCGGGAACTCACTACGCGGCATAAAGCTTGCGGTGCGTTGGGTATGCTCAAGCGTTTGCCGGCACAGCAGCAATAGGGCAATCCCCGGCACCGCCGCAACGACAGAGAAGAGATAGAAGGTCGACCAGCCGTGAGCCTCGACAAACCAGCCGGCAATCGGCCCAACGTATACGCGACCGACCGCAGAGAGCGCCGAGAGCAGCGCGAACTGGGTGGCGGAGAACGACTTATTACATAGCGTCATCAGCAGCGCGACAAATGCCGCCGTCCCCATTCCCCCGCACAGGTTTTCAAAGAATACCGCGGTCGCCATGGAATAGAGGTGCTTATCGGTAATCGACAGCAGCCAGTAGCCGGCGTTAGAGACCCCCTGCAGCAAACCGAAAATGAGCAGTGCCCGAAACAGCGTCAGCCGCTGCATCAGGACGCCGCCGTACAGGGCGCCGAGAATGGTGGCGAACAGGCCTAAGGTTTTGTTCACCATTCCCACTTCGCCAGCGTCAAATCCCACGCCGCGGATCAGGAAGGTGGTGGTCAGGCTCATGGCAAACGCATCGCCAAGCTTATAAAGGACGATGAGCAGCAAAATCAGCCAGGCGTTGTTGCGGCCGAAAAAATCGCGCAGCGGTTCGGCTACCGCCTGCTCGAGCGATCTGGGGACCGGGATAACGTCGCTCGGTTCGGGCGCCAGCAGCGTGGCGATAATGCAGGGCACCAGCAGCGCCGCCATCAGCCAGTACATCCCCTGCCAGCCGAGATAGCGGTCGGCAAGCCACAGGGCCAGTCCACCGGAGACCAGCATCCCCAGGCGATAGCCCAGCACGCTGATCGCGGCGCCGGCGCCACGCTCTTCTGCTGGCAACACGTCGGTTTTCCAGGCGTCGAACACAATATCCTGCGACGCCGAGCAGAAGGCGATCACCACCGCCAGCGCCGCCATCCAGCGTAATTGGGTGACCGGCTCAAGAAAGCCCATCGTCGCGATCGCCAGCAGGAGTAATACCTGGGTGGTCAACAGCCAACCGCGACGACGCCCAAGAAACGGCGGCGTGTAGCGGTCCATCAGCGGGGACCAGAGGAATTTAAAGACATAGGCCTGGCCGACGAGCGAGAAAAAACCGATCGTTTTCAGATCGATATTTTCCACCGTCATCCAGGCCTGCAGGGTACCGGAGGTGAGGGCCAGCGGCAGACCGGAGGCGAAGCCAAGGATCAGCAAAATGGCTGATTTCGGCTGCTGAAAAATGCGTAAGTAATGACTGGACATAGCATAAAGCACGAACCCGGCGGAGGCCGGGTTCGCGATAGCATTAACGCGCGTTTTGCTTGATGAAATCGTGGATGCTGGTGTCCTGCGCCATATCGGCGATGGTATCGGTCAGGACGCTGTTGACGGCATCAGCGATGTTTTTGTTCGAGGCCTGGAAGGCGCCTTCAACGGAGTAGCTGGCGCGGTAGTTTTTGGTCATTTTCGTGCCGTTTGCCGCGGTGGCGATGATGGCGATATCGGCTTTGGTGGCGATGTTATAGCGCACGTTACCCTGAGAGACGTCAGCATAGAGTTTGTTGACGATGATCTGCAGATCGACCGCGCCGTTCGGGCCAATCATGTAGCCGCGAGACGTCATCTGTTTCTCCAGCACTTCCTGCAGCAGGAAGCGCAGATCGCGGGAGGCGGTGAGAGTGACCAGCTGATTGTCACGCGTCACTTTCGCCAGCGCCTGGTCCGGACGCTGATCGGCGCCGTTGATGCTGACGGTCACGCCCATCAGGCTTGGATCCTGCTGCGGCAGCGTGATTTTCGGCGATACTTCAATGGTGGTCGGCGGCGTGGCGCATCCTGCCAGCATAAACATGGCGACCAACGGGAAAAGAATCTTCTTAAGCATGTTCAGGTCTCAACGCATGGTGTTGTTATAAGGAAAATTACCGCCATCATAGCATTGCCAACGGCAAGGGGAAGTGGCAACGCGTGTAAATCCATCGTGCTGGCGGTTTTCTGAGCGTCCCGCCACGGTTAATGGCTCGTTCCCCGACGGATTTGGCGACCAGAGCCAGTAAACGTGATACTTTTGAATGAAAATATCAGAACAATGCTAATTTTTTGTTGTTTTCTCCTAATGGAAGCGGTAAAAGCGGCTAACATTTAAATGGAGTGGCGGCATCTCAGCGTTGTCGGAGGAGAAAATTCATGATGATACGTGAACAGATCGAAGCAAAACTTAGAGCAGCGTTCGACCCGATGTATCTCGAAGTCGTGGATGAAAGTTATCGTCACAACGTCCCTGCGGGCTCTGAAAGTCATTTTAAAGTGGTGTTAGTGAGCGATCGCTTCACTGGCGAGCGTTTCCTCAATCGCCACCGTATGATCTACGGCACGCTAACCGAGGAGCTGTCGAATACGGTGCATGCCCTGGCGCTGCACACCTACACGATTAAAGAATGGGAAGCATTACAGGATACGGTATTTGCTTCGCCGCCGTGCCGCGGCGCAGGGAGTATCGCTTAGAAATCCCATTTGCAACCGCTGGCGCTTTTCCAGTATGTTGCTTGCAGATTTAGCAAAAACGGCCTACGGGCCGTTTTGTTTTGCCTGGAAAATGCGCAAAGTCAGCGCTTTTGCGGGCAAATTTGAGCGGGAAATGTGAAAAATGCCGCAGCACCAGGCGACAACCGTTCTCGACTCACAAAAGTGATGCCGCTATAATGCCGCGTCTTATATATGAATGTCTTCGGGATGATTCTGACGACAGGGAATGTGTTTCTGATTTGAAGAGGGCATCCCGGTTCTGCGAAGCCACCTACACGCGCTTCCAGAGTTGACCGAGCACTGTGATTTTTTTGAGGTAACAAGATGCAAGTTTCAGTTGAAACCACTCAGGGCCTTGGGCGCCGTGTAACGATTACTATCGCCGCTGACAGCATCGAGAATGCTGTCAAAAGCGAGCTGGTCAACGTAGCGAAAAAAGTTCGCATTGACGGCTTCCGTAAAGGCAAAGTGCCGATGAATATTGTTGCTCAGCGCTATGGCGCTTCCGTTCGCCAGGACGTGCTGGGCGACCTGATGAGCCGTCATTTCGTTGACGCGATCATCAAAGAAAAAATCAATCCGGCCGGCGCGCCGAACTACGTTCCGGGCGAATACAAACTGGGCGAAGACTTCACCTACGCGGTAGAGTTCGAAGTGTATCCGGAAGTTGAACTGCAGGGTCTGGACGCGATCGAAGTTGAAAAACCGGTTGTTGAAGTCACCGACGCTGACGTTGATACCATGCTGGAAACTCTGCGCAAGCAGCAGGCGACCTGGAAAGAAAAAGAAGGCGCGGTTGACGCTGAAGATCGCGTAACCATCGACTTCACCGGTTCTGTTGACGGCGAAGAGTTCGAAGGCGGCAAAGCCTCTGACTTCGTACTGGCGATGGGCCAGGGTCGCATGATCCCGGGCTTCGAAGACGGTATCAAAGGCCACAAAGCGGGTGAAGAGTTCACCATCGACGTGACCTTCCCGGAAGAGTACCACGCAGAAAACCTGAAAGGTAAAGCGGCTAAGTTCGTTATCAACCTGAAGAAAGTCGAAGAGCGTGAACTGCCTGAGCTGACCGAAGAGTTCATCAAACGTTTCGGCGTGGAAGATGGTTCCGTCGCTGGCCTGCGCGCTGAAGTGCGTAAAAATATGGAACGCGAGCTGAAAGGCGCTGTGCGTAACCGCGTGAAGTCTCAGGCTATCGAAGGTCTGGTTAAAGCCAACGAGATCGACGTTCCGGCTGCCCTGATCGACAGCGAAATCGACGTGCTGCGTCGTCAGGCTGCTCAGCGTTTCGGCGGCAATGAGAAACAGGCTCTGGAACTGCCGCGCGAGCTGTTCGAAGAGCAGGCTAAACGTCGCGTCGTTGTTGGTCTGCTGCTGGGCGAAGTGATCCGCACCAACGAGCTGAAAGCTGACGAAGAGCGCGTAAAAGCCCTGATCGAAGAGATGGCTTCTGCGTACGAAGATCCGTCTGAAGTCGTTGAGTTCTACAGCAAGAACAAAGAGCTGATGGACAACATGCGCAACGTGGCGCTGGAAGAGCAGGCTGTTGAAGCCGTGCTGGCGAAAGCCAAAGTGTCTGAAAAAGCCACTTCCTTCAACGAACTGATGAACCAGCAGGCGTAATTTCGCCGCTATCGTTTAAGGTTCGAGCAAAAACCCGTTGCCGAAAGGCGGCGGGTTTTTTTTTAAGATAATGATAGCCACAGGCACGGTGCGAAAACGCATTAACCATGATAGCGTTACAGCAAAAGCTTGTTATGCTTGAAATATGGCAACACCATCCCCATTACCGGGGGTGGCAACTGCATCCGCAATCGCACGCGTATTGAAGAGGCGGTGACGCATTCAGCGGATAGAAACTGTGGCTGATAATCCGTCCGTAAGGTTACAATCAGTGCAGCAGGTATTTTAAAATTACTCCAGGAGACGGAAATGTCATACAGTGGCGAACGAGACAACTTTGCACCCCATATGGCCCTGGTGCCGATGGTCATTGAACAGACCTCACGCGGTGAACGTTCTTTTGATATCTACTCCCGTCTGCTTAAGGAACGCGTCATTTTTCTGACCGGCCAGGTCGAAGACCACATGGCAAACCTGATCGTGGCGCAGATGCTGTTTCTGGAAGCGGAAAACCCGGAAAAAGACATTTACCTGTACATTAACTCTCCGGGCGGGGTAATCACCGCCGGGATGTCGATTTATGACACCATGCAGTTCATCAAGCCGGATGTCAGCACCATCTGTATGGGGCAGGCCGCTTCTATGGGCGCGTTCCTGCTGACCGCCGGGGCGAAAGGCAAGCGCTTCTGCCTGCCGAACTCCCGCGTGATGATCCACCAGCCGCTGGGCGGCTATCAGGGACAGGCGACGGATATTGAGATCCACGCCCGTGAAATCCTGAAGGTGAAAGGACGCATGAATGAGCTGATGGCGCATCATACCGGCCAGTCTCTTGAGCAGATTGAGCGTGACACCGAGCGTGACCGCTTCCTGTCTGCTGCGGAAGCCGTGGAGTACGGGCTGGTCGACTCTATTTTGACCCATCGTAATTGATGCCCAAGGCGCAAGGGTGCCGCTTTATGCTTCATCCTTCTCGCCACGTCTGTGCGAGCGGTTGGCTTTTATTCGGCCGCTTGTCTGGCAGGCTTGCGGCCGGTGGCTTCGCTACCGGCTCGATGTAGCGCGAAGGATTTTGTGTATATACTAATGAAGGGCGGCACAACGCTATATGGCGGCTTGCGCCTGAGAATGGCATTTGCGTCGTCGTGTGCGGCACAAAGAACTTAAAAAGAGGTTTGGACTCATGACAGATAAACGCAAAGATGGATCGGGCAAATTGTTGTATTGCTCTTTTTGCGGCAAAAGCCAGCATGAAGTGCGTAAGCTGATCGCCGGGCCATCCGTGTATATCTGCGACGAATGCGTTGATTTATGTAACGACATCATTCGCGAAGAGATTAAAGAAGTGGCGCCGCACCGCGAGCGCAGCGCGCTGCCGACGCCGCACGAGATTCGCCACCACCTTGATGACTACGTCATCGGTCAGGAACAGGCGAAGAAGGTGTTGGCGGTCGCGGTATACAACCACTACAAGCGTCTGCGCAATGGCGATACCAGCAATGGCGTAGAGCTGGGTAAAAGCAACATCCTGCTGATCGGGCCGACCGGTTCCGGTAAAACGCTGCTGGCGGAAACGCTGGCGCGCCTGCTGGATGTGCCGTTTACCATGGCGGACGCCACTACCCTGACCGAAGCCGGTTATGTGGGTGAGGACGTCGAAAATATCATTCAGAAACTGCTGCAGAAGTGCGATTACGACGTGCAGAAAGCGCAGCGCGGCATCGTTTATATCGACGAAATCGACAAAATTTCGCGTAAATCCGATAACCCGTCGATTACGCGCGACGTCTCAGGCGAAGGCGTGCAGCAGGCGCTGCTGAAGCTTATCGAAGGGACCGTTGCCGCCGTTCCGCCGCAGGGCGGGCGTAAACATCCGCAGCAGGAGTTCCTGCAGGTTGATACCTCCAAGATCCTGTTTATCTGCGGCGGCGCGTTCGCTGGCCTGGACAAAGTGATTTCCCACCGTGTGGAAACCGGCTCCGGCATTGGTTTTGGCGCGACGGTAAAAGCGAAGTCCGACAAAGCGAGCGAAGGGGAACTGCTGGCTCAGGTCGAGCCGGAAGATCTGATCAAGTTTGGTCTGATCCCGGAGTTCATCGGCCGTCTGCCGGTAGTGGCGACCCTGAACGAGCTGAGCGAAGAAGCCCTGATCCAGATCCTGAAAGAGCCGAAAAACGCCCTGACCAAGCAGTATCAGGCGCTGTTTAGCCTTGAAGGCGCAGAGCTCGAATTCCGCGACGAAGCGCTGGACGCTATCGCCAAGAAAGCGATGGCGCGTAAAACCGGCGCCCGTGGCCTGCGCTCAATTGTGGAAGCGGCGCTGCTGGATACCATGTATGACCTGCCTTCGATGGAAGATGTCGAAAAAGTGGTCATTGATGAGTCGGTTATCGCCGGTCAGAGCAAACCGCTGCTGATCTACGGCAAACCGGAAGCTCAGCAGGCATCTGGTGAATAATTAACCATTTCACTCAAGCAGTTAACAAAAAGGGGGGATTTCATCTCCCCTTTTATTTTTCCTGCATTCCCGCCGTTGAATGTGTGGAATACATCCCCATATACTGGATTACATATTAACGACGATGCAGTGGAGTGTGGCGTCGTCGGCTACCTGGCGGACTTTAAACTAAGAGAGAGCTCTATGAATCCTGAGCGTTCTGAACGCATTGAAATCCCCGTATTGCCATTGCGCGATGTGGTGGTTTATCCGCACATGGTCATACCCCTGTTCGTAGGGCGGGAAAAATCTATCCGTTGCCTCGAAGCGGCCATGGACCATGATAAAAAAATCATGCTGGTTGCGCAGAAAGAAGCGTCGACGGATGAGCCGGGTGTAAACGATCTTTTCACCGTTGGAACCGTGGCGTCTATTTTGCAGATGCTGAAGCTGCCGGACGGCACCGTGAAGGTGCTGGTCGAAGGGCTGCAGCGTGCTCGCATTTCTGCGCTGTCTGATAATGGCGAGCATTTCTCGGCGAAAGCGGAGTATCTCGACTCGCCGGCGATTGACGAACGCGAGCAGGAAGTGCTGGTTCGCACCGCTATCAGCCAGTTTGAAGGCTATATCAAGCTGAACAAGAAGATCCCACCGGAAGTGCTGACGTCGCTGAACAGCATCGACGATCCGGCGCGCCTGGCGGATACCATCGCGGCGCACATGCCGCTGAAGCTGGCTGACAAGCAGTCTGTGCTTGAGATGTCCGACGTTAACGAACGTCTGGAATATCTGATGGCGATGATGGAATCGGAAATCGATCTGCTGCAGGTTGAGAAGCGCATTCGCAACCGCGTCAAAAAGCAGATGGAGAAATCTCAGCGCGAGTACTATCTGAACGAGCAAATGAAAGCGATTCAGAAAGAACTCGGCGAGATGGACGACGCCCCGGACGAAAACGAAGCGCTGAAGCGTAAGATCGACGCGGCGAAAATGCCGAAAGAGGCGAAAGAAAAAACCGAAGCGGAACTGCAGAAGCTGAAGATGATGTCGCCGATGTCTGCGGAAGCGACCGTCGTGCGTGGCTACATCGACTGGATGGTGCAGGTGCCGTGGAATGCGCGCAGTAAGGTCAAAAAAGACCTGCGTCAGGCCCAGGAGATCCTCGATACCGATCACTATGGCCTGGAGCGCGTGAAGGATCGCATCCTTGAATATCTCGCGGTGCAGAGCCGGGTGAACAAAATCAAGGGGCCAATCCTTTGTCTGGTGGGACCGCCGGGGGTAGGTAAAACCTCGCTGGGTCAATCCATCGCCAAAGCGACCGGACGGAAATACGTTCGTATGGCGCTTGGCGGCGTGCGCGATGAAGCGGAAATCCGCGGTCATCGTCGGACCTACATTGGCTCGATGCCGGGCAAACTGATCCAGAAAATGGCGAAAGTGGGGGTCAAAAACCCGCTGTTCCTGTTGGACGAGATCGACAAAATGTCTTCCGACATGCGCGGCGACCCGGCTTCCGCGTTGCTTGAGGTGCTGGATCCGGAACAGAACGTGGCCTTTAACGACCACTATCTGGAAGTGGATTACGATCTCAGCGACGTGATGTTCGTGGCGACTTCCAACTCCATGAACATTCCGGCGCCGCTGTTGGACCGTATGGAAGTGATTCGTCTCTCCGGCTATACCGAAGATGAAAAACTGAACATCGCCAAACGTCATCTGCTGCCGAAGCAGATCGAACGTAACGCGCTGAAGAAAGGCGAGCTGACCGTCGACGATAGCGCCATTATCGGCATTATTCGTTACTACACGCGGGAAGCGGGGGTACGTAGCCTGGAGCGTGAAATCTCCAAGCTGTGCCGCAAGGCCGTTAAGCAACTGCTGCTGGATAAATCGCTGAAACACATCGAAATTAACGGTGAGAATCTGCATGATTATCTCGGCGTACAGCGCTTCGACTATGGCCGCGCCGATAGTGAGAACCGCGTCGGTCAGGTGACCGGTCTGGCGTGGACGGAAGTGGGCGGCGATCTGCTGACCATCGAAACCGCCTGCGTGCCGGGCAAAGGCAAGCTGACCTACACCGGCTCGCTGGGCGAGGTGATGCAGGAGTCGATTCAGGCTGCGCTGACGGTGGTACGTTCGCGGGCTGACAAGCTGGGCATTAACGCCGACTTCTACGAGAAGCGTGACATTCACGTGCACGTGCCGGAAGGGGCGACGCCTAAGGATGGTCCGAGCGCGGGTATTGCCATGTGCACGGCGCTGGTCTCCTGCCTGACCGGCAACCCGGTACGCGCTGATGTGGCGATGACCGGTGAAATTACTCTGCGTGGTCAGGTGCTGCCGATCGGCGGTCTGAAGGAAAAACTGCTGGCGGCGCATCGCGGCGGCATTAAGACTGTTCTGATTCCTGATGAGAACAAACGCGACCTTGAAGAAATTCCGGATAACGTTATCGCCGATTTGGATATCCATCCGGTGAAACGAATCGAGGAAGTTCTGACACTTGCGCTGCAGAACGAACCGTTCGGCATGCAGGTTGTGACCGCGAAATAGTGATTCTGCGCAAATTGCGCTAATAAAAATAGGGCTGGTAAGTCATTTCGGACTTGCCAGCCTTTTTTTGTGTAGCTAACTTAGATCGCTGGCAGGGGGGTCATCGACAACTGCTGTTGTAAGGGCATGACAGTCCTGATATAACTGCTGCGCGGTCGCACTATGAAGGACTCAGGTGCGATATAAATTATAAAGAGAGGAAGAGAACAGTGAATAAATCTCAACTGATTGACAAAATTGCTGCGGGTGCG
Source organism: Klebsiella sp. 10 (assembly GCF_018223925.1). NCBI lineage: Bacteria > Pseudomonadati > Pseudomonadota > Gammaproteobacteria > Enterobacterales > Enterobacteriaceae > Klebsiella > Klebsiella sp. 10. The sequence goes on from NZ_JAGRRB010000011.1 coordinate 186,013, forward strand.
GACATTTCTAAAGCTGCAGCTGGACGTGCGTTAGATGCTTTAATCGCTTCTGTTACTGAATCTCTGCAGGCTGGGGATGACGTTGCGCTGGTAGGTTTTGGTACCTTTGCTGTTAAAGAACGTGCCGCCCGTACTGGTCGCAACCCGCAAACAGGTAAAGAAATTACTATCGCTGCCGCAAAAGTGCCGGGCTTCCGTGCTGGTAAAGCGCTGAAAGACGCGGTGAACTGATCGGCTTTCCCGTCAGGGAATGTGACGAAGTACAAGGGCGCATCGTGAGATGTGCCTTTTTTATTGCCTTTTCAGACCACTTTATGTGTGTTTATCGCCACTTGTGGGCTGACAATCACCCTGTTTTCTTGTCAAAATACGTCCTCACGCGCGGCGGCCATCACGTGCTATGCTGCGCGAGCTAAAGTCATCTACAGCGGAGCGTTGTTACACCATGATGGACAACCTACGCACGGCCGCCAACAGCGTCGTGCTCAAGATTATTTTCGGTATCATTATCGTCTCGTTCATTTTGACCGGGGTGAGTGGTTACCTGATTGGCGGTGGCAAAAACTATGCCGCAAAAGTGAATGGCCAGGAGATTGGCCGTGGGCAGTTTGAAAACGCCGTCGCCAGCGAACGTAACCGTATGCAGCAGCAGCTTGGCGATCAATTCTCCGAGCTGGCGGCGAACGAAAACTACATGAAAACCATGCGCCAGCAGGTGCTGAACCGCCTGATCGATGAGTCGCTTCTGGATCAGTATGCCCGCGAGCTGGGCCTCAGCATCAGCGATGAGCAGGTGAAGCAGGCGATCTTCCAGACCCAGGCGTTCCAGACGAACGGTAAGTTCGACAACCAGCGTTTCAGCGGTATTGTCGCCCAGATGGGGATGACCACCGATCAGTACGCCCAGGCGCTGCGTAACCAGCTGACCACGCAGCAGCTGATTAACGCCATTGCGGGTACCGACTTCATGCTGCCGGGCGAGTCCGATCAGCTGGCGGCGCTGGTATCTCAACAGCGGGTGGTCCGCGAAGCGACCATCAACGTAAATGCCCTGGCGGCAAAACAGACCGCCAGCGATGAGGAAATCAACGCCTTCTGGCAGCAGAATCAGGCCCGTTTTATGGCGCCGGAGCAGTTCCGCGTCAGCTACATCAAAATGGATGCCGCCAGCATGCAGGAGAGCGCCTCTGACGAAGAGATTCAGTCATGGTACGACCAGCACAAGGATCAGTTCACTCAGCCGCAGCGCAACCGCTACAGCGTGATTCAGACCAAAACTGAAGCCGATGCGAAAGCGGTACTGGCCGAGCTGCAAAAAGGAGCGGACTTCGCCACGCTGGCGAAAGAAAAATCGACCGATATTATCTCTGCCCGCAACGGTGGCGATATGGGGTGGATGGAAGATGCCTCTACCGTGCCTGAGTTGAAAGATGCCGGGCTGAAAGAGAAAGGCCAGCTGTCTGGCGTGATCAAATCCTCGGTTGGCTTCCTGGTAGCTCGTCTGGACGACGTCCAGCCGGCGCAGGTGAAGCCGCTGGCTGACGTGCGTAATGACATTGCGGCGAAAGTGAAGCAGGAAAAAGCGTTGGATGCTTACTACGCGCTGCAGCAGAAGGTGAGCGATGCGGCCAGCAACGATAATGAATCGCTGGCGAGCGCAGCGCAGGTCGCCGGGATGAAGGTCGTAGAAACCGGCTGGTTTGGCCGCGATAACCTGCCGGAGGAGCTGAACTTTAAACCGGTCGCTGACGCTATTTTCAACGGCGGTCTGGTGGGTGAGAACGGCGCGCCGGGCAGCAACTCCGATATCATTACCGTTGACGGCGATCGCGCTTTTGTTCTGCGCATTAGCGAACACAAAGCCGAGGCGGTGAAGCCGCTGGCCGAAGTGAAGGCACAGGTTAGCGATATCGTTAAGCACAATAAAGCGGAACAGCAGGCGAAACTGGAGGCCGACAAGCTGCTGGCGGCGCTGAAAGACGGCAAAGGCGATGAAGCGATGAAGTCGGCTGGCCTGAGCTTTGGCGCGCCGCAGACGCTTTCTCGTACCGGCCAGGATCCGCTGAGCCAGCTGGCATTTACCCTGCCGCTGCCGCAGCAGGGTAAACCGGTCTACGGCGTGGGCAGCAATATGCAAGGCGATGTGGTGCTGGTAGCGCTGGATGAGGTGAAAGCCGGCAGCATGCCGGAAGAGCAGAAGAAGGCCATGGTTCAGGGGATCACCCAGAACAATGCCCAAATCGCTTTCGAAGCGCTGATGAGCAACCTGCGCAAGGCGGCGAAAATTAAGCTCGGCGACAGCATCGACCAGCAGCAGTAATTTCGCGTCGTCTCGCAAAAATGAGCAACACGATGTAATCCTCAAGGGCCGCTTTCGCGGCCCTTTCCATTTCTGTGATTTGCCTTTTGTCGACTATCCGCACTGACGCTATCGTGACCTTGCTGTCTACACACAAGGAGATATCAGCATGAAATATGGAATAAAAGCACTGATGGCCGCGGGCGTTCTGGTTTTTGCGGTAGGGGTACAGGGGGCGCTGGCGGCACCCGCCAGCGGCAAAGCGGCGGTGAATAAAGAAAATGTGCAGGCGTCCTCTTCGGCGAAGGCGGAAGCGGTGCCCGGCGAGTCTGACAACGGGGCGACAAAGGTCAGCATTAACCGCGCCAGCGCCGAACAGCTGGCGCAGGCGTTGAATGGCGTAGGATTGAAAAAAGCCCAGGCTATTGTCAGCTACCGCGAAGAGTACGGGCCGTTCAAAACCCTCGATGATCTGAAGCAGGTCCCGGGAATGGGGAGCGCGTTGGTGGAGCGCAATTTAGCCCATCTGACGCTGTAAATTTTATGCCAGACCTTGCACAGCGGTGATTTTTTGCCAGGATAAAGAGGTTGCATCAAGTGGTGTGACCTCTTACCTCATAAACAACAATAACAGAAAGGCATTAGTGCTATGCAGACACAAATTAAAGTTCGCGGCTATCATCTGGACGTCTACCAGCATGTGAACAACGCTCGCTACCTGGAGTTCCTTGAGGAAGCCCGCTGGGACGGCCTGGAAAACAGCCCCGCGTTTCAGTGGATGATGGAGAAAAACATCGCCTTCGTGGTGGTGAATATCAATATTAACTATCGTCGTCCGGCGGTACTGGGCGATGTGCTGACGGTGAGCAGCAAACTGGAGCAACTCAACGGCAAAAGCGGCACCCTAAGCCAGGTGGTCACCCTCAACCCCAATGGCGAAGTAGTGGCCGATGCGCTGATTACCTTCGTTTGTATCGATTTGAAAACCCAGAAGGCGCTGCCGCTGGAAGGGGAATTGCGTGCGAAACTTGACCAGATGAACCTGCGCTGACAACCGTCGTGCGAGTGGCGGGCCCACGGCAGGTGATGAACCCGTAGCCCCGGTAAGCATCGCGCCACCGGGGAATTTGAGTCAAAGCTCCGGTAAATCGATCCCCGGAGATTATGCCTGCGCCAGTCCGGTTTTTTGCTGCATCACCGCCATTACCCCGACCTTGTCCGCCAGATACTGGTTGAGTCCGTTTGCGCGCAGGTTACAGGCGGCGCACTGGCCGCAGCCATCGCCCTTAATGCCGTTGTAGCAGGTGAGGGTTTCTCGGCGCACCAGATCCAGCTGACCCCAGTAGTCGGCGAGCGCCCAGGTCTCGGCTTTATTCAGCCACATCAGCGGCGTCTCAAAGCGAATGTCTTTCGCCATCCCCAGGCTGACGGCGTGGTGCAGCGCTTTGACAAACTCATCGCGGCAGTCCGGGTAGCCGGAGAAGTCGGTCTCGCACACGCCGGTGATGATGGCTTCGGCTTTTACCTGATAGGCGTAGATTGCCGTCAGGGTTAAAAACAGAATATTACGCCCGGGGACAAAGGTGTTGGGAATACCCTCGGCATCAGGCTGATAGTCCGGTACCGGAATGTTATCGCGGGTCAGGCTGCTGACTGCCAGTTCGTTGAGCAGAGTGACGTCCAGCACTTTATGCGCGACGGCGCCCAGTTTCAGGGCGAGTTCGCGCGCAACGTCGATTTCCGCGCGGTGGCGTTGGCCATAATCAAAAGTGACGCAATGCACTTCATCATACTGTTGCAGAGCCTGCACCAGACAGGTGGTTGAATCTTGTCCTCCGCTGAAGACAACTACGGCGCGTTTCATGGCAATTCCTGACTAAATGAATAAAGGCGATATGGTAGCGCCAGACGCCCTCCATCACCAGCTCTCTCACGTCGACGAGGCCGGCAGCCAGGCGCTGGCGAAGTCGAACCAGCCCCGGGCGTTGAGGCGCAGACCATTGACCCCCGGTGGCGCGCTGATCCGATAGTTATACTTGAACAGCGGCGTCATGATGGCGTCTTCCATCAGGCTGTTAAATACGTTGCGCAGCGCATCGTTGCGGCTGCGAGCGTCGGGCTGAGACTGCACCGCGTCTAATGTCGCCTGCAGATGAGCATATTGCGCCCCGGTCAGCAAATTAGGCCACAGCATATCGCAGCGCAGCCACTGTTCCAGGGCGTACTCCGGCGCTTCGCCGATCAGACGGTCGCCCATCATCAGGTCGGCCTGCCCCAGATGCTGGCAGCCTTCCCAGTTTTTAGCGTCGTGGAACAGGAGCGTCAGCTCGCAGCCCAGCAGAGCCAGACGTTGCCTCAGCTGTTCGGCCATCGCATGTAGCTCGACCGGGAGATGATAGAGCAGGGTGAGCCTGGCCGGCAGCGGTACCGCGTTGTTTGCCGGTCCCTGCGGGATGGACCAGCCCGGCAGCACCTCATGGCTTGGCGTAATCAGATCCTCCTCCAGCGGCAGCGTATCCAGTAGCGACGAGTGATGGATTATCGACACCAGCCGCTGGGCCTGCGCTTTGCTAAGCCGAGGGCTGTGGCGCAGGGTCAAATAGCAGAAGCCAAGGCTGATACGGTTGCTGACCTGACGCAGATTATGCAGCTCTTCGCGATCGCCGATGGTGATCTGCACCGGATGGCGGCAGCTGGTGCCGAGAACGCGGTCAAAGAGCTGAGGAGTGATCCAGTACTCCACCGCCTGGATCAGCGGATGCTGCAGGTGGTAGCGGGGATGGTTTTCCAGGCGGACGAGTTCCGGACTAAACCGCTTCAGGCGGAACGGTCCGCAGCCAATGGCCGGATCGTCGGGATGCGCCAGCACGCTGCAGTAGCTGGCGAGGCGGAACGGCAGCCAGTAGTCAGGGCGATGCAGGGTTATTGTTAAACACTGGGCATGGGTGACATCGATACGGCTGATGCTGGCGAAGAGGGTCCGCAAGGCGGGCAGCTCAAGCAGCAGCAGTAACCGCTGTCGCAACTGCACGGTTTCCACCGTATCGCCATTGTGCCAGCACAGCGTGGAGCGGATATAAAAATGCCAGCGCAGGCCGTCCGGGGAGACCTGCCAGTGGTGCGCCAGATCGCCGATCGGCATATTGTCGCCTTCGTCGAAGCGCGTCAGCCCGGCATAGATTTGTCCGGCCAGATGCTGCTCGGCGCGGCCGGGGAGAAAGCCGGGACGCAGCGGCTCCAGCGGGCGATAGTAAGGAATACGCAGCGTGGGGGTATTGTTTTGCCACTGACCGCCGAGGAAGGGATGGAGCAGGGCTTTCAGCTCCACCGGGGCAAGCTGCGCCAGCTCCAGCGCGATTTGTTGCTGACCGTTGTTCAGCGCCTGCTCCATCATCTCGTTGCGCAGACTTTCCGGGGTTTTGTGAAATGAGAGCTGTCCGCGTTTGCCGCGCCCGGAGCTGGCCTGCCAGCTTAGCCACCCGGCCTCCTGCGCCTGACGCAGCAGAGTACGGACGTGGCGCTCGCTGCAAAAACAGCGCTCCGCCAGTTCGCCGACGGTGACCTGCTGCGGCGCCCCGGCTGAGGGTTGCCACAATCGCTGGTACTGATTTAAACGGTGTAAGAGTCGCATGGGGGCCGTCGTCCACCGGGCCGCTGTAAACCCGGAACAATTAATAATATCTATTCACTATTACTTCCGTATATCCCAGGAGATACTGCAACACAAGCGAAGCCCATCACACATCGGGGAAAATACCATGGCAAAACTGGCGGCATTTGATATGGACGGCACCCTGCTGATGCCGGACCATCGTCTTGGAGAAAAGACGCTTTCCGCGCTGAAACGGCTGCGTGAGCGCGATATCACCTTGACCTTCGCCACCGGCCGCCATGTGCTGGAGATGCACCATGTGATTGGCGAATTTTCCCTTGATGCATTTCTGATCACCGGCAACGGGACGCGCATCCATTCGCTGGAAGGGGAGGAGCTTTATCGCCAGGATCTCGCTCCCGAAGCGGCGGAAGCGGTGCTGCACGGCAAATGGGATACCCAGGCCAGCATGCACGTCTTTAACGATGGCGGCTGGTTCACCGGCCAGGCAAGGCCTGAATTGTTGCAAGCGCATGTATTCAGCGGCTTTCACTATCAACTGTGCGATCTGAAGCGTATGTCGGCGCAGCATGTCACCAAGATCTGTTTCTGCGGCGATCATGACGATTTGCGCCGTCTGCGGATCCAGCTGAATGAGACGCTGGGCGATCGCGCATTTCTCTGCTTCTCGGCAATGGACTGTCTGGAGGTGCTGCCGGTTGGCTGCAATAAAGGCGCGGCGCTGGCGGTGCTCAGCCAGCATTTAGGCTTCACCCTGCAGGAGTGCATGGCCTTCGGCGATGCGATGAACGACCGCGAGATGCTGGGCAGCGTTGGGCGGGGGTTCATCATGGGCAACGCGATGCCGCAGCTGAAAGCCGAGCTGCCGCATTTGCCGGTAATTGGCGACTGCCGGAATCAGGCAGTCTCCCATTTTTTAACTCATTGGCTGGATAATCCTGATCTTCCTTATTCCCCCGAATAGAGAGACCCTTCCAGCAAGCCAGATAGGCTTCTATCTGGCTTTTTTTATCGCCTTTCGACCAGACCGGCGATCTCCGCCTGCCAGGGCGCAATATCGCCGATATTGTCCGCCACCCACTGCGGGTTGTAATAGCTTTCCAGGTAACGCTCGCCGCTGTCGCACAGGAGTGTCACTATCGAGCCGGTGCGACCTTCCTCGCGCATCCGCGTGGCCAGCTGCAATACGCCCCACATATTGGTGCCGGTCGAGGCGCCGACCTTGCGCCCAAGCTGCGTTTCCAGCCACAGGGCGGTGGCTACGCTCGCCGCATCCGGCACGCGCAGCATCTCATCGACAACGTCGGGAATAAACGACGGCTCGACGCGCGGCCGTCCGATGCCTTCAATTTTGCTGCCGACCGGGCTGCGCAGGCTGGCGTCGCGGGTCTGCCAGTAATCGAGGAACACCGAATTCTGCGGATCAACGACCATCAGCTGCGTCTCGTAGCCCTGGCTGCGAATATAGCGGCCAATGGTCGCTGAGGTGCCGCCGGTGCCGGCGCTCATGACGATCCATGACGGCTGCGGGTGCGGCTCATGGCTCATCTGGCGGAAAATACTGTCGGCGATATTGTTGTTGCCGCGCCAGTCGGTGGCCCGCTCGGCGAAGGTAAACTGATCCATATAATGGCCGTTCAGCTCGCGGGCCAGCGTTTCGGAAGCCGCGTAGATTTCGCCGGCGCTCTGCACAAAATGGCAGCGTCCGCCGTAGAACTCGATCTGTTCGATTTTGCGCTTGGCGGTGCAGGAAGGCATCACAGCGATAAACGGCAGCCCCAGCAGGCGGGCGAAATAGGCCTCCGAAACGGCGGTTGACCCTGAGGAGGACTCTATAATTGGCGTGCCTTCTTTGATCCAGCCGTTGCACAAGCCATAGAGAAACAGCGACCGCGCCAGGCGATGCTTCAGGCTGCCGGTGGGGTGGGTGCTTTCATCTTTCAGATACAGGTGGATGCCCGGAAAAGCGGGCAGCGGCAGACGGATCAGGTGCGTGTCGGCGGAGCGCTGATAGTCAGCGTTGATTTCGCTAATGGCATGTTTAACCCAGGCGCTATTCATCGTGATTTCCTGTTTGTCATTTTGTGCCTAGCTTAGCGGAAAGCGCAGGAAAAATTGTTGCCATTTAACCTGTGGATTACCATTATGAGAGCAAAATTTTCTCTGAGGATGCCCAATGCTAGATAAAATTGACCGTAAGCTGCTGGCGCTACTGCAGGAAGATTGCACCCTCTCTTTGCAGGCGCTGGCCGATGCCGTTAATCTGACCACCACGCCCTGCTGGAAACGCCTGAAACGGCTCGAAGACGAGGGTATTCTCCGCGGGCGCGTCGCCCTGTTGGACGCGGAAAAGGTGGGGCTGGGGCTGACGGCGTTCGTCCTGATCAAGACCCAGCATCACAGCAGCGACTGGTACTGTCAGTTCGTGAGCGAAGTGACGCAGATGGCGGAAGTGCTCGGCTTCTGGCGGATGGCGGGGGAGTATGACTACCTGCTACGGGTGCAGGTGGCTGATATGAAACGCTATGACGACTTTTATAAACGTTTAGTGAACAGTGTGCCCGGTCTGTCGGATGTCACTTCGAGTTTTGCCATGGAACAGATAAAATATACCACCGCCTTGCCTGTCGAATAACGGTATTGCGCCGTAACCCATTACAAAATCAGGATTTTATTGCTTGCGATTATTTGCTCAACTCAGCTGGTACTTCCGCCGGGAGTGGCGCCGCTATCTTGGCGCAATTGCCCTGCTGGTCATTATTGCCGTCCTGCAGCTTATTCCGCCGAAGGTGGTGGGCATTGTGGTCGACGGCGTGACGCAACAACATTACACCGCGGAGAAGGTGTGGATGTGGATCGGCGCGCTGGTGCTGATCGCGGTGATGGTCTACCTGCTGCGCTATGTCTGGCGCGTGCTGTTGTTCGGTGCTTCTTACCAGTTGGCGGTTGAGCTGCGGGAAGATTTTTACCGGCAACTGAGCCGCCAGCATCCGGCGTTCTATTTGCGCCATCGCACTGGGGATCTTATCGCCCGCGCCACCAATGACGTGGACCGGGTGGTGTTTGCCGCTGGCGAAGGAGTATTAACCCTCGTGGATTCCCTGGTGATGGGCTGTGCGGTATTGATTGTGATGTCGACGCAGATTAGCTGGCAGCTTACTCTGCTGGCGCTGCTGCCGATGCCGCTGATGGCCCTGGCGATCAAACGCAACGGCGATGCGCTTCACGAACGTTTTCGCGTTGCTCAGGCGGCCTTTTCCAGCCTCAACGATCGCACGCAGGAGAGCCTGACCAGCATCCGCATGATTAAGGCGTTTGGGCTGGAGGATCGCCAGTCGGCGCAGTTTGCTGCCGATGCTGCCGATACCGGCGCGAAAAACATGCGCGTGGCACGCATTGACGCCCGCTTCGACCCCACCATCTATATCGCCATCGGGGCCGCTAACCTGCTGGCCATCGGCGGCGGCAGCTGGATGGTGATCCACGGCAGCCTGACCCTGGGCCAGCTGACCAGCTTCGTGATGTATCTTGGCCTGATGATCTGGCCGATGCTGGCGCTGGCGTGGATGTTTAACATCGTGGAGCGCGGTAGCGCGGCCTATGGTCGTATCCGCACGATGCTTGAAGAGGCGCCGGCGGTGGATGACGGGACCGAGGCGGTGCCGGCAGGCCGCGGCCTCCTGCAGGTTGCTATCCGCGATTTCATCTATCCGCAGGCGAGCAAACCTTCGCTGGAGCAGGTAAATTTTACTCTCCAGCCGGGGCAAATGCTGGGCATCTGCGGGCCGACGGGCGCCGGCAAAAGCACCATTCTGGCGCTGCTGCAGCGCCATTTTGACGTCACTCACGGCGAGATCCGCTTTCACGATCTGCCGCTGCCGATTCTGCAGCTCGACAGCTGGCGCGCCCGGTTGGCGGTGGTCAATCAGACGCCATTTTTATTCTCCGATACCGTCGCCAATAATATCGCGCTGGGAAAACCGGACGCGACGCAGGCGCAGATTGAGCGGGTTGCACAACTGGCCAGCGTGCATGACGACATTCTGCGTCTGCCTCAGGGCTACGAGACCGAAGTGGGCGAGCGCGGCGTGATGCTCTCCGGCGGCCAGAAACAGCGCATCTCTATTGCTCGCGCCCTGCTGCTGGAGGCCGAAATTTTGATCCTCGACGATGCCTTATCGGCGGTGGATGGCCGCACCGAGCACCAGATCCTGCATAACCTGCGCCAGTGGGGGGAGGGGCGGACGGTCATTATCAGCGCCCACCGCCTGTCGGCGCTCACCGAGGCCAGTGAAATTTTGGTACTGCAGCATGGGCATATTGCCCAGCGAGGCCGCCACGAGGCGCTGGCCGTGCAGCCCGGCTGGTACCGCGACATGTATCGATATCAGCAGCTGGAGGCCGCGCTCGACGAGGTCCCGCAGACGCAAGAGGAGGCCCTGGATGCGTAGCTTTACCGAACTCTGGCCGACGCTTAAACGCCTGCTGGCCTATGGTTCACCGTGGCGCAAGCCGTTGGCCATCGCGGTGGCGATGATGTGGATTGCGGCGGCGGCGGAAGTGAGCGGCCCGCTGCTTATTAGCTATTTCATCGACAACATGGTGGCGAAACATACGCTGCCGCTGAAGCTGGTGGCCGGCCTGGCGGTAGCCTATATCGGCCTGCAGCTGCTGGCGGCGCTCCTGCACTATAACCAGTCGCTGCTGTTTAACCGCGCCGCGGTCGGCGTCGTCCAGCAGTTGCGCAGCGACGTGATGGATGCCGCCCTGCATCAGCCGCTCAGCGAGTTTGATACCCAGCCGGTTGGGCAGCTTATCTCACGGGTAACCAACGATACGGAAGTCATTCGCGATCTGTACGTGACGGTGGTGGCTACGGTACTGCGCAGCGCCGCGCTGATCGGCGCGATGCTGGTGGCGATGTTTAGCCTCGACTGGCGGATGGCGCTGGTGGCGATCGCGATTTTCCCAGCGGTGCTGATCGTGATGATTATCTATCAGCGCTATAGCACGCCGATCGTGCGGCGGGTGCGCGCCTGGCTTGCCGACATCAACGATGGCTTCAACGAAGTGATCAACGGCATGGGCGTCATCCAGCAGTTCCGCCAGCAGGCGCGCTTTGGCGAACGGATGCGCGAGGCCAGCTATGCCCACTATCTGGCGCGGATGCAGACGCTGCGCCTGGACGGTTTTCTGCTGCGCCCGCTGCTGAGCCTTTTTTCCTCGCTGGTGCTGTGCGGGCTGCTGATGCTGTTCGGCTTTAGCGCGGTGGGCACGATCGAGGTTGGGGTCCTGTACGCGTTTATCAGCTATCTTGGACGCCTTAACGAGCCGCTTATCGAGCTGACCACCCAGCAGTCGATGCTGCAGCAGGCGGTGGTCGCCGGCGAGCGCGTTTTCGAGCTGATGGATCGCCCGCGCCAGGCGTGGGGTGCGGATGACGCGCCGCTGAGCAGCGGTCGGGTGGAAATTGACCATCTCTCCTTTGCTTACCGGGGGGACCGTCTGGTTCTCCAGGATATCACGCTGGATATTCCCTCCCGCAGCTTCGTGGCGCTGGTCGGACATACCGGCAGCGGAAAAAGTACCCTCGCCAGTCTGATGATGGGCTATTACCCGTTAACCCACGGCGAGATCCGCATCGATGGTCGACCGCTCGCATCCCTCAGCCACAGCGCGTTGCGTCGGGGCATCGCGATGGTGCAACAGGATCCCGTAGTGCTGGCGGATACCTTTTACGCCAACGTCGCGCTGGGCCGGGACATCAGTGAGGCGCAGGTTTGGGAAGCGCTGGAGGCGGTGCAGCTGGCGGCGGTGGCGCGCAGCATGAGCGATGGGCTGTACACCCAACTGGGCGAGCAGGGCAATAATCTCTCCGTCGGGCAGAAGCAGCTGCTGGCGCTGGCGCGCGTGCTGGTGGACACCCCGCAGGTACTGATTTTGGATGAGGCGACGGCAAACATCGACTCCGGTACCGAGCAGGCGATCCAGCAGGCGCTGGCGAAGGTCCGCCAGCATACCACCCTCGTGGTTATTGCCCATCGGCTTTCGACCATTGTGGAGGCCGATACCATCCTGGTTCTGCATCGAGGTCAGGCTGTCGAGCGGGGCACCCATCAGCAGCTGCTGGCGGCGAAAGGCCGCTACTGGCAGATGTATCAGCTGCAGCTGGCCGGCGAAGAGCTGGCGGCCAGCGCCAGAGAGGAGTCGCTCAGCGCCTGATGCACCACCAGCAGGCAGGGAACGCTGGGCGGCCTGCGATGGTGCAAAAACGTTACATCAAATGCACCGTTGTGGTGCATTTTTGCGCGCCAGGCGCCGTTGCGCAGGATATTGCCTGACCTGTCCCCTGTTTTTTGCCATCAAAGGGCCGCTTTGCGGCCTTTTTTCATTTCTGGCATAGCCCTTGCTTTATATCCATCGTGTTAGCTGCGGCCATTACCGAATACTGACTGGAGGGGACTTATGAAGCTGGTTACCGTGGTAATCAAACCATTCAAACTGGAAGACGTGCGTGAAGCTTTGTCTTCCATCGGCATTCAGGGCCTGACGGTCACTGAAGTCAAAGGATTTGGCCGTCAGAAAGGTCACGCGGAGCTCTACCGCGGCGCCGAGTATAGCGTCAACTTTCTGCCAAAAGTGAAGATTGATGTGGCGATTGCCGACGATCAGCTGGATGAAGTCATCGATGTCATCAGCAAAGCGGCTTACACCGGAAAAATTGGCGACGGCAAAATTTTCGTCGCTGAATTGCAGCGCGTCATTCGCATCCGTACCGGCGAAGCTGACGAAGCGGCACTGTAATTTCCAGACCACACAGTGATGGGGAACGAAACAATGAAAATGGCAACAATGAAATCGGGTCTGGGGGCATTAGCCCTTCTGCCGGGGCTGGCGATGGCCGCGCCTGCGGTGGCGGACAAAGCCGATAACGCGTTTATGATGATTTGCACCGCGCTGGTTCTGTTTATGACTATCCCGGGGATTGCGCTGTTTTACGGCGGCCTGATCCGCGGTAAGAACGTTCTGTCCATGCTGACTCAGGTGATTGTCACCTTTGGCCTGGTCTGCGTATTGTGGGTGATTTATGGCTATACCCTGGCCTTCGGCACCGGCGGCAGCTTCTTCGGCAGCTTTGACTGGGTGATGCTGAAAAATATTGAGCTGAAAGCGCTGATGGGCACCTTCTATCAGTATATCCACGTGGCATTCCAGGGCTCGTTCGCCTGCATCACCGTCGGGCTGATTGTCGGGGCGCTGGCGGAACGTATTCGTTTCTCCGCGGTACTGATCTTCGTGGTGGTATGGATGACACTCTCCTACGTGCCGATTGCGCATATGGTTTGGGGCGGCGGTCTGCTGGCGACCCATGGCGCGCTGGACTTCGCCGGCGGCACCGTTGTGCACATCAACGCCGCGGTCGCCGGGCTGGTGGGCGCCTATATGATGGGCAAACGCGTGGGCTTCGGCAAAGAAGCGTTCAAACCGCATAACCTGCCGATGGTGTTCACTGGCACCGCTATCCTCTACGTGGGCTGGTTCGGCTTCAACGCCGGCTCTGCCAGCGCAGCGAATGAAATTGCGGCCCTGGCGTTCGTTAACACCGTCGTGGCGACCGCTGCGGCTATCCTGGCGTGGACCTTTGGCGAATGGGCTCTGCGCGGCAAACCTTCATTGCTGGGCGCCTGCTCCGGGGCAATTGCCGGTCTGGTTGGCGTTACGCCGGCGTGTGGTTATATCGGTGTCGGCGGGGCGCTGATCGTCGGTATCGCCTCTGGCCTGGCGGGTATCTGGGGCGTGACTGCGCTGAAACGCTGGCTGCGTGTGGATGATCCTTGCGACGTCTTCGGCGTTCACGGCGTCTGCGGCATCGTCGGCTGTATCCTGACTGGTATCTTCGCGGCGACTTCTCTGGGCGGCGTCGGTTATGCGGAAGGCGTCACCATGGGCCATCAGCTGCTGGTGCAACTGGAAAGTATCGCCATCACCGTGGTCTGGTCCGGCGTTGTGGCGTTCATCGGCTACAAAGTGGCGGATATGACCGTCGGGCTGCGCGTGCCGGAAGAGCAGGAGCGCGAAGGGCTGGACGTCAACAGCCATGGCGAAAACGCCTATAACGCCTGATAAAAAAGCCATTCTCTCCTGATAGCGAAAAGCCTCCCGTCCGGGAGGCTTTTTTTATGCGTTGCGGTTGCGCATCACCCCTTCCTGAACCGTTGAGGCAACCAGCGTGCCATCCTGGGTGTAGAATTCGCCGCGAACGAAGCCGCGGGCGCTGGAGGCCGAGGTGCTTTCGACGCTATACAGCAGCCATTCATTAATATTAAACGGCCGGTGGAACCACATAGAGTGGTCGATGGTGGCGACCTGCATGCCGGGCTCAAGGAAACCAACGCCGTGCGGCTGCAGCGCCACCGGCAGGAAGTTAAAGTCTGAAGCATAGCCCAGCAGATACTGATGAATACGCAGATTGTCAGGGACGGCGCCGTTGGCGCGCAGCCAGACCTGGCGCACCGGTTCGGCGATATGGCCTTTCATTGGGTTATGAAACTCCACCGGACGGATCTCCAGCGGTTTATCGCAGAGGAATTTGTCTTTCACCTGCGGCGGCAGGAGATGCGCCAGCTTGCGAGCGATATCGGTTTCCGAAGGCAGGCCGTCAGGGGAGGGGGCGGCCGGCATTGCTTTCTGATGCTCATAGCCATTCTCTGGCGCCTGGAAGGAGGCGGTCATATAGAAAATCGGCTTCCCGTTCTGGATGGCGGCGACCCGACGGGCGCTGAAGCTGTTGCCGTCGCGCAGCACCTCCACATCGTAAACGATCGGCTTCTGGCTATCGCCGGGGCGAAGAAAGTAGCTGTGAAACGAATGAACCAGACGCTCAACGGGCACGGTCTCTTTTGCCGCATACAGCGCCTGACCCACTACCTGGCCGCCAAAAACCTGACGTAACCCCAGGTCTTCGCTCTGCCCGCGAAACAACCCTTCCTCAATTTTTTCCAGATCTAATAATGCCAGCAGGTTAGAGAGTGCCTGACTCATACTTATCCTCAATTAACAATAGCGGCGCAGCGCGCGTAATGTGGCCAAGTATAACCTGGAATCGCAAGTGGTCCGATGGGTGTAATAATCTGAATAACGACCAGTTAACAGGAACAAATCTGAGATCTGTGCCACACTTATTGACGACACGAAAGTTCCTGCCGGCGAAGCGGCGGAACATCCTCCTGGGTATTAAGGGATGATAAGGAGAACATCATGAAATTTGCCTATATGTTTAGTGCCTTAGCCGTCGCCGCGACGCTGACCGCCTGTGCTAATCACCACTCGAACAATTCTTCGACGCAGGCGGCCGCGCCCGACCCTTACGGTATCGCGACGCTGAGCGTGGCGCAGCAGCAGCCGAGCGTCACGGGGACGATTAATATCCGCCAGAGAATCGCTTTACCGCCGGATGCGGTACTGACGGTGACCCTGTCGGATGCTTCTCTGGCAGATGCGCCAGCCCGCGTATTGTCGCAAAAAGCGGTGCGTACCGAAGGCAAACAGGCGCCATTTAACTTTGCGCTGCCTTACAACCCGGCAGATATTCAACCGAACGCTCGCATTCTGCTAAGCGCGGCGATCACGGTTAACGGCCAGTTGATGTTTATTACCGATACCGTGCAGACGGTAATAAACCAGGGCGGCACTCATGCCGACCTGACGCTGGTTCCGGTCCAGCAGACCGCCGTTCCTGTCGCCCAGTAAGCTCGCTACGCCCCCGGATGGGGGCTTTTTTTTGCCTTCAATAAACCCAGCGATAATGCTGGAGATCGATATGGCCGCTGCCGGAGACCTGCACACCCTCGGCCAGCAGCGCCTGACGCTGCCGCTGTAGATCGGGGCCGGTGAGGGAGATATCGCCATGGCGATTGACCACCCGATGCCATGGCAGGGTGGACCCTTCCGGCAGGCGCTTCAATACGCCGCCCACCTGGCGCGCCGCGCGCGGTGAACCTGCCAGCCGGGCGACCTCGCCGTAGGTCGTGACATACCCTTCCGGTATCGACGCCACGATGTGCCAGACGCGTTGGGGAAATGTGTCGTGCGGAGCCATTTTCTGTCCTGTTACCGGCAAAACGTCAGCATAAGCGCTAAGCCAGGAGCTGTACAGCCGGCCTGGGTCAGGCGGCCTGTTCGACGGTGAACGTCAGAGCGAGGCCGAGGATCTGCATGCCATGGACATTGTCGGAGGCTGAGCTGGCGATGAGACTCTCAAGAAATTTCAACCGCTGCGAAGTGGCGTTGATGATCAGCCTCGCGCGCAGGCCCGGCATGGTTAACGACGAGATAGGGTACACCACCCGACCGCTGATATAGACCGGCAGCTTGCGTAGCTCCACCTGGCGCAGCACGCCGACGGTGGAATAGAGCAGCGCCAGCGGCGTAACCGCCCGCACCGGCGCGGGACTGATGGTCGCGAAGTCGAGCATTTTTTCAGGACGCAGGTAGTTTACGCCCTGAAAGGCGATGGTCATCCCTTCAATAGCAGGTAAAGGCAGAGTGATGGTCTGTGGTGATGAGTCAGTCATTCGATTACCGTCGAGACAATGTACTGGTGATAAAAGAGGACGAAGAGGATAAGTATGGTGGATAACCCGGATGTGTGCTGAGCGCGGGCTCGCAATCTCACAGGCTGACCGTGAGTGGCTGGTTTTATTCGCGTTATTGCGCAATAAACCAGCAGGCGGACGGTGTGAGCTTGCAATTCACCAGGTCAGCAGGGATAATGCGCCAGCGCGTTAGGCAACTAACGCTCTCAATGGGGGCTCTGTTGGTTCTCCCGCAACGCTACTCTGTTTACCAGGTCAGGTCCGGAAGGAAGCAGCCAGAGCAGACGACGTGTGTGCCGGGATGTAGCTGGCAGGGCCCCCACCCATTTCTCCCGCCTGGTGTTTCCCTTATATTTGTCCGGTTTTTATTCCTGCAATAATTAATTTCTGATAAAGATCGCATATTAGTTTTTGTTGTTAAACCCCCCTTCTTTTATTCCATAATATTTACTTGTCATAAATCTGAAATACTACTGAAATATTAATGTCATTTGCATGTCATAAATAAAGCGCATCTTACTGATGGGAATTTGTTGCCAGGCTCATGCTGTAAAATATATCTCTGGATCAGCATGTTAACTTCGTGTATTAATTATGATGATTTTATTGCACGGGAAGCGTAGCTATGACCACAGTGGTTTTGAATGTAAAAATTGACGCAGAGCTAAAAGAAAAGTTGCGTCATTATGCGGAAGTTAATAACGAGAACCTGGGAACGGCAACGGAAAAGCTGCTGCAGCTGGCTTTTCAGCTGGAGGAGTCAGCAGGTGAGGCGGGGGTGACGGAAGAGGACATTGACAGCCAGCATACCGAAGAGGAAGCGACGCCACTTACCCCTAAAGAAATCAAAGCATTAAGAAAACTTCTGAAGAAGAAAAAATGAAACAACAATTCTCTACAGCCAGCAACTATAGCGAAGCTTGCGATATGTTGCGCTCAGGATACGTAAAACACGTCCGCCTGAACTGGAATATCGGTAGTGATGAGTTCTTTCGCATTGCTTCCGACTGGTGTGACACCGGCGCTAAAATCAAAAAAGATGAAGATGGCTTTATTATTTCCCTGAAAGGGTTTCCTATTCCGCGCCAGCATTAATGAAATTGCCTTCTTTCTGTCATTGGGTTGCCATAACCAGAGGGCAGGATAGCCAGGCAATTTTATAAAAACATCTCATATACCTCATGGATGAAGGTCATTTGACGGGCTGAAGTCAGCCCGTCGCTATTTTCTTATATTATTTTTCGCAAACGTGTATTTTCCTTCTGTTCAGCAAGGCTTTGCCACAGCGGTTGTAGCGTGGAGAAGGCCCGGCGCAATGCTTCATCCGGCAGCGTAAACGGCAGACGTAAATAGCGATCGAACGCCCCTTC
The DNA here is from genome assembly GCF_018223925.1 of Klebsiella sp. 10. Classification (NCBI taxonomy): domain Bacteria; kingdom Pseudomonadati; phylum Pseudomonadota; class Gammaproteobacteria; order Enterobacterales; family Enterobacteriaceae; genus Klebsiella; species Klebsiella sp. 10. The sequence goes on from NZ_JAGRRB010000011.1 coordinate 203,890, forward strand.
CAGCCCAAACCGCGTACCGGTGCCGATATGGATCCCCTGGCTTTCCGCACGCGCAGAGAACAGGGTGGCCAGCATGTCAGGAAGTTCCACCCAAAAAGAGAGCCCACCTTCCGGTGGCGAAAACCGCCAGCGGGGAAAATATTCCGCCATCAGCGTTTCGCACATGTCCCGGCGCGCCTTGAGCATATCCCGCCGCGGCGGCAGCAGTGTGGCGGCATTTTCCAGTAGCCAGCTGCAGGCCAGTTGCTCCAGCAGCGGCGTACCCAAATCCAGCGAATCGCGGGCCTGAATAAGCGAGGCGATGGTCCGCGCGCTGGCGCGGATCCAGCCGATACGTAGTCCCCCCCAGAAGCTTTTCCCGGCCGAACCAATGGTGAGCACCGCGGCATCGGGATTGAAGCTGGCCAGCGGCGGGGGCGGCGGCGCGTTATACCAAAGGTCGGCCATGGTCTCGTCGATTACCAGCGTTGTTCGCGTCCTGGCGGCGATGTCCGCAACCCGCTGGCGGGTGGGGGCATCCATACAGCGTCCGGTGGGGTTGTGAAAATCCGGCATCAGCCACGCCAGCCGCGGCGCAGTCTGCGCAATAGTCGCCGCCAGTCCATCGCAGTCCCATCCCTGCTGCGGAAGCGCAACCCCGACGGGGCGGCAGGAGGCGCCCTGAATGGCGCTGATGGCCATCGGATAGGTGGGGGCGTCAATAACCACCCGATCGCCCGGCCCGGTGAACAGGCGCAGGATCAGCGCGAAGGCGCTGAGGGCGCCGTTGACCACCATCACCTCATCGGGCCGCGTCGGCAGACCGCGTTCGCTGTAGCGCCGGGCAATCGCCTCCCGCAGCACCGGCAGCCCCTGCTGGTCATAGCCAGTCTGTGCGAGATAGGGCGGCAGCAGGGTCATAGCGTGCTGGAAGGCCTGATGGACCTCCGGCCCGGCGCTGAGGGCGGCGGTAGATAGATTAAGCGTAGATGAGATGCCGGCAGGCAGAGGAAGATCGGCGGGGCGTTCCGGCAAAACAATGCGTGACCCGCTCCCCTGGCGGCTGTAGAGAAAGCCCTCCTCCCGCAACTGGCCGAGGGCGCTGGCGATGGTGGTCCGGCTGACGTTCAGGGCCGCCGCCAGCTCGCGCTCGCCGGGCAGGCGCGTTTGCAGCGTCAGGCGACCATCAAGGATCAGCAGGCGGAGCGCTTCCGCCAGCTGGCGCCATAGCGGCGTGCGTGAGCTGGTCTCCTGCCAGTTGCCGAGCAGGCGTACCAGCGATTGGGTTCCAAAGCGTCGGGCTGACATAGCGATCCACTTTTCCAAAACTGGCCATTAATTATCAGTCCATTTTTGCTGATGATTAGGGCATTCGCAATGATGTTGAGGAAAAAATATGCTTCGTCGCCTGCTGCAGTTATATATTGGTCTGGTGCTTTACGGCGTGTCCACGGCGCTCTTCGTGCATGCCAATCTCGGCGCCGATCCGTGGGATGTTTTCCATCTCGGGGTGGCTAAACAGCTGGGTATCAGTTTCGGTACGGTGATTATCCTGACCGGCGCGGCGGTACTGCTGCTGTGGATCCCGATCCGGCAAATGCCGGGGCTCGGCACGGTGAGCAATGTCATCGTGCTGGGACTAGCGGCGGACGCCACGCTGGCCGTCCTGCCGCCGCTGGAGTCGATGGTGGCGCGCAGTGCGCTGCTGGTAGGAGCGATTGTGCTGAACGCTATCGCTACCGGAATGTATATTGGCGCGGGCTTTGGCCCCGGGCCGCGCGATGGCCTGATGACCGGTCTGCATGCTCGCACTGGTTGGTCACTGCGCGGTATCCGGACGGCGATCGAGCTTTCCGTACTGCTGATTGGCTGGCTGCTGGGGGGCAAATTTGGCGTCGGAACCGTCATCTACGCGCTGTCGATTGGGCCGCTGATCCAGCTGTGCCTACCGTGGTTCAGCCAGCCCGTCAGCCGCAACGCGGTCAGCCCTCCCCGGGAAATAGTCTCCTGAATTAACCCATCGCCCTCTTCATCACGGAGAGGGCCTTTCATCGCTTACAGGCCGCTCAGGCCATGAAGCATCATGTAGATCCCCACCACAATAATCAGTAAGCCTGAGAACCAGGGCGCCTTGCGCGAGAGGTCGTTAAGCCACGGCCAGCGGCGGGTGGCATGTTTAAGGCTCAGGGCGGCGATGGCCCCGGAAGCCACCAGCGTCAGCGCCAGACCAACGCTAAAGCCCAGCACCAGCGTGGCGCCCAGCGAGAATTTCTTCAGCTGTAAACAGATAAGCAGCACGGTAATGGACGCCGGGCAGGGGATCAGCCCCCCGGTCAGGCCAAACAGTACGATCTGCCCGGTCGTCACCTGGCGGCCATCAAAGCGCCGGTTGATCTCCTGAGCATGGGCCCGCTGATGCGCGTCCTGCCACTTCTCCGCCACCAGCGGCGCGGCGGATGAGGACGCATGGTGATGGTCATGGCGGTGATCATGGTCATGGCGGTGATCATGGTCATGGTGGTGATCATGTTCATGGTGGTGCTCATGTTCATGGTGGTGCTCATGGTGCGTGTGAGGCTGCGATTCGCGCCAGGTGCGCCAGAGCATCCAGCAGGCAATCAGCACAATGACAATCCCTGAGACCAGCTGAAACCAGGGTTCAGAGGTTTGGGCGTTCCAGCCGCGGCCAAACCACAGGCCGGCCATGGCGATCAGCCAGACCACCGCCGTATGGGAAACCGTGGCCGCCAGCCCCAGCAGTACCGCCTGTTTTAACGTTCCCCGTACCGCCACGATAAAGGCGGCCATCATCGTTTTTGAATGGCCCGGTTCGAGGCCGTGCAGCGCGCCGAGCAGTATTGCGCTGGGTATAAACAGCCAGGCATTGCCCTGCTGCAGAAGGGAAGTGAAATCGTTCATATCGGGATCCTTGCCAAAAGTGCGATTATCCTACTCCCCCCCAGTAGTAAAATACTACCCCCCAGTAGATAAAGCGGCTAATAAAAAGGATCATGGTATGCTGGCAGGCGTTGCTGACCACGCAGGTCGGTAATCCCGGACAGAATGAAACGGTGGATCGTGCAATGTCACATACAGTTCGACATAAAAAGATGTTACTGACCCGGTTGAAGAAAATTCAGGGGCAGAGTATCGCGTTAGAGAAAATGCTTAATCGCGAGCATGAGTGCGCTGAAATATTACAGCAGCTGGCGGCGATCCGCGGCGCGGTCAACGGCATGATGCTGCAGGTTATTCAGGGGCATCTTACCGACCATGTGGTGAAAGAGCCTGACGAGACGCAGCGCGAAGCGGATCTGGAGACGGTGATGCAGGTGATTAAATCCTATCTGAAGTAGCGCCTCCTGACGTTCCGCTCAAGCCACCCGCCGCTTAATGCGCATGGAGGTTATGCTCTGCCCACAGAATGAACTGCTCTTTTGGCAGCGCTTTGCTGTACAGCCACCCCTGGGCGTACTGAACGCCGTGCTGGCGCAGCCAGTCGCGCTGGCTTTCGGTTTCCACCCCTTCGGCGACGGTGGCCAGATTGAGCGCTTTGGCCATTTCAATAATGTGCGGCGTCAGCGGCCGGTACTCGAGGGTATCGACAAAAGATTTATCGATTTTCAGCGTGTCGACGTCCAGTTTCTGCAGATAGCTCAGGCTGGAGTAGCCGGTACCGAAATCGTCAATCGAGATCCGATGGCCAGCCTGACGGTAGTGAGCGATCACCGGCATGGTGGTCTCCGGGTCGACAAACCCGCGCTCGGTGATTTCAAGGATGATCTGTTCGGCGGCGATCCCCCAGTGCTGTAGCTGATTGTGCAACAACGTCGGCAGGGTGGGCGAGCGTAAATCATCTACCGACAGGTTGATGGAGATGTGCACTTCCGGCCGCTGCCGCAGCCAGGGGCCGAGATCGGCAAAAATTTTCCTGACGATATCTTCCGTCAGCTGCGTGATGAGCCCGGTCTGCTCGGCCAGGGGAATAAAGATATCCGGCGATAAAAAAGTGCCATCGGGCTGCTGCCAGCGGGCCAGGGCCTCCGCCCCGGCAATTTTCCCTTCCTGCAACGAAATAATCGGCTGATAGTGAACCTGAATCGCTTCGGAATTGAGGGCGTCCAGCATGCTGTTGCGCGGTGAGCGCAGGTGCCTTAGCAGACGCAGCAGCAGCCAGGTGGCGAGCAGGCTGGTGAAAATGCCGGCAGGGAGCCAGAAGAACAGCTGCTGTCGAATGCGCTGCTGCAGCGGCAAGGTTGAAGACCAGGTTACGATGCCAGAGCCCAGCTCGGGAATGCGCTGGATCCGGTAGACCGTGTTATCCAGAGTAAGCATATCCACATGCGGATCTTTAATGCGTTGCCAGACTTTCGCCGGCAGCGGCTGACTGCTGATCACCATTTTCTGGTGGTCCAGGCCAAACAGCATGGTATGGATCTTCTCTTCGCTGGCGGGAACGACATCAATAAAGGAGACGGGGTCGATCATCACCATGTGCTGCCGGCTGCCCATGGCCGTCATCTGATGATCGAGGCCAAGATCGTTAATTGAGGTCAGCCAGGTGCGATAGCCGTCGGGGGCAATATGGTCCGGCGGGGGGAAGGTGACCGCGACGCTATGGTCTTCCAGGGAGGAGCATTGCGGCACGGAATCACGCAGCCAGAGCACTTCCTGAATGTAGCGATGGGTATAGGCGATGCGGCGGAGCGTAAGCAGATGTTCAGGGCTACAGGAGGCGGCGGTGTGTGCGTCAGCCTCTCGTAACGCTTCCCGGGCCTGGTCGGCAACCTGCAGCGTCCGAACGACGATACGGTTGGAATAGTCATCCAGTTCACGATAGAACTGCATTTTGGCCTGCCGCGCCGCCTGCCAGATGCTGAGTGAAATGGGCAGGATGATGGCCAGTATCAGCACTCCTGTAAACAGCGCCATCAGATGCCGGGTCCTCATGCCTGTGTCCTTATCGTTCGCCGGGTGTCATCAGTATATGCGAAAGATAAGCCCGGCGCAGCGGGAGAAAGAATGCCGCTCAGGGAAAAAAGCCGGCATCACAAGTGCCTGCGATGCCGGGAGAGAAGGATGATTCCGATGCAGCAGAATAAAAATGAGGGTGTGAATGCCGGGCAGGGTGTATTCCGGCATTCAGTCACAGCATACGCTGCGCAGATGACAGCAATATGTTAGCTAGTGAGCATCCGGAGCCGTGATGTCGGCGCTGATGCGCAGATCGTTCTCATCAAACACCATGCAGAAGCGGTCGTCGAAGGCCAGATTAATCTTCTGCCACGGGCGGAAATGGACGTCGCCGGGCAGCAAAACCTTGACGTTATCGTGGCCGTAGCACTGGCCGAACAGATAGGTATTGTTGCCCAGACGCTCCACCACTTCACATTGAAACTCCACTACGGTACCGGTGGCGACTTCCGGGGTGAGGTGCTCCGGCCGGATCCCCAGCGTCACCGCAGCGCCGGGCTTCAGCGGCTGGGTGGCGATATTCAGGGCCAGCTGATGGTCCTGCGCGAGGGTGACCGTTAAGCGTTCCGGCTGCCAGTCGCTGACGATAGCCGGCAGAAAGTTCATCTTCGGCGAGCCGATAAAGCCGGCGACGAATTTGTTGACCGGATTGTAGTAAAGCGCCATCGGCGAACCCATTTGTTCGACTTTCCCGTAGTTCATGACCACTATTTTATCGGCCAGCGTCATCGCCTCCACCTGATCGTGCGTGACATACACCATAGTGGTCTTCAGCTCCTGGTGCAGACGGGCAATATGCAGGCGCATATCGACGCGCAGCTCCGCATCAAGGTTAGAGAGCGGCTCATCGAACATAAACACCCGGGGATTACGCACGATCGCCCGGCCAATGGCCACGCGCTGCCGCTGGCCGCCAGAGAGCTGCTTCGGTTTACGATCCAGCAGGTGCGAGAGCTGCAGCGTTTTAGCCACCATTTCCACCTGGCGACGGATCTCCGTTTTCGGCACTTTATTCACCTTCAGCCCGTAGCCCATGTTCTCTGCCACCGTCATGTGCGGATAGAGCGCATAGGACTGGAAGACCATCGCCACGCCGCGGCGGGCGGGCACGACATCATTCATCACCTCATCGCCGATCAGTACTTCTCCTTCGCTGACCTCTTCCAACCCGGCAATCATGCGCAGTAGCGTCGATTTTCCACAACCGGAAGGGCCGACGAAGACGGCAAACTCGCCATCTTCAATATCGAGATTGACCTGGTGCAGCGTCACCGTGCTGCCGAACCTTTTGGTGACATTCCTCAGTCGTATATTGGACATCCACATTCCCCGGAGTGAGTAGCTGTTATTTGCCGTTGGCTTATCGCTATGTTGAGTGTGATTTGTATTACGTGTAACAAATCAGTGTGACGATGTTCAACAGCAGTAAAATCATGCCCTGACTATAACTTCCGCGGATTTTGCGCCATACAGGGACGTTTCATTTCTGCAAGGATGATCACACAACTGGCAGCTTATGGTAGTTTTATCAACGATCAAAGCGTAGCGTATAACAAAAGCGCATCAGAACATGTTTTCCACGTAATACGGCAGTTTGAAAAGATTTATTTTTCTAACTGGCAGACGGAATTCAAATAAAAACCATTAAATTGTTATACCTTCACATGAGGTTGATAATGAAAAAGAACACGCTTGCTGCACTGATCCTTACCACCCTGGCGGCGGGGCAACTCGCCAGCCTGCAGGCGCATGCCGCCGGGCAGCTCAACGTCTGGGAGGACATTAAAAAATCCGCTGGCATCAAAACCGCGGTTAGCGATTTTGAAAAGCAGTACAACGTGAAGGTCAATCTCCAGGAGATGCCCTACGCCCAGCAACTGGAAAAACTGCGCCTCGACGGCCCGGCGGGCATTGGGCCGGACGTGCTGGTGATCCCGAATGACCAGCTCGGCGGCGCCGTGGTTCAGGGACTACTCTCGCCGCTCAGCGTCGATCAGGCGAAACAGGATGCCTTTACGCCAGCCTCCATCAATGCCTTCCGCATGGACAACGCGCTGTATGGGATCCCGAAGGCGGTGGAAACCCTGGTGCTTATCTACAACAAGGACCTGATCGACAAGCCGCTGGACAGCCTGCAGGCCTGGCTGGACTACTCGAAAACCCAGCGCGAGCAGAACAAATACGGCCTGCTCGCCAAGTTTGACCAGATCTATTACAGCTGGGGGGCGATTGGCCCGATGGGCGGCTATATCTTTGCTAAAAACGACAGCGGCGGCTTTAACCCGCAGCAGGTGGGTCTCAATACCCCCGGCGCCGTGGAAGCCGTCACCTTCCTGAAAAAATTCTATGCCGAGAAGGTCTTTCCGGCGGGGATCCTCGGCGATAACGGGCTGAATGCCATCGATTCCCTGTTTACCGAGAAAAAAGCGGCGGCGGTGATCAACGGCCCCTGGGCCTTCCAGCCGTATGAAGCCGCTGGCATTAACTATGGCGTGGCGCCCCTGCCGACCCTGCCGGACGGCAAGCCGATGAGCTCCTTCCTCGGCGTCAAAGGCTATGTAGTATCGACCTGGAGTAAAGACAAAGCGCTGGCGCAACAGTTTATCGAGTTCATCAACCAGCCGCAGTATGTGAAAGCCCGCTATGTCGCCACTGGCGAAATTCCGCCGCTGAAGGCGATGATTGACGATCCGGTGATTAAAAACGACCAAAAGGCCAGCGCCGTCGCCATCCAGTCGGCGCGAGCGGTAGCGATGCCGGGCATTCCCGAGATGGGGGAAGTGTGGGGGCCGGCCAACGCCGCGCTTGAACTGAGCCTCACCGGTAAGCAGGCGCCGCAGGCCGCGCTTGATAACGCGGTGAAACAGATCACGATGCAGATCGAAGCGATGCAGGCCAGCAATCAGTAATTCACCGTCACGTGAAGTCACCGAGCGGGAGGGGGACCTCCCGTTTGTAGAAGGAGTCGAGTGTGAGCATCCATTCCAGCGAAAATTTTAGCGACGCACGCGGGCCCGGGCGCCATGCATGGTGCGGCCTGCTGCTGGCAATCGTGCCGGGTTTCGGTCAGTTTTATCATCGCCAGTGGCTGAAAGGGCTGGTCTTCCTGGTGCTGCTGAGCAGCTTTCTGGGGATTTTTTATGATTTCCTGCGTGAGGGGTTGTGGGGGTTATATACCCTGGGTGAAGAGGTACCGCGGGATAACTCTATCTTCCTGTTAGCCGAGGGGATTATCAGCGTGCTGATCGTCGCTTTCGGCGTGCTGATCTATTTTCTCTCGCTGCGGGATGCGTGGCTCAACGGCAAAAAACGCGATGAGGGGATCGCCCTCAACAGCGTGCGTAAGCAGTACCAGATGCTGCTGAGCGACGGCTTTCCGTACCTGATGATCACCCCGGGCTTTATTCTGCTGGTGTTTGTGGTGATCTTTCCGATTCTGTTCGGTTTCGCCATCGCCTTCACCAACTACAACCTGTACCACACCCCGCCGGCGAAGCTGGTGGACTGGGTGGGGCTGAAAAACTTTATTAATATTTTCACCCTCTCCATCTGGCGCTCCACTTTCCTGGATGTGCTGCAGTGGACCGTGGTGTGGACGCTGCTGGCGACCACCCTGCAGTGTACGGTGGGCGTGCTGCTGGCGATTCTGGTGAACCAAAAAGATCTGCGCTTTAAGCCGCTGATCCGCACCATCTTTATTTTGCCGTGGGCGGTGCCGGGGTTTGTCACCATTCTCGTTTTTGCCGGCATGTTCAACGACTCCTTCGGGGTCATCAACAACGCGATCCTGTCCTTTTTTGGCATCAGTCCGAAGGCATGGCTCACCGATCCGTTCTGGACCAAAACGGCGCTGATCATGATGCAGACCTGGCTTGGCTTCCCGTTTGTCTTTGCCATGACCACCGGCGTGTTGCAGGCGATCCCGGACGATCTGTATGAAGCGGCGACGATGGACGGCGCCAGCGCCTTTACCCGTCTGCGCACCATCACCCTGCCGCTGGTGCTGTATGCGATCGCGCCGATCATCATCACCCAGTACACCTTCAACTTTAATAACTTCAATATCATTTACCTGTTCAACAACGGCGGCCCTGCGGTGGCAGGCTCTAACGCCGGCGGGACGGATATTCTGGTGTCGTGGATCTATAAGCTGACGATGTCTTCGTCGCAGTACGCCATCGCGGCGACCATCACGATCCTGCTGTCGATCTTTGTCGTCGGCCTGGCGCTGTGGCAGTTCCGCGCCACCAAATCCTTCAAAAATGACGACATGGCGTAAGGGAAGCAACATGGCTCAATCACCCAGTATTAAACGCGAAAAGTGGATCCGGCTCTCTCTCACCTGGCTGGTGGTTATTCTGGTCTCGGTGGTGATTATCTATCCGCTGGTCTGGACGGTCGGGGCGTCGCTGAACGCCGGCAATAGCCTGCTCAGTACCTCAATCATTCCGGAAAATGTGTCGTTCCAGCACTATGCCGATCTGTTCAATGGCAATGTGAATTACCTCACCTGGTACTGGAACTCGATGAAAATCAGCTTCCTGACCATGGTGCTGACCCTGATTAGCGTTAGCTTTACCGCTTACGCCTTCTCCCGCTTCCGCTTTAAAGGGCGGCAGAACGGGCTGATGCTGTTCCTGCTGCTGCAGATGATCCCGCAGTTTTCCGCGCTGATTGCCATCTTTGTCCTGTCGCAACTGCTTGGCCTGATTAATAGCCATCTGGCGCTGGTGCTGATCTACGTCGGGGGGATGATCCCGATGAATACCTGGCTGATGAAAGGGTATCTCGACGCGATCCCCAAAGATCTGGATGAGTCCGCCCGCATGGATGGCGCCAGCAGCTTTCGCATCTTTATCGAGATCATCATGCCGTTGTCGAGGCCCATCCTCGCGGTGGTGGCGCTGTTCTCGTTCACTGGGCCGCTGGGGGATTTCATCCTCTCCAGCACCATCCTGCGTACCCCGGATAAATACACGCTGCCTATCGGTCTGTATAACCTGGTGGCGCAAAAAATGGGTGCCAGCTACACCACCTACGCGGCGGGGGCGGTGCTGATCGCCGTACCGGTGGCGATCCTCTACCTGGCGCTACAAAAATACTTCGTCTCCGGCCTGACCTCGGGCAGTACTAAAGGATAAGCACATGAAAAGATTCACACCCGCATGGCTTGCGGTTTGTCTGGCATGCAGTTTCTCCACCTCTTCTCTGGCCGCGGACGCGCTTGCAACCCGCGCGTTTCAGGGCATGCCGGCGGACTTTATCAAAGGCGCGGATATCTCCACGCTGCTGGACGCCGAAAAGCACGGGGCGACGTTCTACGATCAGAATAATCAGCGCAAGGATCCGATCGCTATTCTGAAAGAGAACGGCGTCAACTATGTCCGCCTCCGTCTGTGGGTGGATCCGCAATCGGCGAGCGGCGAGGACTATGGCGGAGGGAATAACGATCTGGCCACCACCCTGGCGCTGGCGAAACGGGCGAAAGCCCAGGGGATGAAGCTGCTGCTTGATTTTCACTACAGCGATTTCTGGACCGATCCCGGCAAGCAGTTCAAGCCGAAAGCCTGGGAAAAGCTGGATTACCCGCAGCTGAAAACGGCGATTCATGACTATACCCGCGATACCATCGCCCGCTTTAAGCAGGCGGGCGTGCTGCCGGATATGGTGCAGATCGGCAACGAAATCAACGGCGGCATCCTGTGGCCGGAAGGGAAAAGCTGGGGGCAGGGCGGCGGAGAGTTCGACCGGCTGGCTGGCCTGCTGAACGCGGCTATCGCTGGCCTGAAGGAGAACCTGCGCCAGGGCGAGCAGGTGAAAATCATGCTGCATCTGGCCAAAGGGACCAGGAACGATACCTTCCGCTGGTGGTTTGATGAGATCGACAAGCGCCATGTACCGTATGACGTGATTGGTCTGTCGATGTACACCTACTGGAATGGCCCGATCAGCGCCCTGAAGGCCAATATGGATGACATCAGCAAACGCTATAACAAAGACGTCATCGTCGTCGAGGCGGCCTATGCCTATACCCTGGCCAACTGCGATAACGCGGAAAATAGTTTCCAGGCGAAAGAGGAAAAGGATGGGGGATATCCCGCCAGCGTACAGGGGCAATATAACTATATTCACGATTTAATGCAGGCGGTGGTTGATGTGCCAGACCAGCGTGGTAAAGGTATTTTCTATTGGGAGCCTACATGGATTGCCGTGCCGGGAAATACCTGGGCCACCCCGGCGGGGATGAAATATATCCACGACGAGTGGAAAGAGGGTAATGCACGTGAAAATCAGGCGCTATTTGATTGCCAGGGAAAAGTATTGCCGTCGGTAAAAGTTTTTAATTAATTTTTTTGTCGTCTTTTTCAGGAAGTTTATTATGAATAAATTTGCACCTTTACATCCGAAGGTTAGTACGCTGCTGCATGGCGCGGATTATAATCCGGAGCAATGGGAGAATGACCCCGATATTATTGATAAAGACATTGCCATGATGCAGCAGGCAAAATGCAATGTGATGTCGGTGGGAATATTTAGCTGGGCGAAACTGGAGCCACGCGAAGGGGTATTTAATTTCGCCTGGCTGGATATTATCCTCGATAAACTGTATGCCGCCGGCATTCATGTCTTTCTGGCCACGCCGAGCGGCGCGCGTCCGGCGTGGATGTCGCAGCGCTATCCGCAGGTTCTGCGGGTGGGGCGCGATCGGGTGCCGGCCCTGCACGGCGGCCGTCACAACCACTGTATGTCGTCACCGGTCTATCGCGAGAAAACCCTGCAAATCAATACCCTGCTGGCAGAACGTTATTCCTCACACCCGGCGGTGCTGGGCTGGCATATTTCCAACGAATATGGCGGTGAATGCCATTGCGATCTCTGCCAGAACCGTTTTCGCGACTGGCTGAAGGCGCGTTACCAGACCCTGGAGAACCTCAACCAGGCCTGGTGGAGCACCTTCTGGAGTCATACCTATACCGACTGGTCGCAGATTGAATCGCCTGCGCCGCAGGGCGAGATGTCGATCCACGGTCTTAATCTTGACTGGCATCGCTTTAACACCGCTCAGGTGACCGATTTCTGCCGCCATGAAATTGCTCCGCTGAAGGCGGCGAATGCCTCCCTGCCGGTGACTACCAACTTTATGGAGTATTTCTACGATTACGACTACTGGCAGCTGGCGGAGGCGCTGGATTTCATCTCCTGGGACAGCTATCCGATGTGGCACCGCGATAAAGACGAAACCGCGCTGGCCTGCTACACCGCGATGTATCACGACATGATGCGCAGCCTGAAGGGCGGCAAACCGTTTGTGCTGATGGAGTCCACCCCGGGCGCCACCAACTGGCAGCCGACCAGCAAACTGAAGAAGCCGGGAATGCATATTCTTTCCTCGCTGCAGGCGGTGGCGCATGGCGCCGACTCGGTGCAGTATTTCCAGTGGCGGAAAAGCCGCGGTTCGGTTGAGAAATTTCACGGCGCAGTGGTCGACCACGTCGGACATATTGATACCCGCATTGGCCGCGAAGTCTGCCAGCTCGGCGAGATCCTCAGCAAGCTGCCGGAGGTGAGGGGCTGTCGCACCGAGGCGAAAGTAGCGATTATCTTCGACCAGCAGAACCGCTGGGCGCTGGATGACGCCCAGGGGCCGCGCAATCTTGGGATGGAATATGAGAAGACGGTCAACGAGCACTACCGCCCGTTCTGGGAGCAGGGCATCGCCGTCGATGTGATTGATGCCGATGTCGATTTAACGCCGTATCAGTTAGTGATTGCCCCGATGTTATATATGGTGCGCGACGGCTTTGCCGGTCGGGCGGAGGCGTTTGTCGCCAACGGCGGCCACCTGGTGACCACCTACTGGACCGGTATCGTCAATGAGTCCGATCTCTGCTATCTCGGCGGCTTCCCGGGCCCGCTGCGCAATCTGCTGGGGATCTGGGCGGAAGAGATCGACTGCCTGAATGACGGCGAGTTTAATCTGGTGCAGGGGCTTGCCGGGAATCAGTGCGGTCTGCAGGGCCCTTATCAGGTGCGCCATCTCTGCGAACTGATCCATATCGAGAGCGCCCAGGCGCTGGCCACCTACCGGGATGATTTTTATGCCGGACGGCCGGCTGTGACGGTGAACGCGTTCGGGAAAGGCAAAGCCTGGCATGTGGCCTCCCGCAACGATTTAGCCTTCCAGCGCGATTTCTTTACCGCCCTGAGCAAGGAGCTGGCCCTGCCGCGGGCGATAGCGACGGAGTTACCACCCGGCGTGGTGGCGACTGCGCGCACCGACGGTGACAACGCATTTATCTTCCTGCAGAACTACAGCGCGCAAAACCATACCCTGACCCTGCCGCAAGGGTATTGGGATTGCCTGACCGACGCGGCGGTATCGGCTCCACTGACCCTGTCGGCATGGGATTGCCGTATTCTCCGTCGTCACGCGTAATTTCTTCTTCTCCACGCCTGCTCTGACGAGCAGGCTTTTTTTTATCTTAAACCTGGAGTTTATTATGGTGAGTTTAAAATCCTTCCTGCACTATTTCTCCCCAGCGCGTCCGGCACAGCCATTAAGCGAGGCGGAAAAACAGCAAATCGAGGCGCTTATTCAGGCCTTTGGTGGCGAAGCGAATATTACGCAAGTGGACGCCTGTATTACCCGTCTGCGGGTTAGCGTTCGCCATCTTGCGGCCGTGGACTCCGAAGCATTACAGCAGCAGGGCGCGCTGGGGGTTATTATTCTTGGTCAGCAGGTGCATGCTATTTTCGGTAAACAGTCCGATGCGCTGCGTCAGCTTCTGGATGAACATTTTGCCGCCCGGAAATAAATAAAACGGGATAACCTGAAAGCAGGTTATCCCGAAAATAAGACAAAGACAGCAGTGGCAATAAAGTTTACCGGAAGATAATTAACAGTCTTACAGCAGGAGATAAAAATAACGTATGAGTCTTAGCCGTGCGCAATTACCACCAGGCCTCAACCTGCACGCCGAAATTCCAGGTATTATTCGCCGTCTGGTCTTCAAACGGTTTACCATCTTCGGAATCATTCAAATATGAAGCAAAAATGCGTAATTCCGGACGTGACATAAAGTCTGGCCCGTCCGCCAGGCCCAACGCAATGGTGTATTTCTCACCGGCCTGTTTGTAGCTGGTGCCATTGTTGTAGCTGTCTTTCTGATAGAAACCGCCGACTTCGCCAATCAGGCGCACGTAGTCGGTGAACTGGTACTGCCCGCGGGCGACCAGCGACAGCATCCGCGTTTTGTCGGTATAGTCGGTAATGTCATCCGCCGAGCCCCAGGTCAGAACGTGGTTGATAGAAAACTTCTCAGTAATCGGGATCAGGCCGGTGTTAATCACGCGATAACCGGTGGCGTCGTTCACGTAGTTCCACATATCGTACCAGCCGCCGCCCTGGGAGACCATGTTCTGCGCCAGGCCTTTGTTGGCGTACTGCAGCACGGTTTTGTTATAGCCGCCCAGCATATCCTGACTGATTTCACCGGTCAGCATGACGCCGTTGTCAGCATCGTACAGTCCGCCGTAGCTATCCTGTTTTTTGGTGGTGTTTGGCATCGCGTAGTCGATACCGAATTCGGTCCACGAGCCCGCCCATGGCTTCCAGCCCGCGTAGCGTAAATCGATATAGTTGATATTGACGTTGCTGTCGCCATCGACGCGATAGTCAACATCGTTGGCATCGCCGCGGATCCAGGCCAGCGAGACGGCGCCCGGGCCGAGGGTGTAGTTTTCCACCCCGGCTCCGGAGCCGGAAATGTTCCAGTATTTGGTATCGATGATATGCAGATCATGGCGCTGGTAGTAACGTTTACCGCCCCAGATCACCGCATTCGGATCGCCAGGGATCAGCCCCTTTATCTGCAGGTTCAACTGACGTAAGCCGAACTGTGCATCATCGTTCAGCGTGGTTTCATTATCGTTAGAGCCGTCGGAGACCATGCTGACCATACTGTCGAGATAGAAGCTGACGTCATCTTTCTTATAGACCTCAGAGCCCAGCTCCAGCTCGCCGTAGGTATCCGACTCGTTCCCCAAACGGCCCAGCTTATTTTTTTGCCATTCCGCTTCGCTACCGTCGCCGGAGACCCCAACCCCGGCGCGCATATAGCCATGGAAATCGATCGTTGGGATCGCGGCGGTGGCCGCAAACGCGGAAGGAGCGATTAGCGCAGCGGCTAACGCGACTGAAAGGGCGCGCAGTGTAGTGTTCATCTCTATCCTCTTATTGTTTTGTATTACGTTCACATAACTGGTGTCATAAAATGCCTAAATGTAACTTCAGGCAAATGAGATATGATTATTGTGTGACTAACTGCAAATAATCACGGTGGTTTTTGTTGCGATGGGTGAGATGATTCACAATTCGTTGTATTGTGAACGTAATACTTTTATCGCTATTGTTTTGCAGTGAGAGGTGGCGGTGAGCGTTTTTTCAAATGGCCCCTGTTACAATCATGGGATAACAACATAAGGAACCGGACCATGAAGTCTAAAAGCGCTACTCTGGAAGACGTCGCACGCCATGCGGGCGTCTCTTACCAGACCGTGTCCAGGGTACTCAACAAATCAGCTAATGTATCCGAGGCGACGCGTCGCAAGGTGGAGAAATCGATAGAGGCCTTACGCTATGTGCCAAACCGGCTGGCGCAGCAGCTGGTGGGGAAGGAGAGCCAGACGGTCGGGCTGGTGACTATTTCTCTGGCCTGGCATGCGCCTTCCCAGGTGGCGGCGGCGGTAAAACGCTATGCCAACCTGGAAGGTTACCAGGTTCTGATTTCGATGATCGATGAGAGCGTCAACCAAAGCATCCAGGATTCCATCAATGAGCTGAAATCTCAGCGGGTGGATAAAGTCATTATCAACGTGCCGCTGGAGACCGAACAGGCGCAGAAAATCGCTGCTGACAACGATGATATCGTCTGCCTGTTTCTCGACGTTGATCCCTACAGCTCCGTGTTTAACGTTTCGTTTAACCCGGCGGACGGCACCCGGGCCAGCGTCAAATATCTCTATGAGATGGGGCATCGGGAGATCGCCCTGCTGGCGGGGCCGGACAGCTCAGTCTCGGCCAAACTCCGGTTAAAAAGCTGGCTGGAGACCCTGGATGGTTACGGTCTGAAGCCGGTGACCGTCCTGCACGGCAACTGGGATGCGCAGAGCGGCTACGCCGGCGCGCTGCAGATGCTGCGCGAAACGCCTAATTTCAGCGCTGTGCTGGTGGGTAATGATCAGATGGCGCTGGGGGTGCTCAGCGCCTTCCATCAGCATCAGGTGGCGGTGCCGGGTGAGAAGTCGGTTATTGGCTATGACGATACCTACGAAAGCTCCTTTTTCTATCCGGCGCTGAGTACCGTGTCGCTCGACCTCGACCTGCAGGGGAAAGAGGCGGTGCGGCGGATCCTCGCCAGCACCAGCGGGGCGCCTCATGCCTCATCCATTCTGCCGGCGCGCCTGGTGATACGCCATTCCAGCGGCGCCCGAATTGAGCAGGGAAAAGATCTGCAGGCCATTGCGGAACAGCTCCGCGCCATCGCCCACCGTCTGGCACCCTGACGCCAAAGGCGGGGAAACTCGCCTTATCACCTTACCCTTAAATTGAGCAGGGTTGATCTTTGTCACAGCACGGCGTAACCTTATTGTTATGTTATAACGTAATAAAGAGGTCATCATGAAAGCCCATATCCATCCTCCCTATCGTACGGTGGTGTTTCACGACACCAGCGCGAATGAGTATTTTAAAGTCGGCTCAACTATCCGCACCGATCGCGTGATTGAACTCGATGGCGAAACTTTTCCGTATGTGACGATCGACGTCTCCTCGAAATCGCATCCGTACTACACGGGCAAACAAAAAACCTTCGCCAATGAAGGCAGTGCAGCCCGATTCCGCCAGCGCTTCGGCGGCTTTATTGATGCGAAAAGGAAAGCATGATGCAGGTCGTCAACTCATTACGTAGCGCTAAACAGCGCCACCCGGATTGCCAGCTGGTTAAACGCAAAGGGCGGCTGTACGTTATCTGTAAGAGCAACCCCCGCTTCAAAGCGGTGCAGGGGCGCAAAAAACGCCGTTAACGGAAACTCTCCAGCGAGCGGCGCTGTTGGCCGTCGGCGGTAAAATTGTCGGCGGCCAGCCATTGGCGCATGGCGTTATCCAGCTCCGGCCATTCGCCGTCTATCACCGAAAACCAGTCCGTGTCCCGGTTGTGTCCTTTACTCACCAGCGCCTGGCGAAAACGTCCTTCGTACTGAAACCCCAGCCGCCTTGCCGCCCGGGCTGATGGGATATTAAGACTGTTGCATTTCCATTCATAGCGACGGTAGCCGAGCGTATCAAAGACATACTGCATCAACAGCCAGTGCGCTTCGGTGGCCATGGCCGTTCGGCTCAGTAACGGTGAAAAATGCACATGCCCCACCTCTACCACACCGTGAGCGATATCGATACGCATTAACGCCAGCGAGCCGACCGCTTTCCCTCGCTGCTGGTCAACGACGGCAAAATGAATCGGGTCTGCCAGCGTGGCGACCTGCTCCACCCAGGCACTGAATTCTGCAAGGTTGTTCTCAGGTTCACGCAGCAGCCACGTCCAGCTGCGGGCGTCTGGCGCCAGTTGGTGAGCGGCGAACAGATCGCTGGCATGAGCAAGAGTCAGCGGTTCGAGTCGACAACGGCTGCCCTGTAATACCTGTCGTGTCGGCCAGGGGCGCGGCTGCCAGTCAGGCAGCGCGACGCCGAGCGCCTGGCCAAACTGATTATATTCGCACATTGCGGTTTCCTTATTGGGGATTTACAGGCAGCGTACGCGCTCGCTGGTTCCATAAAAAGTGCCATTAGAGTATGTTTTTATGGGGCCACGAGGAGGCAATATGAATATACCGGACGAGGGGTTTTTTACGCTGTTGACGCAGGGGATGCGGAACCGCACGGTCGAAACCTTACAGCGCGCCCTTTACCACACCTTACGTGACGCTATCCTGCAGGGAACCCTGACGGCCCGCTGCCGTTTACCCGGATCGCGGGTGATGGCCGAACGGCTACACCTGTCGCGGAATACGGTCAATGCCGCACTGGAACAGCTGGCGCTGGAGGGGTACCTGACACGGAGCCGTCAGGGAACGCAGGTGGCACCACTCGCCTCCTGCCGCCAGGAGGTGGGTCAGATGCCGCCCGTCGTGCTGCCTGAGCGGCTGCAAAGGCTGCCAGCCGCGATGCGCCGCGACTCACCGACGCTGGCATTTACGCCAGGCATGCCGGCGGTAAACTATTTCCCGCTGCCGCTGTGGCGGCGACTGATGGATAACGTGCTACGCGAAGATGGTAGCGCGCTGCTGGGTTATGGCGAAGCCGCGGGCGATCCTTTGCTGCGAGAGGCTATCGCTCGTCATCTGGCGCTCTCCCGGGGCATCCGGTGCGATATCCGGCAGATCGTCATCACCGAAGGCGCGCTGGAAGGCGTCAACTTATGCGCCTCGCTACTGACCAACCCGGGCGACAGCGTGTGGCTGGAAGAACCGGGGTACCTGGGGGCGAGGAGTGGCTTTCAGCGGGCGGGACTGCGGGTCAGAGGAATGGCTGTCGACGATGAAGGGATGTGTATTGCCAACGGCGTCGCGGAGCCGCCCCGGCTCATTTTCACCTCTCCTTCACACCAGTATCCCTGTGGGAGCATCATGAGCGCCGGGCGCCGTCTGGCGCTCGTGGAATATGCCCGCCGGCACGGGGCGTGGATTGTGGAGGATGACTACGACAGCGAGTTTCGCCATAGCGGAGAACCGATCCCGGCGATGCTGGGAATGGTGCCTGATGCCCCGGTGGTCTATCTCGGCACCTTCAGCAAAACGCTGTTTCCGGCGTTGCGTATCGGTTTTATGGTTATGCCGCCCGCGCTGGCGGATGCTGCTCAGGACGCCATTGGCGCGCTGCTGCGCGGGGGACACCGTGCTGAACAGCGGGCGCTGGCCAGCTTTATCGAGAAGGGACACTATGCGCGCCATCTGGCAGCGATGCGCCGCCTGTACCGTAAACGTCAGCAACAGCTGCGCGAGGCGCTGGCGCAAGAGATAACCGTGCCGTGCGACGTTCTCGGCGGGGGAGGGGGGATGCACCTGACGGTGGCGATGGAGGGCGTTAATGACCGGACGCTTGCGCAGCAGGCGCGCCAGTTTCAGCTGGCGCCCGCCGCGTTAAGTCATTTCTATCTCGACCCGCAGCGAGCGCGGAGCGGACTGGTGCTTGGGTATGGCAATACCTCTGCTTCTCGCTATCTCCCGGCGCTGCGGACCCTAAATCGCCTTATTGCGCAGCACCGGCGCGCGTGAGGGTAAAGACGTCGTAGAAGGAGAGCTCGCCTTTGGTGGCGACCATCTTTTTGAGCTGCGCCTTCTGCTCGCTATCGACGTTTGGCGACTGCAGGATACGGTCGATCAGCTGCCGGGGGACAAAGCGGGTGTTGTACCATTCCCCGTTGTAGCACACGCGAAAGTCGAGGACATCGATATCCTCGTAGCGATAGCGTGGATAGACGTCAAAGAAGAAAAAGGCGTTGAACAGGATGAACAGCACCACCAGCAACCAGACCGAGTCTACCAGCGTTTCAGAGCGCAGCATGACCACCAGCGTCGCCAGAAACGCGGCATACATGGCAACAAACAGTCCCGGATGGTTGCGGATAAAACTGATGCTAAAACGCGGGCGATTATCGCGTTTTTCCTGGACGTTGAGTTCGTCAATGGTGTGAATCAGCAGGCGTTGTATTTCTGTCATCTTGGTCCTCGAATTCTGCAATGAGCCTGCCGCGCCCGGCGGACCAGGCGCGGCAGGCTCAGCCTGAAGGCTATTTTATGTTGCAATATTCTGCGGAGAAAGTAACAGATCAGTTACAGAAAAGCATAACAGTTACGGATTTGTCGGCGGAAGGCGCTTAATGATCTGCGCCGGGTTACCGCCGACGACGGTACAGGCAGGGACGTCTTTGGTGACCACCGCGCCGGACGCAATGACCGCATTATCGCCAATGGTCACGCCGGGATTGATCACTGCCCGACCCCCAATCCACACATTGTGGCCAATAGTTACCGGCTTGCCGTATTCCTGGCCGCTATTACGCGCATCGGCGTCCAGCGGATGAGTGGCAGTATAAATATGGACGCCTGGCGCCAGCATACAGTTATCGCCAATATGGATAGGGCAGACGTCGAGCATCACGCAGTCAAAATTGGCGTAAAAACCGGCGCCGAGAAAAATATTATAACCATAGTCGCAGCGAAAGCTTGGCTCGATATACGCATCGCCGGCGCGAGCGAACAGCTCGGCCAGAATATGCTGACGTTGTTCCTGGTCATCCGGGGCGGAATGATTATAACGGTGCAACAACTGTCTGGCGCGCAGGCGATCGGCGCGAAGCGTTGGGTCGCCAGATAAATAGAGCTCACCGGCGATCATTTTGCGTTTTTCTTCACTCATGGGTCTTCCTTATACCTGACTGTTGATGGCCGTAGCAGTATAAAAAAGAAACCGGTTACAGGGTTGCTGTTGGCTGAATGATGTGATGTCTATCACAAAGATACCCTGCGGCGGCTGACCCGTACCGTCCGGCCAGCAGACCACGTAGTACGCGTAAATTAGCGGATAAATTTCCAGACAGAGGTCGGGATTTTATCGTATAGCTTATTCATGGTCAGTTCCGCCAGACGATGGTCGGCAGCTGAGTAAAATACCGCCAGCTCATTATCAGACAGTTCATATTTATTTTTTTCAATGACGCGCTCCAGCGTGTCAATTGTCTGGCAACGACGTAAGCGCATCAAATAGTCTGTTTTAGTTAATGGCTTATCAGACATAATTCCACCTTTTGATTGTAATAATTCTAACACGATAGACTGGCCGGGTTTTCCCGGCTGGCGTTGACAAAGCAACGAAATAGTCGGTTACCGGATTTTTTCCACTTTTGCAAATCCGTAGAGTTAATGCCGTAGTTACTGAACAACGTAAAAGTGTCGTCCAGATATTCGTCAACCTGAGCGATCAGCTTATTATCCTCTGCATACTTAATTTTATAATTAAGAGCGAATGTGGCAATGTGCTCGATCAATTCATTTAACTGGAGATTGACAGCCGACGTCGGGTCGTTGACCCAGCCATGGTTGCTCTCTTCCAGGTTTGCAAGGCAGTCATGATACAGCGTTTCGCAGAGAAAGCGTAGCTGTGCAATATCATGTCTTTTTGGCGAGTATTCGTCCATAACGCATCCCCTTTTGAGTGGTTTAAACGACGACTAGCAAACACCGTTGTGGGATGAACACGACTAACTGACCTGACACTAACTGAGTAATCCTGCTGATTTAACTATAATCCACTCTCCAACAGATTTCATCGTGCTATTACGAAAAATTACAATTATCAGCGAGAAATTATCTTAAAAATAGACGAATTAATTTCGCAGGCGCTGGCCCACAGCCGGAGAAATAGAGAAATCTTATGAATCATTGGTTTAAGGCAGGCAGCTGTCGCGTTCAGAAACCGCCGACCCGTGGATAATGATAGTAGGATTATTCCTGGTAAATGAGTGTTTGCCGATCCCGAGTTGTTGAACAAGCTGCTAAAAATAGCCTGCGCCATATCAATATATATTAAATGCAGAACGAAAAATAAACAATGGCAATATGTGCCTTGCCAGCCAGTGATAAAAAAGGGCCGCGGTAGCGGCCCTTTGTTCAGGAGTGAAGATTAATGATGCTCAACCTGATGGCTGTGCTCTATATCTTCCGATTTTTTGCTAAAGCGGCGACGAACCACCACAAAGAACACCGGCACGAAGAAGATCGCCAGGATCGTCGCGGTCACCATCCCGCCCATTACGCCTGTACCGACGGCGTTCTGCGCACCGGAGCCGGCGCCGGAGCTGATAACTAGCGGCATTACCCCGAGGATGAACGCCAGAGATGTCATCAGGATTGGACGTAGACGCATACGTACTGCTTCAAGCGTCGCCTCAATCAGCCCTTTGCCCTCTTTCTCCATCAGGTCTTTGGCGAATTCAACGATCAATATTGCGTTCTTCGCCGACAGGCCGATGGTGGTCAGCAGACCCACCTGGAAGTAAACGTCGTTGGTTAGCCCGCGGAAGGTGGCGGCTAACAGCGCACCGACCACACCCAAGGGGACGACCAGCATAACCGAGAACGGAATCGACCAGCTCTCATACAGCGCCGCCAGACACAGGAAGACGACAATCAGCGAGATGGCATACAGGGCAGGGGCCTGGTTGCCGGACAGTCGCTCCTGATAAGACATCCCGGTCCAGTCGTAGCCGATACCGGAAGGCAGTTTACCCGCCAGCTCTTCCATCAGCGCCATCGCCTCACCGGTACTCTTGCCTGGCGCGGCCTGACCGAGGATTTCCAGTGACGGCAGACCGTTGTAGCGTTCCAGACGCGGCGAACCGTATTCCCAACGCGAGGTCGAGAAAGCAGAGAACGGCACCATCTGACCATCGCTGCCGCGAACATACCACTTGCCGATATCTTCCGGCAGCATACGGTATTTCGCTTCGGACATGATGTACACTTTCTTCACGCGGCCGCGGTCGATAAAGTCGTTGACATAGCTTCCGCCCCAGGCTGCGCCCAGCGTGGTGTTAATGTCGCTGATGGAGACGCCCAGCGCCTGAGCTTTCTCCTGATCGATATCGATTTTAAACTGCGGTGTATCTTCCAGACCGTTAGGGCGCACGCCGGTCAGCACGTCAGGATGCTGCGCCACCATGCCAAACAGTTGGTTACGCGCCTGGGTCAGTTTTTCGTGGCCCAGACCGCCCTGGTCAATCAGCTCGAAGTCAAAGCCGGTCGCGGTACCCAGTTCAACGATAGCCGGCAGGTTAAAGGCGAAGACCATCGCATCTTTAATCTGCGAGAAGTAGCCCATTGCTCTCGCGGTGATCGCTTCAACTTTGTTTTCCTCACCCGGACGCTGGCTCCAGTCTTTCAGCGAAACGAACGCGATACCGGTGTTCTGGCCGCGGCCGGCGAAACCGAAGCCGTTAACCGCAAACACGGATTCCACGTTGTCCTTCTCTTTGGTGAGATAGTAATTCGTCATCTCATCCAGCACTTTCTGCGTACGCTCCTGGGTGGCGCCGGCAGGCAGCTGCGCCATACTCAGGAATACACCCTGGTCCTCGTCCGGCAGGAACGAGCTCGGCAGACGGACGAACAGCCATGCCATACCCACCACGATGATCAGATACAGCACCAGATAACGACCGGTGCTGCGCAGAATGTTGCCTACGCTGTCGGTGTAATGGTGCGTGCTCTTATCAAACATGCGGTTAAACCAGCCGAAGAAGCCGGTGGTCGCGCCATGGCTGCCTTTCTGAATGGGTTTCAGCATCGTGGCGCACAGCGCCGGCGTCAGGATTAACGCCACCAGTACCGACAGCGCCATCGCGGAAACGATAGTGATGGAGAACTGGCGATAGATGGCCCCGGTTGAGCCGCCGAAGAACGCCATCGGGATAAATACCGCCGACAGCACCATAGCGATACCAACCAGCGCGCCCTGAATCTGTCCCATCGATTTACGCGTCGCTTCTTTCGGCGGCAGACCCTCTTCCGCCATCACGCGCTCGACGTTCTCTACCACCACGATGGCGTCATCCACCAACAGGCCGATGGCGAGCACCATCCCGAACATCGTCAGGGTGTTTATCGAGAAGCCAAACGCCGCCAGCACCGCGAAGGTGCCTAACAGGACCACCGGTACCGCGATGGTGGGGATCAGGGTGGCGCGGAAGTTCTGCAGGAACAGATACATGACCAGGAACACCAGGATGATCGCTTCCACCAGCGTTTTAACCACTTCGTGAATAGAAATTTTCACGAACGGGGTGGTGTCATACGGGTAAACGATCTTCATCCCCGACGGGAAAAACGGCTCCATCTTCGCCAGTTCAGCGCGAATAGCGTTGGCGGTATCCAGCGCGTTCGCGCCGGTAGCCAGTTTTATACCCAGACCGGATGCCGGCTGGCCGTTAAACTTCGCCACTACGTCATAGCTTTCGCCGCCCAGCTCAATTTTGGCGACATCACGCAGACGAACCTGGGAACCGTCCTGGTTCACCTTCAGCAGGATGTTGCCAAACTCTTCCGTATTGGTCAGACGCGTCTGCGCGATGATCGAGGCGTTAAGCTGCTGGCCTTTCACCGGCGGCGTACCGCCTAACTGGCCCGCGGCCACCTGGGCGTTCTGCGCTTTCAGGGCGCTGATCACATCCACCGGCGTAAGCTGGAAGTTGTTCAGTTTGTTTGGATCCATCCAGATACGCATCGCATACTGGGAACCGAATAGCTGAACGTCGCCGACGCCGCTGGTACGGCTAATCGGATCCTTCATGTTGGCCGCCACGTAGTCCGAAATATCGTCCTGGTTCATGGTGCCGTTGGTGTTAATGACGCCGACAACCATCAGGAAGCTGCTGGACGCTTTCTCAACGCTAATCCCTTGCTGCTGTACTTCTTGCGGCAGCAGAGGCGTCGCCAGCGCCAGCTTGTTCTGAACCTGAACCTGGGCGATATCCGGATCGGTACCGGATTCGAAGGTCAGCGTAATGGTTGCCGTACCGGTGGAGTCGCCATTTGAGGACATGTACATCAGGTGATCGATACCGTTCATATTCTGTTCGATAACCTGAGTTACGGTGTTCTGCACCGTTTCGGCGTCAGCACCGGGGTACATGGCGGTAATGGAAATTGCTGGCGGCGCAATCGTCGGATATTGCGCCACCGGCAATTTGAGGATCGATAATCCCCCAGCCAGCATGATGATAATGGCGATCACCCATGCAAATATGGGGCGATCGATAAAGAAATTAGGCATGTCTTAACGGCTCCTGTTTAAGTTAAGACTTGGTTTGTTCTGATGGCGCGTTGCCTGCGGCTTGCTGTTTATCATCAGAAGCTACTTCCTGCGCTTTTACCTGCACACCTGGTTTGATTTTTTGCAGGCCGGTGACGATAACGCGATCGCCGGATTTCAGACCGTCAGTGACCAGCCATTTATCGCCGATCGCCTGAGAAGCAGTGACCTGGCGGACTTCGACTTTATCGCCTTCACCCACTACCATGACGCTGGCGTCGCCGCGCGGCGTACGGGTAACACCCTGTTGCGGTACCAGCAGGGCGTCAGGGTTAATCCCTTCTTCCAGACGGGCACGGACGAACATCCCCGGTAACAGGGTGTGATCCGGGTTCGGGAAAATAGCGCGTAGCGTGATTGAGCCGGTGGTCTGATCGACGGTGACATCCGAGAATTCCAGCGTGCCGGACTGCGGATACTTAAGCCCGTCATTAGTCACCAGCTCCACTTTCGCTTTGCCGTTTTCCTGTTTCAGGCGGCCGTCGGCTAGCTCCTGCTTCAGGCGCAGGAAATCATTGCTCGACTGGGTGACGTCAACATAGATCGGATCCAGCTGCTGAACGGTTGCCAGGGCGGTCGTTTGACCATTCTGTACCAGCGCCCCTTCGGTCACGGCGGATTTACCGATCCGGCCGCTGATCGGCGAGGTCACTTTGGTGTAGGCCAGATTGATGCGCGCGGTTTCAACGGCCGCTTTCGCCGCGACCACGGCCGCATTGCTCTGCTGCGCCGTCGCAACGGCGGTATCGTAGTCTTGTTGACTAATATATTTGGTGCCCAACAGTTTCTGATAACGCTTGACCGTCAGTTGATCCATGTTTGCCGCCGCCTGGGCTTTTGCCAGGTCGCCTTTGGCGCTGTCATAGCTGGCCTGATAGGTGGCTGGATCGATCTGATACAGGGAGACGCCGGCCTGGATATCGCTACCTTCCACGAAGTTACGTTTTAAAATAATGCCACTGACCTGAGGACGGACTTCCGCAATGCGATAGGCGCTGGTGCGGCCTGGCAGTTCGGTGGTTATTTGTAGAGGTGCGGATTTGAGCGTCACAATACCGACTTCCGGCATGTGCTGGGCTCCCTGTTGAGCCGGTTTATCGTCACATCCTGTTAGCGCTAAGCTGCCTGAGAGCATCAGAACGACCGCCAGAGGCGTTAACCCTCTGTTTTTGTTCATATGTAAACCTCGAGTGTCCAATTTCAAAATGTTCAGTGGCTCAAACAACCACAAACCCACTACAGTCTTTCTATTATGGTCATGCTATGGTACATACATTCACAAATGTATGTAAACGTAACCTCTGTAAAGTCATTAACCTATGGCACGAAAAACCAAACAACAGGCACGTGAAACCCGGCAACTGATTCTGGATGTTGCTCTGCGTCTGTTTTCGCAGCAAGGCGTATCATCTACCTCGTTGGCAACAATTGCAAAAGCTGCGGGTGTAACGAGGGGGGCTATCTACTGGCATTTCAAGAATAAATCAGATTTATTCAACGAAATTTGGGAGCTGTCAGACGCCAGTATTAGCGATCTCGAAATTGAGTATCGGGCAAAATTCCCCAACGATCCACTCTCAGTTATCAGGGAGATTCTAGTCTATGTTCTTGAAGCGACAGTGACAGAAGAACGTCGACGATTAATGATGGAGATTATCTATCATAAGTGTGAGTTCGTCGGTGAAATGACCGTGGTGCAGCAGGCCCAGCGGCAGCTCTCCCTGGCGAGTTATGAGCGTATCGAGCAGACCTTGAAAGAGTGCATCGCGGCGAAGCTGCTGCCCGCCAATTTACTCACCCGGCGGGCGGCCGTGTTAATGCGCAGCTACCTTTCCGGGCTGATGGAAAATTGGCTGTTTGCCCCCGATTCGTTCGACCTGCATGCGGAAGCGCGGGACTACGTCGCTATTCTGCTGGAGATGTATCAATTCTGCCCGACGCTACGCGGCCCGGAGAGCTTGTCAGCTTAAAGGTAGCGCGCGGATGGGCGTGAATTTTTAGCGCCGTCCGCCGCTATTCGCCAGCGCTGAGAAATGCTATTCTGCGCGCTTGCGACGACCCCCGGTATTCTCCGGCATTTGCATTCATTCATATTAACTATGCTGCACACGATCTCCAGGCAACGCGCCACGTTCATCTTTATTATCACGCTGCTCTGTTTTATTGGCCTTTTCAGCCCAGTCCAGGGCCGCGCCGCGGATCTCCCCGATCGGGCAGAGGTGCAGAGCCAGCTCAATACGTTAAACAAGCAAAAAGAACTGACTCCGCAGGACAAACTGGTCCAGCAGGATCTGACTCAGACGCTGGAAACGCTGGATAAAATCGAGCGTATCAAAAGCGAGACGGCACAGCTGCGACAGCAGGTCGAGCAGGCGCCGGCGAAGCTGCGCCAGGCGGTGGAGAGCCTCAATAACCTGAGCGATGTCCCGAACGACGACGCGACGCGCAAAACGCTAAGTACGCTCTCCCTGCGTCAGCTGGAGTCGCGCGTCACCCAGACGCTGGACGATCTGCAGAATGCGCAAAACGATCTGGCGACCTATAACAGCCAACTGGTTTCCCTGCAAACGCAGCCGGAACGCGTGCAAAATGCGATGTTCAACGCCTCCCAGCAGCTGCAGCAGATCCGCAATCGTCTGAATGGCACCTCGGTGGGCGACGAGACCCTACGCCCGACCCAGCAGGTGCTGTTGCAGGCTCAACAGGCATTGCTCAACGCGCAGATCGAGCAACAGCGCAAGAGCCTCGAAGGCAACACTATCCTGCAGGATACCCTGCAGAAGCAGCGTGACTACGTCACCGCCTGGAGCAACCGGCTGGAGCATCAGCTACAGCTGCTGCAGGAGGCCGTGAACAGCAAACGGCTGACCCTGACCGAGAAAACCGCCCAGGAGGCGGTTACCCCCGACGAAACGGCGCGTATTCAGGCCAACCCGCTGGTCAAGCAGGAGCTGGATATTAACCATCAGCTCAGCGAGAAGCTGATCCAGGCAACAGAGAACGGTAACCAGCTGGTGCAGCGCAATATCCAGGTCAAAAACTGGCTCGACCGCGCGCTGCAGTCTGAACGGGATATTAAAGAGCAAATTTCAGTTCTGCGGGGGAGCCTGCTGCTGTCGCGTATTCTTTACCAACAGCAACAGACATTACCGTCGGCGGATGAGCTGCAGGATATGACCAACCGCATCGCCGACCTGCGGCTTGAACAGTTTGAGGTGAACCAGCAGCGCGACGCGCTGTTCCAGAGCGATGCCTTTGTCGCCAAACTGGAGGAGGGGCACAGCAGCGAAGTGAACGATGAAGTCCACGCCGCGCTACTGGAAGTGATCGACATGCGTCGCGAACTGCTTGATCAGTTCAACAAACAGTTGGGCAACCAGCTGATGATGGCCATCAACCTGCAGATCAACCAGCAGCAGCTGATGAGCGTCTCGAGCAGTCTGAAGGAAATTCTGACCCAGCAAATTTTCTGGGTGAACAGCAATAAACCGATGGACTGGGAGTGGATTAAGGCCTTCCCGGAGGCGCTGAAAGGTCAGTTTAAGGCGATGAAAATCACCGTGAACTGGGAAAAAGCGTGGCCTGCGGTGTTTGTCGCTTTCCTGGCCGGTTTACCGCTGCTGTTGATTGCCGGCCTCATCCGCTGGCGTCTGCAGTGGCTCAAGGATTATCAGGCAAAGCTTGCTTCCCAGGTGGGACAGCTGCGCAACGATACCCAACTGCATACGCCGAAGGCGATCCTGATCGATCTGATCCGCGCCTTACCGGTGGTGCTGTTGATTCTGGCTATCGGTCTGATCTTACTCACCATGCAGTTAAATATTAGCGGACTGCTGTGGGCGTACAGTAAAAAGCTGGCTATGTTCTGGCTGGTGTTTGGCCTGTGCTGGAAAGTGCTGGAAAAGAACGGCGTCGCGGTCAACCACTTTAATATGCCGGCGCAGTTGACCAGCCACTGGCGGCGGCAGATTGTTCGCGTCAGCCTGGCGCTGCTGCCGCTGAATTTCTGGTCGGTGATTTCCGAACTGTCGCCGCTGAACCTGATGGACGACGTGCTGGGGCAGTTGGTGATTTTCTTCAACTTACTGCTGATCGCGGTGCTGGTTTGGCCGATGTGCCGGGAAAGCTGGCGCGATAAAGAGTCGCACAGCCTGCGCCTGCTGACGATCACGGTGTTGTCTATCGTTCCGGTGGCCCTGATGGTGCTGACGGCAACCGGCTACTTCTACACGACGCTGCGTCTGGCGGGACGCTGGATCGAGACCGTGTATCTGGTGATGATCTGGAACCTGCTGTACCAGACCGTGCTGCGCGGCCTGAGCGTGGCGGCGCGGCGTATCGCCTGGCGCCGCGCGCTGGCGCGCCGTCAACATCTGGTGAAGGAAGGGGCGGAAGGCGCCGAGCCGCAGGAAGAGCCAACTATCGCTCTCGAGCAGGTCAACCAGCAGACGCTGCGCATCACCATGTTGGTGATGGTCGCGCTGTTCGCAGTGATGTTCTGGGCGATTTGGTCTGATTTGATCACCGTTTTCGCCTACCTCGACAGCATTACCCTCTGGCACTACAACGGCACCGAGGCGGGGGCCAGCGTGGTGCGCAGCGTGACGATGGGCAGTTTGTTGTTCGCCATTGTGGCGTCAATGGTCGCCTGGGCGCTGATCCGCAACCTGCCGGGTTTGCTGGAGGTGCTGGTGCTGTCGCGGCTCAACATGCGTCAGGGGACCTCCTACGCCATCACCACCATTCTCAACTATGCGATTATCGCTATCGGGGCGATGACGGTATTCGGGGCGCTGGGCGTCTCCTGGGATAAACTGCAATGGCTGGCGGCCGCGCTGTCGGTTGGTTTAGGTTTTGGTCTGCAGGAGATCTTCGGTAACTTTGTCTCCGGCCTAATCATTCTGTTCGAACGTCCGGTGCGCATTGGGGATACGGTCACTATCGGAACCTTCTCGGGGACGGTAAGCAAAATCCGTATTCGCGCCACCACCATCACCGACTTCGATCGCAAAGAGGTGATTATCCCGAACAAGGCGTTCGTTACCGAGCGCTTGATCAACTGGTCGCTCTCCGACACCGTGACCCGGGTGGTGATCCGCCTCGGCGTCGCCTATGGCTCAGACCTGGATAAGGTGAAAGAGGTGCTGCTGAAGGCCGCGCACGATCATCCGAAAGTGATGCAGGAGCCGGCGCCAGCGGTTTTCTTCACCACCTTCGGGGCCAGTACCCTGGATCATGAACTGCGTCTGTATGTTCGAGAACTGCGCGATCGCAGCTACACGGTGGATGAGCTCAACCGCGCCATCGACCGCCTGTGCCGGGAGAATGACATCAACATTGCCTTTAACCAGCTGGAAGTTCATCTGCGCAATGAAAAAGGCGATGAAGTCACCGAAGTGAAACGGGACGGGAAAGGCGACGATCTGGCGCCCACCACCGCGTCCTGATCGAAGAGGGGCGGCGCAAAGCCGCCCCTGCTGTATCAGGGCGCCAGCGCGGCGAGTTCTTCATCGCTCAGCCCGGTGAGCTCCTGCACGGTTTGACGTTCGAGGCCGCGCGCCAGCATTCTGGCGGCGATGCTGCGAGTGGCGGCTTCTCGACCTTCCTGCTCACCCTCTTGCTTTCCCTGTTTACGGCCTTTCTCTTCCAGCCATTCGGCAATGGTCATCATCAGCTCCTTATGCCTGGGCGACTGCGCCGCCAGCGTGCGGATCAGCGCCCCCGGATGTTCCGTGGTTCCCGCCTGCAACATATAGCGCAGCAGCGTATTCAGCTGCGCTTCTGTCAGATAGCCTTGCGTCATCAGCGCAATCAGCGGCACCTGCAGCTCGGCCAGATCGCGATGGCGGATATGCTTTTGCAGCAGCTCCAGCATGGCCATCCGCCGATGACGGGCGATCTGATTATCTGGCATTACGGTGAGGTCCACCAGCGGAAAATCATTGCTATAGAGCGCCTTCGCCAGCGCCGGATCGGCGAATAGCTGTTGCCAGTTGCGGGCCCAGGGCCAGGGGCTCACTTTGCCGTGATAAAACAGAATCGGCACCACCAGCGGCAGCGTGTCGTGGCCGGCGTCCAGATGACGCTGCATGGCGGCCAGCGCATAGCGCAGCAGGCGAAACGCCATCAGCTTGTCCGGGGTACTCTGGTGCTCAATCAGCGCGTACACATAGCCCGGTCCATGACGCGTGCGCAGTGAGTAAAGGATATCGGAATAGCTGGCGCGCAGGTCCTCTTCAACAAAGCTACCGGAGACCAGCTGCAGCGAATCCAGTTCGCAGATCGCCAGAAACGGCGCGGGGAGGTACAACTGCAAAAAATCCTTCGCGACCGCCTGATGCATGAGCATCTGGCGAAACACCGCGTCGTGTGGGGTTTGACTGACTTTTTCCATCAATATTGTCTCCAGTGGCGTCATGCGCAAAGGACCAGACTGCCAGCACACTGGCGGAGACAACATCCTACTTCTCTGGGTTTTGCGACCCGCTTTCCGCGTTTTTTAACTTGTTTGCATAATCCCGCCGGACAATTTCCAGCGCGCTCAGCACGGTTTGCGCCGGGATCTGATGCGATTCCAGCAACATGATTAAATCGACGGCCAGTTTGACCTCATCGGATGCATTTTCCAGCGACATCGGGCTCTCCTGTTAGCGCGTCAGCCGCGCCAGTACGTTTTCAATCTTGTCCAGCGCCTGTCGGCAGCGCGCCAACCGGCCGCTGTAGGCTTCAACTTCTTTCCCCAGCCGCTGCTGCTCGTCAAGGCTGGTCGCCTGCGCCAGCTGACGCTGGCGTTGGTCGCGCATCGCCACCAGGCGGCGCTCATACTCCTGATGCTGCAGGCGACGGCGCTGCCAGCGGCTCAACGTTGGCGACGCGTGGTCCCAACTGCGCAAGGACCAGGTGGCGGTTTCACGGCGCAGCGCGGCGATTTGTGCCGCCAGACGCTCGGCAATCCAGACCACCTGCGGCAGCTGCTGGCGCTCGACGGCCTGGCGGAGCTGGTTAAAGTTGTGTTGGGCTTCCGCCAGATAGGCCTGCATCAGCGTGCTGCGGGTGTGGAAGAGCTGCCGGTCAAAGCGCGGGCTGAGGGTCGCGTGCTCCGCCAGCGGCGCCACCAGCGCGGACAGCTCACTCAGCTGGTCGTTCAGCGTTTGTAAAAGTTGAGCAGTTTTCACCAACCCCCTCCATTTTCCGTCAGCCAACTGTGCTACAGTAGCCTCATCTGTTTGATAACGATTCGCATTATGCCACCTGTTATTTTAACCATTATCGGCTGGCTGGCGGTAGCGCTGGGTACGCTGGGCGTCTTCTTACCGTTGCTGCCGACGACGCCGTTTATTCTGCTCGCCGCCTGGTGCTTTGCCCGCTCATCGCCGCGCTTTCACCAGTGGCTGCTGTATTGCTCCTGGTTTGGCGGCTATCTTCGCCACTGGCAACAGTACCGCGCCATGCCTCGCGGCGCTAAACCGCGCGCCATTGCGATGATCGTGGTGACTTTTGCTATTTCGCTGTGGCTGGTTAAGCTTACGTGGGTGCGCATCATGCTGTTGGTCATTCTGGCCTGTCTGCTGATCTTTATGTGGCGCATTCCGGTGGTTGACGCAAAGCAACAAAAGCACTGATGCGCAATAATGCCTGTTGCAATTGTTGCCGACAGCCAGTAAATTCTGGCGTTTTCGAGCGCGGGCAAGCCTGGTCAAAGGTTAAACAAATGTTTCTTTGGCCCCTTTTGCACGCCCGTGGGTAATACCGTTTCAATCAGGCATACACTTATGACCGCAACTGCACAGCAGCTTGAATATCTGAAGAACAGCATCCAGAGTATCGAGGATTATCCAAAACCTGGCATTCTTTTCCGCGATGTCACCAGCTTACTGGAAGACCCGAAGGCCTACGCGCTTAGCATTGAACTGCTGACCGAGCGCTACAAAGACGCGGGTATTACCAAAGTGGTAGGGACTGAGGCGCGTGGCTTCCTGTTCGGCGCCCCGGTCGCGCTGGCGCTGGGCGTGGGCTTTGTTCCGGTACGCAAGCCGCGTAAGTTGCCGCGTGAAACCATCGCCGAGACCTATGAGCTGGAGTATGGCACCGATCAGCTGGAGATCCACGTTGACGCCATTAAACCGGGCGATAAAGTGCTGGTGGTTGACGATCTGCTGGCGACCGGCGGCACTATCGACGCCACGGTCAAACTGATCCGCCGCCTCGGTGGCGAAGTGCACGATGCCGCTTTCATTATCAATCTCTTCGATCTGGGCGGCGAACAGCGCCTGGAGAAGCTGGGGATCCACTGCTACTGTCTGGTGCCGTTCCCGGGCCACTAAGCAAATCCCTCCACATAGCCTCGCCGATCGGGCGGGGCTGTGATAGCATGACCCCTTCGTGATTTCACCTTCCAGCGTTTCAGAGCCAGCCCATGAGTTATCAGGTCTTAGCCCGTAAATGGCGCCCACAAACCTTTGCTGACGTCGTCGGCCAGGAACATGTGCTGACCGCACTGGCGAACGGCTTGTCGTTAGGGCGCATTCATCACGCTTATCTTTTTTCCGGTACCCGCGGGGTCGGGAAGACCTCCATCGCCCGTCTGCTGGCGAAAGGGTTAAACTGTGAAACCGGCATCACCGCCACCCCCTGCGGCGTGTGCGATAACTGCCGGGAAATTGAACAGGGGCGCTTTGTCGATCTGATTGAGATTGACGCCGCCTCGCGAACCAAAGTCGAAGATACCCGCGATCTGTTGGACAACGTCCAGTACGCGCCGGCCCGCGGCCGCTTTAAGGTCTATCTCATCGACGAAGTCCATATGCTGTCGCGTCACAGCTTCAACGCGTTGTTAAAAACGCTGGAGGAGCCGCCGGCGCACGTCAAATTCCTGCTGGCGACGACGGATCCGCAGAAGCTGCCGGTAACGATCTTATCCCGCTGCCTGCAGTTCCACCTGAAGGCGCTGGACGTTGAACAGATCCGCCATCAGCTGGAGCATATTCTTGGCGAAGAGCAGATTGCCTTTGAGCCCCGCGCGCTGCAGCTGTTGTCGCGGGCGGCCGATGGCAGCCTGCGCGATGCCTTAAGCCTGACCGATCAGGCGATTGCCAGTGGGGAAGGGCAGCTGACGGCCGCATCGGTGAGCACCATGCTCGGCACCCTTGATGACGATCAGGCGCTGTCGCTGATTGAAGCGCTGGTTGCTGCCGACGGCGAGCGGGTCATGGCGGGCGTCAATGACGCCGCCGCACGCGGCGTCGAGTGGGAGGCGCTGCTGGTCGAGATGCAGAGCCTGCTGCACCGCATCGCCATGGTTCAGCTGTCGCCTTCGGCGCTGGGCGCCGACATGGCCGCGGTCGAAGTGCGGATGCGCGAACTGGCGCGAACCGTACCGCCCGGCGACGTTCAGCTCTACTACCAAACGCTGCTGATTGGCCGCAAAGAGCTGCCTTACGCCCCGGACCGGCGGATGGGCGTCGAAATGACGCTGCTGCGTGCCCTGGCGTTTCATCCGCGTAAGCCGCTGCCGGAGCCGGAGGTGCAGCCGGCACAGGCCGCCGCGCCCGCGCCGCGTCAGCCGGTTGCCCCCGCCGCGCCGCCGCCACAGTCGCCGCAGAGTTTGCCGCCGACCACCAGCCAGGTGCTGGCGGCCCGCAGCCACCTGCAGCGCAGCCAGGGAGCAACCACCCCAAAAAAGAGTGAACCGGCAGCCGCTTCCCGCGCGCGGCCGGTGAATAACGCTGCGCTGGAGCGACTGAGTTCGATTACCGAGCGCGTCCAGGCTCGTCCGGCCGCGGCCGCGCTGGAGCAGGCCCCGGCGAAGAAAGAGGCCTATCGCTGGAAGGCGACGACGGTGGTGGAAGAGACCAAAGTCGAAGTCGCCACGCCCAAAGCGCTGAAAAAGGCGCTGGAGCATGAGAAGACGCCGGAGCTGGCGGCCAAGCTCGCCGAAGAAGCGGTCGAGCGCGACAGCTGGGCGGCGGAAGTGAGCCAGCTGGCGGTACCGAAGCTGGTCGAGCAGGTGGCGCTCAACGCGTGGAAAGAGCAGGAGGGCAGCCGCGTCTGTCTGCATCTGCGTCCCAGCCAGCGCCACCTCAATTCCGCCAGCGCGCAGCAAAAGCTGGCTGAAGCGCTGGGGGTGTTGTACGGTACGCCGGTTGAATTGACCATCGTGGAAGACGATAATCCCGCGATGCGTACGCCGCTGGAGTGGCGGCAGGCTATTTATGAAGAGAAGCTCGCGCAGGCGCGCGAAGCCATTATCGCGGATAATAACATTCAGACCCTGCGTCGTTTCTTCGACGCCGATCTGGATGAAGAGAGTATTCGCCCCATTTGAATGCCAGTCTGACTGGCATTCAGTACCTTTAACGATGACTGACTGAGAGAGAAGCCTATGTTTGGTGGAAAAGGCGGCCTGGGTAACCTGATGAAGCAGGCCCAGCAGATGCAAGAGAAAATGCAGAAGATGCAGGAAGAGATCGCTCAGCTGGAAGTAACCGGCGAATCCGGCGCGGGTCTGGTGAAAGTGACCATTAACGGCGCGCACAACTGCCGCCGTGTGGAGATCGACCCAAGCCTGCTGGAAGACGACAAAGAGATGCTCGAAGACCTGGTGGCTGCCGCGTTCAACGACGCCGCGCGCCGTATCGAAGAGACCCAGAAAGAGAAGATGGCTTCCGTTTCTGCCGGTATGCAACTGCCGCCAGGCTTCAAGATGCCGTTCTGATGCAAACTAGCCCGCTGTTAACTCAGCTTATGGAAGCGCTGCGCTGTCTGCCGGGCGTCGGCCCGAAGTCAGCGCAGCGCATGGCGTTTACCCTGCTGCAGCGCGATCGCAGCGGCGGGATGCGCCTGGCGCAGGCGCTGACGCGTGCGATGTCGGAGATCGGCCACTGCGCCGATTGCCGCACCTTCACCGAGCAGGAGGTGTGCAATATCTGCAGCAACCCGCGTCGCCAGGAAAACGGCCAGATCTGCGTGGTAGAGAGTCCGGCGGACATCTATGCCATTGAGCAGACCGGGCAGTATTCCGGCCGCTACTTCGTGCTGATGGGGCACCTGTCGCCGCTCGACGGCATCGGGCCTGATGACATCGGGCTCGATCGCCTGGAGCAACGGCTGGAGGCGGAGTCGATCACCGAGGTGATCCTCGCCACCAACCCGACCGTTGAGGGCGAGGCGACGGCCAACTACATCGCAGAGCTGTGCGCGCAGTATGGCGTCGACGCCAGCCGAATCGCCCACGGCGTGCCGGTGGGCGGCGAGCTGGAGATGGTCGACGGCACCACGCTGTCCCACTCCCTGGCCGGTCGCCACAAGATTACTTTCTGAACAAATGGAGGCGGCCTTCGCCGCCTCCGCTTGAAAAATTTCCCCGCTGTCCCCATCTCCCACTCAACGGTTTTTTACCCATTTAAAATGGCATTGTTGAGGTTGAATCAGATGAAAGGACAAGAAACTCGTGGTTTTCAGTCAGAAGTAAAACAGCTTCTGCACCTGATGATCCATTCCCTCTATTCCAACAAAGAAATCTTTCTGCGTGAGCTGATTTCCAACGCCTCTGATGCGGCCGATAAGCTGCGTTTCCGCGCGCTGTCGCAGCCGGATTTGTATGAGGGAGACGGCGAGCTGCGCGTGCGGGTTTCGTTTGATAAAGACAACCGCACCCTGACCATCGCCGATAACGGTATCGGTATGAACCGGGAAGAGGTTATCGACCATCTCGGCACCATCGCCAAATCCGGCACCAAAGCGTTCCTCGAATCGATGGGTTCTGACCAGGCGAAGGATAGCCAGCTGATCGGTCAGTTCGGCGTCGGCTTCTATTCGGCCTTCATCGTGGCGGACAAAGTGACCGTGCGTACCCGTGCGGCGGGCGACAAGCCGGAAAACGGCGTGTTCTGGGAATCCGCCGGCGAAGGCGAATATACCGTAGCTGATATCACCAAAGCCGATCGCGGCACCGAAATCACCCTGCATCTGCGCGAAGGCGAAGATGATTTCCTCAACGACTGGCGCGTGCGCTCTATCATCAGCAAGTATTCCGACCATATCGCGCTGCCGGTTGAGATTGAAAAACGGGAAGAGAAAGACGGCGAAACCGTGATTTCGTGGGAAAAAATCAACAAGGCGCAGGCCCTGTGGACCCGCAGCAAATCCGAAGTTAACGACGACGAATACAAAGAGTTTTATAAGCATATCGCTCACGACTACAGCGACCCGCTGACCTGGAGCCACAACCGCGTGGAAGGTAAGCAGGAGTACACCAGCCTGCTGTATATCCCGTCGCAGGCGCCGTGGGATATGTGGAACCGCGATCATAAACACGGCCTGAAGCTGTACGTCCAGCGTGTGTTCATCATGGACGACGCCGAGCAGTTTATGCCGAACTACCTGCGCTTCGTGCGCGGCCTGATCGATTCCAACGATCTGCCGCTGAACGTCTCCCGTGAAATCCTGCAGGACAGCAGCGTGACCCGCAACCTGCGCACCGCGCTGACCAAACGCGCGCTGCAGATGCTGGATAAGCTGGCGAAAGACGACGCTGAAAAATACCAAACCTTCTGGAAACAGTTCGGCCTGGTGCTGAAAGAGGGCCCGGCGGAAGATCCGAGCAACCAGGAAGCGATCGCCAAACTGCTGCGTTTCGCAACCACCCATACCGACTCCTCCGCGCAGACCGTGTCGCTGGAAGAGTATGTCTCGCGGATGAAAGAAGGCCAGGAGAAGATCTACTACATCACTGCCGACAGCTATGCGGCGGCGAAGAGCAGCCCGCACCTCGAACTGCTGCGTAAGAAAGGGATTGAAGTTCTGCTGCTCTCCGATCGCATCGACGAGTGGATGATGAGCTACCTGACCGAGTTCGACGGCAAAGCGTTCCAGTCTGTCGCTAAAGCCGACGAGTCGCTGGACAAGCTGGCGGATGAAGTGGACGAGTCCACCAAAGAAGCTGAAAAAGCGCTGGAGCCGTTCGTTGAGCGGGTGAAAAACCTGCTTGGCGACCGGGTGAAAGAGGTGCGTCTGACCCATCGTCTGACCGACACCCCGGCGATTGTCACTACCGATGCCGACGAGATGAGCACTCAGATGGCGAAGCTGTTCGCGGCAGCGGGCCAGGCGGCGCCGGAAGTGAAATACATCTTCGAACTGAACCCGGCGCATCAGCTGGTGAAACGCGCAGCTGATACCCAGGATGACGCCCAGTTCGGCGAATGGGTGGAACTGCTGCTGGATCAGGCGCTGCTGGCCGAGCGCGGCACGCTGGAAGATCCGAACCAGTTTATCCGTCGTATGAACCAGCTGCTGGCTTCCTGACACGAAGCTGAACGAGTAGCCCGGCCGAGCGACGCGACGCCGGGAACGGGATAAATGCCCCGTCTGAGCGATGTGCTCAGGCGGGGCATTTCACATTGGATTGCATAAAATATCTCACCATTAACCGTTTCAGCCGCACCGCCTTCCTTGAGCCATCGCCGTTCTGGTGGTATGGTTTAGCGTTTTTGAAAAATTGAATCGACTTTTGAGGGGATTTTCGTAATGCGTATTATTCTGCTTGGCGCTCCGGGCGCGGGTAAAGGAACTCAGGCTCAGTTCATCATGGAGAAATACGGTATTCCGCAAATCTCCACCGGCGATATGCTGCGCGCGGCGGTAAAATCCGGCTCTGAGCTCGGTAAGCAAGCGAAAGACATTATGGACGCAGGCAAGCTGGTGACCGATGAGCTGGTCATCGCGCTGGTGAAAGAGCGTATCGCCCAGGAAGATTGCCGTAACGGCTTCCTGCTGGACGGCTTCCCGCGGACCATTCCGCAGGCTGACGCCATGAAAGAGGCGGGCATTACCGTTGATTACGTGCTGGAATTCGACGTGCCGGACGAACTGATCGTCGACCGCATCGTTGGCCGTCGCGTCCATGCGGCATCCGGTCGCGTATACCACATCAAATTCAATCCGCCGAAGGTGGAAGGCAAAGACGACGTGACCGGCGAAGAGCTGACCACCCGTAAAGACGATCAGGAAGAGACCGTGCGTAAGCGTCTGGTAGAATACCATCAGATGACAGCGCCGCTGATCGGCTACTACACCAAAGAAGCGCAGGCGGGCAACACCAAATACGCCAAAGTCGACGGCACCAAAGCGGTAGCTGACGTGCGCGCCGAACTGGAAAAAATCCTCGGCTGATAAAGCCTTTTCTCATCCTGCTGCGGCAGGATGAGAACTCCGCTCATTTCTACCTTTTGCTATGATTGGTTCCGTTTAGCGCCATTTCAGCTACAATTGGCTGCGATTCAAATGGTTAAGAGGCGGTAATGCATCAGACGAAAACAGGTATCTTGCTGGCCAATTTAGGCACTCCCGATGCGCCCACCCCCGGGGCGGTGAAGCGCTATCTGCGACAATTCCTCAGCGACAAACGGGTGGTGGATACGTCTCGTCTGCTATGGTGGCCGCTGCTGCGCGGCGTCATACTGCCGATTCGCTCCCCGCGTGTGGCGAAGCTCTATCAGTCCGTGTGGATGGAAGAGGGATCGCCGCTGATGGTGTATAGTCGTCGCCAGCAGCAGGCGCTGGCTGCCAGGCTGCCGGATACCCCGGTGGCGCTGGGCATGAGCTATGGTTCACCGTCACTGGCCAGCGCGGTGGATGACTTACTGGCGCAGGGGGTGGAGCACATCGTGGTGCTGCCGCTGTATCCGCAATATTCCTGCTCGACGGTGGCCGCCGTCTGGGACGAACTGGCGCGGATTCTGGCGAAAAAGCGCGCCATTCCGGGTATCTCGTTTATTCGCGACTATGCCGAACATCCGGACTATATCCATGCGCTGGCGGCCAGCGTGCGCGCTTCCTTCGCGGTGCATGGGGAACCGGATCTGCTGCTGCTCTCCTATCATGGGATCCCGCAGCGCTATGCCAACCAGGGCGATGATTATCCTCAGCGCTGTCGCGATACGACGCGGGAACTGGTTTCCGCGCTGGGGCTGCCGCCGGAGCGGGTGATGATGACTTTCCAGTCGCGCTTTGGCCGGGAACCCTGGCTGACGCCGTACACCGATGAAACGCTAAAGATGCTCGGCGAGAAAGGGACGAAGCATATTCAGGTGCTGTGCCCGGGGTTTGCCGCCGACTGTCTCGAAACGCTGGAAGAAATCGCCGTCCAGAACCGGGAAATATTCCTCGAAGCAGGCGGCAAGCAATATGAATATATTCCGGCGCTTAATGCGGACGCAGCGCATATTGAGATGATGGTCAATCTGACGGCGCCTTATCGCTGATCGCGCGCAGGGCGGGGAATATGCTACTATTTCCCGCTTGTTCCCTGTTATTTAAGCGCCACTATGAAATTTCCCGGTAAACGCAAATCTAAACACTATTTTCCCGTTAACGCCCGCGATCCGCTGCTGCAGCAAATTCAGCCGGAGAATGAATCCAGCGTCTCCTGGGTGGTCGGTATCGACCAGACGCTGGTGGATATCGAAGCGAAAGTGGATGAGGCGTTTATCGTGCGCTACGGCCTGAGCGCGGGCCATTCGCTGGTGATTGAAGATGACGTCGCCGAGGCGCTGTACCAGGAGCTGGTGCGCAACAATCTCATTACCCATCAGTTTGCCGGCGGCACCATCGGCAATACCATGCACAACTACTCGGTGCTGGCGGACGATCGCTCGGTGCTGCTTGGCGTGATGTGCAGCAATATCGAAATCGGCGGCTATGCCTATCGTTACCTGTGCAATACCTCCAGCCGCACCGATCTGAACTATCTGCAGGGCGTCGACGGCGCCATTGGCCGCTGCTTTACCCTGATCGGTGACAGCGGCGAGCGCACCTTCGCCATCAGCCCGGGCCACATGAACAAGCTGCGTCCGGAAAGCATTCCGGAAGCGGTGATCGCCGGCGCCTCGGCGCTGGTGCTGACCTCTTACCTGGTCCGCTGCAAGCCGGGCGAGCCGATGCCGGACGCCACGATGAAGGCTATTGAGTATGCCAAAAAGCACGATGTGCCGGTGGTGTTAACCCTCGGAACCAAATACGTGATTGCCGATAACCCGGCGTGGTGGCAGGAGTTCCTGCAGGAGCATGTCTCTATTCTGGCAATGAACGAAGAGGAAGGGGAAGCGCTGACCGGCTTTGCCGATCCGCTGTCAGCGGCGAATAAGGCGCTGGACTGGGTCGACCTGGTGCTGTGCACCGCCGGCCCGGCGGGCCTGTATATGGCGGGCTTCACTGAAGAAGAGGCGAAGCGTAAAACCCAGCATCCGCTGCTGCCGGGGGCGATCCCGGAGTTTAACCAGTTTGAATTCAGCCGCGCGATGCGTCACCAGGATTGCGTTAATCCGCTGCGCATATATTCCCATATCGCTCCCTATATGGGCGGCCCCGAGAAGATCATGAACACCAACGGCGCAGGCGACGGCGCGCTGGCGGCGCTGCTGCATGACATCACCGCCAATAACTACCACCGCAATAACGTCCCCAACTCCAGCAAGCACAAATGCAAATGGCTGACCTACTCCTCGCTGGCGCAGGTGTGTAAATATGCCAACCGCGTGAGCTATCAGGTGCTGAACCAGCACTCGCCGCGTTTAACCCGCGGCCTGCCGGAGCGTGAGGACAGCCTGGAAGAGGCGTACTGGGATCGGTAAGCGCGTCCCTCTCCCGGCGGGGAGAGGGCAGTACATCAGCCGGTGACCACTTCGCCAGCCGGTGG
Organism: Klebsiella sp. 10; assembly: GCF_018223925.1. NCBI lineage: Bacteria > Pseudomonadati > Pseudomonadota > Gammaproteobacteria > Enterobacterales > Enterobacteriaceae > Klebsiella > Klebsiella sp. 10. The sequence continues at coordinate 245,463 of NZ_JAGRRB010000011.1, forward strand.
CGTTTCCAGAAGCCGCAGCATGGCGCGGGCAATTTCCCGTTCGCCCATCACCACCTGATTGGCTCCGCGATCGATAATGTAGTCCACTTCGTCATCATAATGGGCGCGGGCGATAATCTCGATATTCGGACATTTTTCCCGTGCGGAAGCGACAATCTCTCCGGCCTCGTAGCCGTTAGGGATTGTCAGCAGCAGCCAGCGGGCGCAATCGAGATGCGCCAGCTCCATGATCTCTTCATTGGCGGCATTGCCGAGCACCGCGCTGATCCCGCGCTCGCGTAGCTCATCCACGCGGGTGCGCGAGGTTTCAACCACCACCAGCGGGATCCCCTGGGCCATCAGCTTCTCGCCCAGCAGGCTGCCGACGCGGCCGAAGCCGACCAACAGCGCGTGGTTGCAGATATCGACCGGCACCTGCTTCTCGTCTTCCAGGACCTCTTCCAGCGTCTGCTCGTCGAGGGTTTCGGTTTTATCGAGATATTTTTCCAGCAGGGTAAACAGCACCGGGTTGAGCATAATTGAGATGATCGCCCCGGCCAGCACCAGATTTTGTCCGGCCTGCGGCAGCAGGTTAAGCGCCATTCCCAGGCCGGCGAGAATAAAGGCAAACTCGCCAATCTGCGCCAGGCTGGCGGCGATGGTCAGCGCGGTGCGCGGCGAGTGACCAAACATCCGCACAAGGAAAAAGGCGGCTGCGGATTTACCAAAGATAATAATCGCCAGCGTCGCCAGCACCGCCAGCGGCTGTTGGACCAGCACCATCGGGTCAAATAGCATGCCGACGGAGACGAAGAACAGCACCGCGAAGGCGTCGCGCAGCGGCAGGGTGTCATGGGCGGCGCGGTGGCTGAGCTCGGATTCGTTAAGCACCATGCCGGCAAAGAAGGCGCCGAGGGCAAAAGAGACATCAAACAGCTCCACGGCGCCGAAGGCGATGCCCAGCGCCAGGGCCAGCACCGACAGAGTGAACAGCTCGCGTGAGCCGGTGGCGGCGCTGCGCGACATGATCCACGGCACCAGCCGGCGGCCAACCAGCATCATAATGGCGATAAAGGCCACCACTTTGCCAATGGTGATCCCGAGGTCGAGGGCCAGGGACGCGAAGCCGACGTTGCCTTTCTCCGCCATACCGGCAATCGCCGGCAGCAGGACCAGCGTCAGGACCATCACCAGGTCTTCCACAATCAGCCAGCCGATGGCGATTTGCCCGCGCTGGCTGTCAATCAGTTGTCGTTCCTCCAGCGCGCGCAGCAGCACTACGGTACTGGCGGTGGAGAGGCACAGGCCAAAGACGATGCCGGTCATCAGCGACCAGCCGAGGGCGGCGGAGAGCGCCATACCCAGCAGCGTCGCCACGGCTATCTGGGCGATGGCCCCGGGGATGGCGATCGATTTTACCGCCATCAGGTCTTTAAGTGAGAAATGCAGCCCGACGCCGAACATCAGCAGAATGACGCCAAGTTCCGCCAGTTCCGGAGCCAGTTTGGTGTCAGCAACAAAGCCAGGGGTGAAAGGTCCGGCCAGCACGCCCGCTAAGAGATATCCCACCAGAGGAGAAATACGTAGCTTATTGGCAATCATGCCGAGAATAAAGGCGAGCACGAGGCCGCCGACAATGGTGGTGATAAGCGGTGTTGCGTGGTGCATTCCGTCTCCTTTCCAGTGGTGTATCGGTCCATTTTGCTACCCTGTCCGGGTAATAGTTTATGACAAAAACGTTCACTTTGTTTATGAATAATTCTTGAGTTGTGCAAAAAAATGCAATTAGCCGATGAAAAGGCACAGAAGGGAAAATGGCGGGGGGAAATCGTGGAACAGGCTGATGACACAAGGGTTAACGGCGGCCAAGGTTGCACTTTGGCCGCCGAATAATCAGGCTTTTTGCCGGTTATCAGGAAGGAATATCGTCAGGAATCCCAGCAGCGGCAGGAAGGCGCAGATTTTATAAACCAGATCGATGCTGGTATGGTCCGCCAGCAGGCCTAACACCGCGGCGCCAAGGCCGCCCATGCCAAAGGCGAAGCCGAAAAACAGGCCAGAAACCATGCCGATGCGTCCCGGCAGCAGTTCCTGCGCATAGACCAGAATAGCGGAAAAGGCCGAGGCGAGGATAAAACCAATGATCACCGTTAAAATCCCCGTCCATTCAAGGCTGGCGTAGGGTAAAACAAGGGTGAAAGGCGCTACGCCGAGGATAGAACCCCAAATCACATATTTACGCCCAATTTTATCGCCAACAGGCCCGCCAATTACCGTCCCGGCAGCCACTGCGAACAGGAAGGCAAACAGATGAAGCTGGGCGTTTTGCACCGTTAAGCCGAATTTATGCATCAGATAAAAGGTGTAATAGCTGCTAATGCTCGCCATATAGAAATATTTCGAGAAAATCAGCATCAGCAGAATGCCTACCGCCAGAATGACCTTCTTGCGCGGCAGCGGATTAACGATGGCCGGTTTCGGTTTGCCCTTATTCATTCGATGCTGCGCGGCATACCAGCGGCTGATTTGCGACAGCACGACAATAGCCAGCAGAGCGGCCAGCACAAACCAGGCGACGTTGCCTTTGCCGTACGGGGCGATGATCACCGCCGCCAGCAATGGGCCAAGCGAGCTGCCGAAGTTGCCGCCCACCTGGAACAGCGACTGGGCCAGGCCGTGACGGCCGCCGGAGGCCATCCGCGCTACGCGGGACGATTCCGGATGGAAAACCGAGGAGCCGGTACCTACCAGCGCGGCGGCCAGCAGCACCATGCCGAAGCTACCGGCCAGCGCGAGGAGAATCAAACCGCAGAGGGTGAAGCACATGCCCACCGGCAGCGACCACGGCATCGAGCGTTTATCGGTGATGTAGCCAATCACCGGCTGGAATAGCGATGAGGTGAGCTGGAAGGTCAGGGTGATCATGCCGATCTGCACGAAGGTAAGGGAGAACTCCGCCTGCAGCAGCGGGTAGATAGCGAGAATAAGCGACTGGATCATATCGTTAAGCAAATGGGACAGGCTGATCGCGCCTAAGATGCCAAACGAGGTGCGTGCTTTTTGCGGCGGCGCAGCGGGGCCGGACAAGGGTTGAGCGGTCTGATTGATTGCCATAGGTTCACGTCACTTTTTTATATAGCTTTCGTCTTTTGTCCGCCATGGCGACTGCCCTGATTTTCCCGGCTACTGCATGGGAAATATGACGAACGGGCTGACGCAATGCCATACAACGCGAAGGCGTATAGAGGATGCAGGTAGAATTATTATCCGACTAACATACCTGTTGATAAGGTTTGAAGGAAGTCGCAATTCTGAAAACATATTTGTCAACGCGACTAACTCGCTATACTTTCGGCACTTGGGATTAAGTCAGGGAGTGAAGCATGCATTATTTCAAACACAGCGTAGCGCTGGCGCTATTCGCCGCTTTATCGCTGGGCAGCCTGTCGGCACAGGCCTATGAGCAGGATAAAACCTATAAAATTACCATCCTGCACACCAACGATCACCACGGCCATTTCTGGCGCAATGACTACGGCGAATATGGCCTGGCGGCGCAGAAAACGCTGGTCGATGGCATCCGTAAAGAGGTGGCGGCGGAAGGGGGAAGCGTCCTGCTGTTATCCGGCGGCGATATTAATACCGGCGTACCGGAGTCTGATTTACAGGATGCAGAGCCCGATTTTCGCGGCATGAACCTGATCGGCTACGACGCGATGGCGGTGGGAAACCATGAATTCGATAATCCGCTGAGCGTACTGCGCCAGCAGGAAAAGTGGGCTAAGTTCCCGTTCCTGTCGGCCAATATTTATCAGAAAAGCACCGGCGAACGGCTGTTCAAACCCTGGGCGTTGTTTAAGCGCGGTGGGCTGAAAATCGCGGTGATTGGCTTAACCACCGACGATACGGCCAAGATTGGCAATCCGGAATATTTCACCGATATTGAATTCCGCAAACCGGCGGAAGAGGCGAAGCTGGTTATCCAGGAGCTGCAGCAGAATGAAAAGCCGGACGTGATCCTGGCCACCACCCATATGGGCCATTACGACAATGGCAACCACGGCTCTAACGCGCCGGGCGATGTTGAAATGGCGCGGAGTTTACCTGCGGGATCGCTGGCGATGATCGTCGGCGGTCACTCGCAGGATCCGGTATGCATGGCGGCGGAAAATAAAAAGCAGGTCGATTATGTGCCAGGCACCCCGTGCGCTCCGGATCGTCAGAACGGCATCTGGATCGTCCAGGCGCATGAGTGGGGCAAATACGTCGGCCGCGCCGATTTTGAGTTCCGCAACGGCGAGATGAAGCTGGTGCACTATCATCTGATCCCGGTCAACCTGAAGAAAAAAGTGACTTACGATAACGGCCAAAGCGAGCGGGTGCTGTATACGCCGCAGATCGCCGAGAACCCGCAGATGATGTCGCTGCTGACGCCGTTCCAGAACAAAGGCAAGGCGCAGCTGCAGGTCAAAATCGGCAGCGTGAATGGTCATCTGGAGGGCGACCGCAGTAAAGTGCGCTTTGTGCAGACCAATATGGGCCACCTGCTGCTGGCGGCGCAAATGGCGCGCAGCAACGCGGATTTCGCGGTGATGAGCGGCGGCGGGATCCGCGACTCCATTGAGGCGGGGGATATCACCTACAAAGATGTGATGAAGGTCCAGCCGTTCGGCAATGTGCTGACCTATGTCGATATGAACGGCAAGGAGGTAGTGGATTACCTGACCGCCGTCGCGCAGATGAAGCCGGATTCCGGCGCTTATCCGCAGTTTGCCAACGTCAGTTTCGTGGCCAAAGACGGTAAGCTGAACGATCTGAAAATCAAAGGCGAACCGGTGGATCCGGCGAAGACCTATCGGATGGCGACGCTGAGCTTTAACGCCACCGGCGGCGATGGCTATCCGAACATCGCCGATAAACCCGGGTATGTGAATACCGGCTTTATCGATGCCGAAGTGCTGAAAGAGTATATCGAGAAGAACTCGCCGCTGGATGCCGCCGCCTATGAGCCGAAAGGCGAGGTGAGCTGGCAGTAAGCCTGGGCTTCAGGTTGGCTATTTCCCCGGTGGCGCTACGCTTACCGGGGCTACAAGTTGGGTATCCCGGATAAGGCGCGTGCGCCGCTATCCGGGATCGTTTTATCAATCGCGGCGGGCGATATCGGCGAACTTCGCATCGAGAAGCTGCGCCAGATCGCTGGCCGCCAGCTCAATATCCAGCCCGCGTTTGCCGCCGGAAATATAGATGGTGGCAAATTCCTGCGCCGGGGCGTCAATCACCGTCGGCAGGCGCTTCTTCTGCCCCAGCGGACTGATGCCGCCCACCAGATAGCCGGTGATACGCTGCGCCACCATCGGGTCGGCCATGTCGACTTTCTTAGCGCCCAGCGCTTTCGCCACTTTCTTCAAATCCAGCTGCCCGGCGACCGGAGTGACGGCCACCGCCAGATGCTTCATATCGCCGTTCACGGCGACCAGCAAGGTCTTGTAAACCTGGTCGGCATTGAGGCCGAGCTTGCGCACCACTTCATCTCCGAAGTTGGTCTCATTGGGATCGTGATCGTAACTGTGGATCTGAAAGGAAATTTTGTTTTTTTCGAGTAATTTAACGGCGGGAGTCATAGCTATCCTTCTTACCAACCGGTTTTGCGTGACGTCAGAATACGCCCGCAGGTTGTCTAAAAAATAGTACCATCTTGCGCAATAGTGTTGGCAGTGATGGTCACTTTGAGCGACAATCAGACGATCCGGGATGCAAATCCCGGGATAATAATAATGATGAAATTCCTCTTTGACGGGCCAATAGCAATATTGGCCATTTTTTTTATGTCAGCATATCCGGCAGATTCCCTTCGCCATACAGGTGCAGCGCGCCGACGGCAACCACGTAGCGCCCCGGCGGCAAGGCCAGCAGCGTCTCGCGCCAGGCGAGGTTGCGCTGGTGCATCAGCACATCATATAAAGACTGGCTAAAGGTCGTCGGCAGCGATACCGCGCCGCGCGACGGCGGTTGCTCCAGCCACCAGCCGATCATGACCTGCAGTAAACGGGCGTTGGTGCGCCAGTGGGTCAGTGTATCCTCCAGCAGCGCCATCCCCCCGTCGGGCAGATCGCGCAGCAGCGCGATTTGGCTGTCGGCGCCTTCCAGCTCCATCACCGCTATGTTGCTCTCGCGGGCGGCCATCAGCAACTGATAATCGATGCCGTAATCCGGTCGCAGCCCCAGCTTCTGCGCCTGGGTGGCCTGCAGGACCATCGCCACCTGCCACAGCGGCTGGCTGTCGAACAGCCCGACCGACAGGCCCAGCTCGCCGGCTCGCGCCTCTAGCTCGCTCAGCTGCGCATCGCTCAGGCGTTCCGCCAGCGGTGGGTAAGTGGGGAGATTGCTAAACGGGGTTTCATTGCCGCTGATATCGGCCTCGACGATTAACGCATCGGCCTGGCGTATTTTTTTCAGAAGCTTCGCCGGCGGCGGCGCCATGTCGCGGGTGCCCATATGGATACTGCCGACGAGGTGCAAATAGCGTTCGCCGGGCAGGACGATATCCATCGCAGGCCAGGAATAAGACGAGCCGACGGCGGCTCGCCACAGCATTTTTATCCGGTTTAACAGGCCCATACGCGCTCCGAAGTGTGAGGACTTCATGCTAGCGCATATGGTGATACACGTCACCCTTCCGGCGAGCTTTTCTTGTCCCGGCAAAAAAACGGGCGCCGAACAACGTCGGCGCCCGTTTCATCTGACGGCGTTTACTCTTTTGGTTTAAAGCGCAGCAAGCGGTTGGCGTTACTCACCACGGTGATCGACGACAGCGCCATCGCCGCGCCGGCGACCACCGGGTTGAGCAGGGTGCCGGTCAGCGGCCAGAGGATCCCGGCGGCAATCGGGATACCCAGCGAGTTGTAGACAAACGCGCCCAGCAGGTTCTGCTTCATATTGCGTAACGTTGCTTTCGAAATCGCCAGCGCATCGGCCACGCCGTGAAGACTATGGCGCATCAGGGTGATCGCCGCGGTTTCAATAGCGACATCGCTGCCGCCGCCCATGGCGATCCCGACATCCGCCTGGGCCAGCGCCGGGGCGTCGTTAATCCCATCGCCAACCATCGCCACTTTGTGCCCCTGGCTCTGCAGACGCTTAATGGCATCGGCTTTACCGTCCGGCAGCACGCCGGCGATCACTTCATCAATGCCGGCTTCTTTGGCGATAGCCTTCGCGGTGGTGGGGTTATCCCCGGTAAGCATCACCAGCCGGTAGCCCTGCCGATGCAAACGCGCCAGGGCGTCGACGCTGTCTTCGCGCAGCGGGTCGCGGATGGCGAACAGCGCGGCGGCCTGACCATCCACCGCCAGCAGCACCGGTGTGGCGCCGCGTGAGGCCTGGGCTGTCATCTCGCTTTCCACCTCGGCGGTATTGATATGCTGCTCGTTGAGCAGCGCCTGGTTACCGAGCAGCAGACGATGACCTTCCGCCTCGCCGCTGACGCCAAGGCCGCGCAGGGTGCGGAAGCCGCTGACTTCCGGCAATGGGCCGTCGGCAGCTTTATCAAGGATCGCTCGCGCCAGCGGATGGCTTGAGCCCTGCTCCAGCGCGGCGGCAAGACGCAGCGCGGTATGCTCATCAACGCCAGCGAAAGTTTTCACCGCCACCACCTGCGGCTTGCCTTCGGTCAGGGTGCCGGTTTTATCGAACACCAGGGTGTCGAGTTCACTGGCGCGCTGCAGCGCATCGGCATCGCGCACCAGCACGCCGTACTCCGCCGCCCGGCCAACGCCGGAGATAATCGACATCGGCGTCGCCAGGCCTAAGGCGCACGGACAGGCGATAATCAGTACCGTGGTGGCAATGACCAGGGTATAGACGATCTGCGGCGCCGGGCCGAAGAAGTACCAGATCGCAGCGCTAATCAGCGCAATGACGACCACCGCCGGAACAAATACGGCGGAGATTTTATCCGCCAGCTGGCCGATCTCCGGTTTGCTGCTCTGCGCCTGGCGCACCATGCGGATAATTCTTGCCAGCGTGGTCTGGCTGCCGACGGCGCTGGCGGTAAACAGCACGCTGCCATCCTGCACCACGGTCCCGGCGTGAATGGCGTCGCCATCGCCTTTTTGCTGCGGCACCGGTTCGCCGGTGAGCATCGCTTCATCAAACCAGGCTTCGCCCTGGCTTATCATGCCGTCGACCGGGACGCGGTCGCCGGTAGTCAGGCGCAGCGTCATGCCCGCCTGAACTTCCGCGAGCGGCAGATCTTTCTCGCCCTCGGGCGTGACGACCCGCGCCGAAGGCGGCGTCAGGTCGAGCAGTTTTTCCAGCGCTTTCGAGGAGCGCTGACGCGCGCGGGCCTCCAGCATATGGCCGAGGTTAATCAGGCCGATAATCATCGCGCTGGCTTCGTAATAGAGATGGCGGGCTTCCATCGGGAACCACTGCGGCCACAGGTTGACGCTCATCGAGTACAGCCAGGCGACGCCGGTGCCGAGCGCCACCAGCGTGTCCATGGTGGCGGTGCCGTTTTTCAGGCTTTTCCACGCGCTGCGGTAGAAGTGGCCGCCGGCGAAGACCATGACGGCGAGGGTGACAAGGCCGATAACCAGCCACAGCGAACGGTTTTCGTCGCTGACCATCATGTTATCGCCGATCATGCCCCAGACCATCACCGGCACGCCGACCAGCAGGGCGACAATCGCCTGCCAGCGAAAACGCTTCATCGTCGCGAGGGCGGTTTCCTGCTGGCGTTCGCGGCGTTGCAGATCGTCTTCGATCGCCTCCGCGCCATAGCCGGCTTTCTCCACCGCCTGCACTAATTCTGCGGCGGACGCACTGCCCATCACTAGCGCCGTGCGTTCCGCCAGGTTAACCCGCGCCTGTGAGACGCCCGGCACCGCGGCAAGCGCGTTTTGTACCCGGGAGACGCAGCTGGCGCAGCTCATGCCGTTGATCAGCAGCTGTTGACTGTCATCTTCGTCATGGGCTGCCGGAAGCTCAGGAGTGGCCGCTGTCAGTGCTTCCGACGGGATTGATGATTCTGCCAGCGGTTTAGCCTTTGGGTGGCTGAGCTCCGCGCCGTATCCGGCTTGTTTAACGGTATCAATCAGCGCTTGCGCGCTGGCGCTGCCCGTCACATGGGCTTCAGTGAGGGTTACTTCCGCTTGCTCAACGTCAGGACGCTGCTCCAGACTCTCTTTCACGCGTTTGACGCAGTGGCCGCAGGAGAGGCCATCCAGCGTCAGGTCGATAGTGTTAGACATAAATAACTCCTGAATAATTTTCCGGTCAACGATTGACCAGACCCACTCTTTCATCGAGTATTAAGAAGGTTAAACCTTCCAGCAAGGGGAAGGTCAAGGAGAAAAAATGAATATCAGCGATGTGGCGAAAAAAACCGGCTTAACCAGCAAAGCGATTCGTTTTTATGAAGAGAAGGGGCTGGTGACGCCGCCGTTGCGGAGCGAAAACGGCTACCGCACCTATAGCCAGCAGCATCTCGATGAACTGACGCTGCTGCGCCAGGCGCGGCAGGTGGGGTTTAACCTGGAAGAGTGCCGCGAGCTGGTGGCACTGTTCAACGACCCGTCGCGGCACAGCGCCGATGTGAAAAAACGCACGCTGGAGAAAGTGGCGGATATCGAGAACCATATCCGCGAGCTGCAAAATATGCGCGCGCACCTGCTGGCGCTGGCCGAATCCTGCCCCGGCGACGACAGCGCGGAGTGCCCGATTATCGATAATCTTTCCGGCTGCTGCCATCGCAAGGCGCAGGCTTAACGGACGGCGGGTCTGATTCGTAGCGTAATCCCTTCTACGGCAATCACTTCAACCTTGCTGCCCGCCGCGAAGTCTTCATCGGCAATCACCGGCCAGGAGCTGTCGCCCACGCGGACGTGGCCGCGGCCGTTCACCAGCGGGGCATCCAGCGTCAGGCGGCGGCCCACCAGTTGCTGCCCGCGCTGGTTGAGCTGGGCATCGGCCGGGCGCTGCGTTTTGACGCGCTTGCGCAGCCATTTCGACCACAGCCACGCCGCCAGCAGGGTGAGAACGGCAAACAGCGTGCCTTGCCATTCCCAGCTCAGCGGCAGGAGCCAGGTCAGGGCGCCGGTCACCACGCCGGCGACGCCGCTCCACAGCAGGTATCCGCTGCCGCCCAGCATCTCGGCCGCCAGCAGCAGCCCGCCGAGGCTTAGCCAGAACAGATGGGGGTGTGCGAGGATCATGCCGATCATGATTTTTTCCGATCGCCAGCGCCTTCTTTGATCAGCTCGCTGATCCCGGCGATCGATCCCATCAGGCTGCTGGCATCCAGCGGCATCAATACCACTTTGCTGTTGTTAGCGGCGCCAATCTGCTGCAGCGCATCGGTGTATTTCTGCGCCACGAAGTAGTTGATCGCCTGAATATCGCCTGAGGCGATCGCCGAGGAGACCATTTGGGTGGCGCGGGCTTCCGCTTCGGCGGACCGTTCGCGAGCCTCCGCCTGCAGGAACGCGGACTGCCGTTCGCCCTCGGCCTTGAGGATCTGCGACTGCTTTTCCCCTTCCGCTTTCAGAATTTCCGCCTGTCGCACCCCTTCGGCCTCAAGGATGTACGCGCGTTTGGTACGTTCGGCTTTCATCTGGGCGTTCATCGAGGCGATAAGCTCCGCCGGCGGGCGAACGTCGCGAATTTCGACGCGGGTGATTTTCACCCCCCACGGGTTGGTGGCGTCGTCAACGATATGCAGCAGGCGGGTGTTAATGCTGTCGCGCTGGGAGAGCATTTCGTCCAGCTCCATTGAGCCGAGCACGGTACGGATGTTGGTCATCGTCAGGTTGACGATCGCCTGCTCAAGATTGCTGACCTCGTAGGCGGCCTTTGGCGCGTCGATCACCTGAATAAAGCAGACCGCGTCGATGGTGACGTTGGCGTTATCCCGGGAGATAACCTCCTGCGAGGGGATATCGAGCACCTGCTCCATCATGTTCACTTTGCGGCCGATACGGTCCATAAACGGCACGACTAAGCTTAATCCCGGCTGCAGCGTCTGGGTAAAACGCCCGAAGCGCTCCACCGTCCACTGGTAGCCCTGCGGGACAATTTTCACCGCCGCGGCCACAATAACCAGCGCGACGAAAATAAGGATAGGAATAAAAATTAGCATCAAAAACCTCCTGTCTTGTTGCCTGGCGGGGCGCTACAAGGAAATAGCGCATGTTTAAACTGAGTATATCTTTCTCCTCATCCTGGAGAAAGGAAAGTGCGGTAAACTAGCGGTGTTTCAGAAAATAATCAGGAAGACTCATGAAGGAAAATAACGCGCTTTTGCGTCTCGACGGTGTGGGGTTTAAGACCGACGACGCCGTTATTTTACACAATATCAATTTTCAGCTTCGCGCCGGAGAATTCAAGTTGATTACCGGCCCTTCCGGCTGCGGGAAAAGTACCTTGCTGAAGATTATCGCCTCGCTGCTCAGCCCAACCTCCGGGCGCCTGTTCTTCGACGATGCGGATGTCGCGACGCTGTCGCCGGAAAGGTATCGCCAACAGGTCTCTTACTGCGCGCAGACGCCGGCCCTGTTCGGTGATTCGGTTTACGATAATCTGATTTTTCCGTGGCAGATCCGCAATAAACAACCGGATCCGCAGGCGCTGCTGGCCGACCTTCAGCGCTTTGGCCTTGACGAAAATATGCTGGAAAAATCCATTAACGAACTCTCCGGCGGGGAAAAGCAGCGCGTATCGCTGATCCGCAATCTACAATTTCTGCCGCGCGTGCTGCTGCTGGACGAAATTACCAGCGCGCTGGATGAAAGTAATAAACAGAATGTGAATGAAATTATTCATGGCTACGCAACGGAAAAACAGGTCGCTGTTCTGTGGGTCACCCACGATCGCAATGAAATTTCGCATGCCGATGAAGTGATTACGCTGCAACCTGCCGGCGGAAATATGCAGGAGGTACAGCATGAACGGGCATAACATTACGAACGAATCGCTGGCGCTGTCGATGGTGCTGGTGCTGATCGCTATTCTGGTCAGCTATCGGGAAAAGCTGGCGCTGGAAAAAGATATTATCTGGAGTATTTGCCGGGCGATCGTGCAGCTGATAATCGTCGGCTATGTGCTGAAATATATCTTTAACGTCAATCATGCGGTTCTGACGCTGTTGATGGTGCTGTTTATCTGCTTTAACGCGGCGTGGAATGCGAAGAAGCGCAGTAAATATATCGACAAAGCTTTTATCTCGTCGTTTATCGCCATCACTACTGGCGCTGGACTAACGCTGGCGGTACTGGTGTTTTCTGGCTCGATCGCCTTCGTGCCGATGCAGGTGATCCCGATTGCCGGGATGGTGGCCGGGAACGCCATGGTGGCGGTGGGGCTGTGCTACAACAATATGGGCCAGCGCTTCAGCAGCGAGCAGCAGCAGATTCAGGAGAAACTGAGCCTCGGCGCGACGCCGAAGATGGCCTCAGCGCGGCTGATTCGCGAGAGTATTCGCGCGTCATTGATTCCCACCGTCGATTCGGCGAAAACGGTCGGTCTGGTGAGCTTGCCTGGGATGATGTCGGGGCTGATTTTTGCCGGTATTGACCCGGTGAAGGCGATTAAGTACCAGATCATGGTGACCTTTATGCTGCTGTCGACCGCCAGCCTGTCGACGATTATCGCCGGCTATCTGACCTACCGGAAGTTCTTCAACGCCCGCCATCAGCTGGTGGTGACGCAGCTGAAAAAGCGCCCGTGAACGATCCCGGGTTGCGGCGTTCACGCCTTACCCGGGCTACTTAGGCTACGTTCTGCATAGTTCGCGTAGCCCGGATAAGCGCAGCGCTATCCGGGGAAGGCAACGGATTAGTACAGCAGCGAATAGAGCTGACGACGATATTTGGCGGCCAGCGCATCGCCGGTACCGAGGGCGGCGAGGATCTCCTGCAGCATCTTGCGCGCCTGGCCATCGCCGGCGCCTAAATCTTTCTGCAGATGGCTGAACAGCAGGGCCAGCGCTTCTTCATTACGCCCGACCTGATGCAGCTGCAGCGCCAGCTGGGAGGCCAACTGCGCATCCTCCGGATTCTGTTCCACCTGCTGCTGCAGCTGCTGGATTTCCGGGGTGTCGGCGGCCTGTTTGAGCAGCTCAATCTGCGCCACCAGACCCTGATAGTGGGTATCCTGATCCTGCAGAGGAATGGTTTTCAGCACGCTTTCCGCTTCATCGGAACGGTGCAGAGCAATCAGCGTTTCCGCCAGCAGCAGGCCAATCTGGCTTTCCTGATTCGACAGCTGCCAGGCTTCCTTCAGCAGCGGCAGGGCATCGGCGTATTTTTCTTCCTGCATCAGGGCCAGCGCCTGCTGAGCTTTCAGCTCCTCTTCACGGGGCAGGACTTTATCCAGCAGGGCGCGGATCGCTTCTTCCGGCTGCGGGCCTTCAAAACCATCCACCGGCTGGCCGTTCTGGAACAGATAAACCGTTGGGATGGCGCGCAGACCAAACTGTGAAGCGAGCATCTGCTCGGCGTCGCAATCGACCTTCGCCAGCGTGAACTGGCCGTTGTATTGGGCTGCCAGGCGCTCGAGCACCGGGGTCAGCTGTTCGCAGTGCTGGCTGCGGGCAGACCAGAAATAAAACAGCACCGGAACGTTCATGGACTGCTGTAGCGTCTGCTGCAGGTTCGCTTCGCTAATGTTGACAATATTCTGTTCGGACATGGGCATTTCTCGTTAGTCGATTTCTGTTTTACATGGGGGCGGCATTCCGCGCTTCAACTCAGCCGTGGATAATTTTGTCCATCGCGCGGGCAGGCAGCAGGCGCTTAAGCAGCGCCACCGCGTGGGTGACCAGGGTGACCGGATAGCGCAGCTTTGGTTTATCGCTGGTAAAAGCATGGCGCACTTTTTCCACCACCGCCTCCGGCCCGAGGGTAAAGCGGGCGGCGATACCCGGGTTTTCTACGGGCTTATCGCTTTGCGTCTGGTTGACGTTATCGGTAAAGCGGGTGCGGATCGGGCCCGGTTCAATCAGGCTGACCTGAATACCGCTGTGGCGCAGCTCCATGCGCAGCGCGTCGGACCACGCCTCGAGGGCATATTTACTGGCGGCATAGGCTCCGCGGCCGGGACTGGCGATAAGCCCCATCACCGAGGAGGTCATCACGATGCGCCCTTCGCCGTGCGGCGTCATCGCCGGCAGCAGCAGCATGGTGAGCTGATGCGCGCCGAAAAAGTTAGCGGAAAATTGCTGTTCCATCTGCTGGCGGCTGATGGTGTTCAGCGGGCCATAGACGCCATACCCGGCGTTATTGAACAGGCCGTAGAGACGATTATCGGTCAGCGCAATCACCTCCGCTGCCGCGCGCTCCACGCTCTGCGGGTCATCCAGATCGAGCAAAATACCGGTTAGCCCCAGCTCCTGCATCCGCGCGACATCCTCTGCTTTGCGGCAGGCCGCCAGCACGCGAAAGCCCTGGCGGGTTAAATCCAGCGCGCTTTCCAGACCAATTCCGCTGGAACAGCCTGTCACTAAAACCGTTTTTTGCATAACTTTACCTGTCAGCGACCCCTGGCGTTCAGGAGTCATGATTAACTAAGGGAGCCAGCCGCTTCGCCATCCAGTCGGCGATAAACGGCTGCGCGTCGCGATTTGGGTGAATGCCGTCGTCCTGCATCCATTGCGGCTTGAGATAGACCTCCTCCATAAAAAAGGGCAGGAGAGGAATAGCGAACTCTTTGGCCAGGGCCGGGTAAATCGCGCCGAAGGCTTCATTATAGCGGCGGCCATAGTTCGCCGGCAGGTGAATTTGCATCAGCAGCGGCTCGGCGTTGGCCGCTTTGATATCTTTAATAATGGTGCGCAGCGTCTGCTCGGTCTGCTGCGGCGGAAAACCGCGCAGTCCGTCATTGCCGCCGAGCTCAACCAGCACCCAGCGCGGCTGGTGCTGCTTAAGCAGCGCTGGCAGGCGAGCCAACCCCTGCTGCGAGGTATCGCCGCTGATGCTGGCGTTCACCACCGGCGTTTTCGCCTGCCACTGCTCATTGAGCAGCGCAGGCCAGGCGGCGTTGGCCGCCATCCGATAGCCAGCGCTCAGGCTGTCGCCGAGGATCAGCAGCGTGTCCGCCGCCATCGCGCGGCAGGTAAACAGGAACAACAACAGGAAAGGCACATGCCAGCGGAAAACATACTTGAAGTTCATCATCTTAAGAAGTCCGTCGGTCAGGGGGAGCATCAGCTCTCCATCCTTACCGGAGTTGAGCTGGTTGTCAAACCGCGGCAGACCATCGCCCTGATCGGCGAGTCGGGTTCCGGTAAATCGACCCTGCTGGCGATCCTCGCCGGCCTCGACGATGGCAGCAGCGGGGAAGTATCGATGCTGGGCAAACCGCTGCACCGGATGGATGAAGAGGCGCGGGCGGCGCTGCGGGCGCAGCACGTTGGTTTTGTTTTTCAGTCGTTTATGCTGATCCCGACGCTCAACGCCCTGGAGAACGTCGAGCTGCCGGCGCTGTTGCGCGGCGCCAGCGATAGCCAGAGCCGGGGCGATGCCCGCGCGCTGCTTGAGCAGCTGGGACTTGGCAGACGCCTGCACCACCTGCCGGCGCAGCTCTCCGGCGGCGAACAGCAGCGGGTGGCGCTGGCCCGGGCCTTTAACGGGCGCCCGGCCATTCTGTTCGCCGATGAGCCCACCGGCAACCTCGATCGCCAGACCGGGGACAAAATTGCCGATCTGCTGTTCTCGCTTAATCGCGAACACGGCACCACCCTGATCCTCGTCACTCACGATCCGCTGCTGGCGGCGCGCTGCGATCGCCGTCTGCGCCTGGTGGATGGCCAGCTGCGGGAGGAAGCATGATCGCCCGCTGGTTCTGGCGCGAATGGCGCTCGCCGTCGCTGCTGATCGTCTGGCTGGCGTTAAGCCTCGCCGTGGCCTGCGTGCTGGCCCTGGGGTCGATAAGCGATCGGATGGAGAAAGGCCTTAGCCAGCAAAGCCGTGAGTTTATGGCCGGCGACCGTACGCTGCGCAGTTCGCGCGAGGTACCCGCCGAGTGGATCGCACAGGCGCGGAAGTCAGGGCTGACCGTCGGCGAGCAGCTGAGCTTTGCCACCATGACGTTCGCCGGGGATACGCCGCAGCTGGCGGACGTTAAGGCGGTGGACGACCGCTATCCGCTGTATGGCACCCTCGAAACGCAACCGCCGGGGCTGAAGCCGCAGGCGGGGAGCGTGCTGCTGGCGCCAAGGCTGATGGCGCTCCTGAACCTGAAAACCGGCGATACGATTGACGTTGGCGATGCCACGCTGCGCATTGCCGGGGAGGTGATTCAGGAGCCGGATGCAGGGTTTAACCCCTTCCAGATGGCGCCGCGACTGATGATGAATATGGCCGACGTGGCAAAAACCGGGGCCGTGCAGCCCGGCAGTCGCGTCGCATGGCGCTATAAGTTCGCCGGCGACGCTGAACAGCTCGCCAATTATGAGCAGTGGCTGCTGCCGAAGCTCGGCCCGGAGCATCGCTGGATTGGCCTTGACCAGGACGACAGCGCGCTGGGCAAATCCCTCGAACGCTCGCAGCAATTCCTGTTGTTATCCGCGCTGTTGACGCTGCTGCTGGCCGTCGCCGCAGTGGCGGTAGCGATGAGCCACTACTGCCGCAGCCGCTATGATCTGGTCGCCATACTCAAGACGCTGGGCGCCGGAAGGTCGCAGCTGCGCAAGCTTATCGTCGGCCAATGGCTGCTGCTGTTGACGCTGTCGGTGATAACCGGCGGGGGGGCGGGCCTGGCGCTGGAGCGTCTGCTGCTGCTGGTGCTCAAACCGGTGCTGCCCGCCGCGTTACCCGCTGCCAGCGGTTGGCCGTGGCTGTGGGCTATCGGGGCGACAGGCGTCATTTCCCTGCTGGTGGGCCTGCGACCCTATCGACTGCTGCTGGCGACCCTGCCGCTGCGAGTGCTGCGTCAGGATGTGGTGGCTAACGTCTGGCCGTTGAAAATCTGGATCCCGGCGGTTAGCGTCGTGGTGGTGGGCCTGTTGGCCTGGCTGCTGGGCGGCAGCCCGCTGCTGTGGTCGGTGCTGGCCGGGGCGGTGGTGCTGGCGCTGCTGTGCGGCCTGGTGGGCTGGGGATTGCTGTGGCTGCTCAAACGCCTGACGCTCAAAGCCTTGCCGCTGCGCCTGGCGGTGAACCGCCTGCTGCGCCAGCCGTGGTCGACCCTCAGCCAGCTGGCGGCGTTTTCCCTGTCGTTTATGCTGCTGGCGCTCCTGTTGGTGCTGCGCGGCGATCTGCTTGACCGCTGGCAGCAGCAGTTGCCCCCGCAGAGCCCGAACTACTTTCTGATCAATATCGCCCCTGAGCAGATAGTGCCGGTGAAGACCTTCCTCGCCGAACACCAGACGCGGGCGGCGGAATTCTATCCGATCGTCCGGGCCCGTCTGACGCAGATCAACGGTCAGTCCACGGACGGAAACAAAGACGAAGCGCTGAATCGCGAGCTTAATCTCACCTGGAGCGAACAGCGTCCGGATCATAATCCGCTAGTGGCCGGCAGCTGGCCGCCGAAGCCGGGCGAGGTATCGATTGAGGAGGGGCTGGCGCAGCGGCTGGGGATAAAGATCGGCGATACGGTGACCTTTACCGGCGATACCCAGAAGTTCAGCGCGAAGGTCAGCAGCGTGCGCACAGTAGACTGGGAGAGCCTGCGGCCAAACTTCTTCTTTATTTTCCCCGCCGGGGCGCTGGACGGGCAGCCGCAGAGCTGGCTCACCAGCTTCCGCTGGGATAACGGTCCCGCGATGTTGACCCAGCTGAACCGCGAGTTTCCCACCGTCAGTCTGCTGGATATCGGCGCCATCCTGCGTCAGGTCGGCCAGGTGCTCTCCCAGGTCAGCCGGGCGCTGGAGGTGATGGTGGGCCTGGTGACAGCCTGCGGCGTGCTGCTGTTGCTGGCGCAGGTGCAGGTCGGTATGCGTCAACGCCATCAGGAGCTGGTGGTCTGGCGCACGCTGGGGGCAGGAAAATCGCTGCTGCGCGCTACGCTGTGGGCGGAGTTTGCCCTGCTGGGGCTGGTTTCCGGCCTGGTGGCGGCGATAGGCGCGGAAGTGGCGCTGGCGATGCTGCAGACGAAAGTCTTTGATTTTCCCTGGGCGCCGGACTGGCGCCTGTGGGTGTTGCTGCCGCTGACGGGAGCGGTGTTGTTATCCCTGTGCGGCGGCGGGCTGGGGCTGCGTCTGTTAAAAGGAAAAGCGCTATTCCGCCAGTTTAGCCAGTAAGAATATTGCATTTTGATGATGCGCCGCCGTTTTTGGCGGCGCTTTTATTTTAAACGCACAAATTGATAAATCATTGATTTTTAAGAGCACAAAACATTAAAAACCCAACAACACGCTATGCTGATTCGCGGTTAATATTCAACTGGAAAATATAAGGTGGCTTATTAATCAAGGAAAAACTATGGCACACACAATAAAAGCGCTGGCGATCTCGATCGGCGCAGCATTAGCGTTAACGTCATTGCCTTCCCACGCGGAGATTACGCTGCTGAAACAAGATCCGCAGGCGGGCGATCCGTTAAGCCGGCTTAACTTTACCGTCGGCGGCAGTATCCGGCCGCAGTTCAACATGATGACCGGCGATGGCGACAAAGGCTCCTATAAGCGTAACGGTTTTGACGGCGGCACCCGCTTCCGCTTCGCGGCGGATTACTACCTGTTCGATGATATTAGCTGGATCAGCTACTATGAGCTGGGCGTGAACATTCCGGCGCTGTTTGACTGGGATAACCACTACGCGGAAGGCGCGAACAATACCACCCGCCGCATGCTGTATACCGGCCTGAAAAGCGATACCTGGGGTACGTTAACCTACGGGCAGCAGAACAGCATTTACTATGATGTGGTGGGGGTGAAAACCGATATCTGGGACTACGATATGATCGGTCAGGCCCCGGGGAACGGTATTAATGGCGATTACGATGGCTCCTATCGTTCACGTAATATGCTGAAATATAAGAAAACTGTAGGTGATGTCGATCTTTACGGCTCTTATCTGTTCGAAGACAGCGAATACCTGCCGGGTAACGGCCTGCGTTACAAGCGTAAAGGCGGTGGTTCTGTTGGCGCGGACTACCACATCATGAAGGATCTGACCTGGGGTACCGCGTGGAACTACACCCGCGCCGAAATGCGCGACCCGTCAAGCGCCGACAGCAAAACCTATGACCAGAATATCGTCGGTACCGCGCTGAGCTGGACCCCGGATAACTGGACCTTCTCCTTCGGCGGCGGCTGGTATCAGAACTTCCTCACCACCAAGAAAACCGATGTGCATAATTACTTTGCCGGTGACGCCTGGGGGATTGAATATTTTGCGGGCTATAAATTCCCGATCAATCAATACGCTGTTAAATCTATTCAGCCGTACTTTATGGGCGACCGTCTGGAATATGTGAACGGCCGCAACTATCAGCGTATCGATAACGGTCTGGGGATTAGCTTCCAGCTGGATTACGGTTTCCGCGTTGACTACGAACACGTGTTTACCTCCAGCACCGACAACCTTGGCGATATGAACCTGGTCCGTCTGCGCTACGACTTCTAAGCGGTCACAACTCCCCGGTCGCGCGCGCTTACCGTGGCTACAAATCGCGCCGACCGGTAGCCCGGCTAAGGCGTTTACGCCGCAAGCCGGGACAATAGAGCATGCGATTACTTCGCCAGCCAGGCTGCGACCTCCTGCCAGCTGCCGCGAAAGAGAATTTTCCCGGCTTTTTTCCCCAACTGATAGCGATACATCGGGTCGTAGTATTCTTCCAGCAGCGGTACCAGCCAGGCAAAGTGCGCCTCGGTGCTGGCGGTGCGCTGCTGCTGCACCAGCGCCTCATCGAGCCGTTCAGTGAGCTGAGCAAAACGCTGCAGCCCCAGGCGACGGCGGATGGCAAACAGGCCGTGATGCAGATACTCGCCGTATGCCTGCCAGCCTTTCTCTTCGCCATACGCGGCGATAAAGTCGCGATACATGCGATCGAAATACTCTTCGCGCAGCCGTTCGAGGCGAACGTCAAACGGATCTTCCACCACCGCCAGCGGCGACTGCGCCATGCGGAGGCGCAGGCTCTCCGGTAGATGATTGGCGCCGATCATATGGCCTTCATCTTCCAGCACCCAGCGGGTCTGCTGTTCGGCTTTTTTAAGCAGGCTGACCGCCAGGTGGTTTTCAAAGGTGGCCTGCGGATGCTGATCCTGCAGGGTTCGACCGAATGAAGAACCGCGGTGATGAGCAAGCCCTTCCAGGTCGATACCGTCCGGGCGTGAGCAGACCAGCTGAGTTTTACCGTTGCCGGTGCAGCCGCCAATCAGCACGATCGGGCGCTGCACCAGTTCGTCGGTGGCCTGGATCGCCGCCTGGCGTAGCGCTTTATAGCCGCCGACGATCAGGGGGTAATCCACGCCAGCTTCTTTCAGCCACTGCTGGACGATATGCGAGCGCTGGCCGCCGCGGGCGCAGCACAGGTAACCGTGTGGGTAACGGGCGCACGCTTCCAGCCACGCCTGAGTACGGCTGGCGCGCAGGTCACCCTGGACCAGTTTATGGCCGAGCGCCAGCGCCGCTTCCGGCCCCTGACGCTTGTAGCAGGTGCCGACCGCGGCGCGTTCTTCATCATTCATCAGCGGCAGGTTGATCGCCGCCGGCATCGCGCTTTGGCTAAACTCCACCGGGGCGCGTACGTCAATCAGTGGCGTATCGCTGGCGAGAATGGCGCGATAATCCGTCCCATTGGTCATGGGGTATCCTCTGAAGTCAAAACAGAAATGAGCTTTACAGCAAGGGGGGGATTGTACGCGCCTCAAGGTGTGCCGGGGAAGGGGATAGATCAAATCCCCGGCACGAAGGGCTTAGCTGAGCTGCGATTGCGCCCAGAACAGGCCGCTGGTGTACTCCGGCGGCAGCAGCGGCTTGATCGCTTCCAGCGTCGCGCTCAGGCGATCGGTATCGCTGTCGGTGAGGTTCAGGTGGCCGACTTTACGACCCGGGCGCACCTCTTTGTCATACCAGTGCAGGTGCACCAGCGGCAGCTTCAGCCAGTCGTAGTTAAGATCGGTGCCGATCAGGTTGATCATCACCGACGGGCTGTTGACCACCGGCGGCGGCAGCGGCAGGCCGGTAATCGCCCGCAGATGCAGCTCGAACTGGCTGATAGACGCCCCGTTCTGCGTCCAGTGGCCGCTGTTGTGCACCCGCGGCGCCAGCTCGTTAATCAGCAGCCCCTCGGCGGTAACGAAGCACTCCATCGCCATCACGCCGACATAGTTCAGCTCGTTCATGATCGCCGTCAGCATGCTTTCCGCCTGTTCCTGCTGGCGAGCGTTGGCCTGCGGGAAGGCGACGCTGGCGCGCAGAATACCGTCCTGATGCAGGTTACGGGTCAGCGGGTAGAAGACGGTGCTACCGTCATGAGCGCGGGCGCCTACCAGCGATACCTCGCCGGAGAAGTTAATCCCCTGCTCGACGATGCACTCGCCGTAGTTATCGGCCGGTAGCTGATCGATCTCGTTTTCCCGCAGACGCCACTGGCCGCGGCCGTCGTAACCGCCAACGCGACGCTTAACGATCGCCAGTTCGCCAAGGCGAGCAAACACCGCCGGCCACTCGCTTTTATCCGCCAGCAGTTGCCACGGGGCGGTGGCGAGGCCAAGCTTGTCAAACAGCTGCTTTTGCGTCAGGCGGTCGGCGATAATCGGGAAGACATCGCGGTTGACGAACGCCGGGTGGCGGGCCAGCTCGCGGGTGAGGGCGGTTTCCGGCCAGCGTTCAATTTCTGCCGTGATGACGCTCTGCTGGAACGGCACCGCTTCCGGGTCGGCTTCCAGGCCGACCGGCCAAACGGCGATGCCCAGCGGCTCGCCGGCCTGGCGCAGCATACGGCCTAACTGGCCGTTACCGAGCACGCATACCTGTTTCATGCCGCACCCCGCGGATCCGGATTATCCAGCACTTCATCGGTTTGCGCCTGACGCCAGGCGCTCAGGCGATGGTGCAGTTCTGCATCATGCTGGGCAAGGATCTGCGCGGCGAGCAGGCCGGCGTTCGCAGCGCCAGCTTTGCCGATGGCCAGGGTACCGACCGGAATGCCGCGCGGCATCTGCACAATGGAGTAGAGGCTGTCGACACCGCTTAAGGCTGCGCTCTGAACCGGTACGCCGAGCACCGGCACCAGGGTTTTCGCCGCAATCATGCCCGGCAGATGCGCCGCGCCGCCTGCTCCTGCAATAATCACCTGATAACCGTGGCTTTCGGCGCTTTCAGCAAAGCTGAACAGCTTATCGGGCGTGCGGTGGGCGGAGACCACTTCGACATGGTACGGAACGTTCAGGGCATCAAGGATTTCTGCGGTAAATTGCATGGTAGCCCAGTCGCTTTTGGACCCCATCACGATGGCGATACGCGCCGAATTATTGCGGGAAGACATGCGTCTTAAAACTCCTGTGGGTGTGTTTCACACTGCTTTAGAGGCCACAGAGAATAGCATGAACTGCCAGCAAGGAAAACGGTTGCGTGCGCATGGTTAGCCGTCTTTTGTCTCGCCTGGAGGTGATGGCGTGGGTGCCTGATTGACCTTTATCTCCCTCATGATACAGGTGATAAGCAGCACTAACCCCCACGGGAGCATCAGGGTGCACATAAGCAGTAAATAGATTTGTACCAGCCGGCTATCGTGAGGGCGGGTGCAGAGCAAATAAATGGCATAAAAATAGATAGCCCACGCCAGCATCGCACACCAGACAAACGTCAGCGTGTTGCCGATAACGACGCCGATTAAGGCGATATAACTTACCCCTAACGGATTGAGGATCGCGATGATCATTCCCCACATCAGCGGCTGACTCCACTTTTTCCTGCTCATGCTCGTTCCTTGAGAGTGACGTTGTGGAAGACTAGCATGCAGGGCGGGGGGAAGCGCGCACCTACGCCCGGGCAAAAGGCGCTTTCGGAATTGTGCTCGCGCAGGAATCAGAACGGAAAGTGGATTAGTTTGACGTCGTCCGGCGTCACCTTGACCATCGAACCTTCGCTGTGCCAGGCGCCAAGTACCACACGCCATGCGGGTTGGCCGTTGGCCTGCAGTTCATGGACCGCCGGGCGATGAGTATGGCCGTGGATCAGCCACTGCACGTGATGCCGCTCCATTGCGTCAACTACCGCCTGTGGATTCACATCCATAATTTCCATTGATTTACTGCTGTTGGCGGCTTTGCTGTCGGCGCGCATGCGGGCGGCGATGCGATGGCGAATAAACAGCGGCAGGGCCAGGAACAAACGCTGGATCCACGGGGTGTGGACTTTGGCGCGAAACGCCAGATAGCCTTGGTCATCGGTGCACAGCGTGTCGCCATGCATGATCAAGACTTCACGGCCATAGAGGTCCAGTCGCTCTTCTTCGGCGAGCAGGATCATCCCGCTCTGGCGGGCAAAGCGCTGGCCGACGAGAAAATCGCGGTTGCCATGGATGAAGTAGCACGGCACGCCGGCGTCGACGACGGCTTTGATTGCCGAGGCAATTTGTTGGTGCAGCGGGTTAGGATCGTCATCGCCGATCCATGCCTCAAACAGATCGCCAAGGATATACAGAGCGTCCGCCTGGCGGGCTTCGCCCTGTAAAAAACGCAGAAAACCGGCGGTGATCGCCGGTTCTTCTGTTTGCAGGTGCAAATCTGCAATAAAAAGTGTCGCCACGAATTACTCGCTGACGGTGACGCTTTTGATGATCACATCATCTTTCGGCACATCCTGGTGCATGCCGCTGCGGCCGGTGGCAACCGCTTTGATTTTGTCTACCACGTCCATGCCTTCAACCACTTCCGCGAAGACGCAGTAGCCCCAACCCTGCAGACTTTCGCCGGAGAAGTTCAGGAAGTCGTTGTCAACCACGTTGATGAAGAACTGCGCGGTGGCAGAGTGCGGCGCCTGAGTACGGGCCATCGCCAGCGTGCCGCGGGTGTTTTTCAGACCGTTGTTCGCTTCGTTCTGAATCGGAGATTTGGTCGCTTTTTGTTTCATGCCAGGTTCAAAACCGCCGCCCTGAATCATGAAGCCGTTGATAACACGGTGGAAAATGGTGTTGTCGTAGAAACCTTCGCGGCAGTAGTCCAGGAAGTTTTTAACTGTTTCCGGCGCTTTGTCGTCAAACGTTTTGATTACGATATCGCCATGATTGGTGTGGAAAGTAACCATTTTTGCATCCTGTTCCGATGAGTGTGGTGCTAGCACCCGGTGTCGGGTGAGATATAGGGGGGTGTTATAGCATAACCGCGGGGGTCGATGCACCTTGCAATGTGTGCTGCGTCCGGTCTGAATTATGGGTATTATAGAGACTTCATTACCCACACACGTCTACACGGAATCTTCGATGTTAAAAATTTTTAATACACTGACGCGCCAGAAAGAGGAATTTAAACCTATCCATGCCGGGGAAGTCGGCATGTACGTGTGTGGTATTACCGTTTACGATCTCTGTCATATCGGCCATGGACGTACCTTCGTCTCCTTTGACGTCGTGGCGCGCTATCTGCGTTTTCTCGGCTATAAGCTGAAGTACGTGCGCAATATCACCGATATCGACGACAAAATCATTAAGCGCGCTAATGAAAACGGCGAAAGCTTTGTCGCGCTGGTCGATCGCATGATTGCCGAAATGCACAAAGATTTTGACGCGCTGAATATTCTGCGTCCCGACAGCGAGCCGCGCGCAACGCACCATATTGCGGAGATCATTGAGATCACCGAGCAGCTGATCGCCAAAGGCCATGCTTACGTGGCAGATAACGGCGACGTGATGTTCGACGTGCCGACGGACCCGAACTACGGTCTGCTGTCGCGTCAGGATCTCGATCAACTGCAGGCGGGGGCGCGCGTCGACGTGGTTGACGTCAAGCGTAACCCGATGGACTTCGTCCTGTGGAAAATGTCGAAAGAGGGCGAGCCGAGCTGGCCGTCGCCGTGGGGCGCGGGCCGTCCGGGCTGGCATATCGAGTGCTCGGCGATGAACTGCAAGCAGCTTGGCAACCACTTCGATATTCACGGCGGCGGTTCGGATCTGATGTTCCCTCACCATGAAAACGAAATCGCCCAGTCCACCTGCGCCCACGACGGTGAATACGTCAACTACTGGATGCACTCCGGCATGGTGATGGTTGACCGCGAGAAGATGTCGAAATCGCTGGGTAATTTCTTTACCGTCCGCGACGTGCTGAAGTATTACGATGCGGAGACGATTCGCTACTTCCTGATGTCCGGCCACTATCGCAGCCAGCTGAACTACAGCGAAGAGAACCTCAAGCAGGCGCGTTCGGCGCTGGAGCGTCTGTACACCGCGCTGCGCGGGACGGACAAATCCGTCGATGCGGCGGGTGGCGAAGCCTTCGAAGCACGCTTTATCGAGGCGATGGACGACGACTTCAACACCCCGGAAGCCTACTCGGTGCTGTTCGATATGGCGCGTGAAGTGAACCGTCTGAAAACCGAGGACACGGCCGCGGCGAACGCCATGGCGGCCCACCTGCGTAAGCTTGCTGCGGTGCTGGGTCTGCTGGAGCAGGAGCCGGAGGCGTTCCTGCAGAGCGGCGCGCAGGTTGACGACGCGGAAGTGGCGGAGATCGAATCGCTCATCCAGCAGCGTCTGGACGCGCGCAAAGCGAAAGACTGGGCGGCGGCGGATGCGGCGCGCGACCGTCTCAACGAGATGGGCATTGTGCTGGAAGATGGCCCGCAGGGCACCACCTGGCGCCGGAAGTAAGCCATAAAAAAACGCCCGCAAAAGCGGGCGTTTTTATTTTCGCTGTCAGGCCGTGACGGTCACGCTCTGGCCTTCAAAGCTCACCGTCTGACCAGCGACGATTTTGCAGCGTTTGCGGGTTTCCACCGCGCCGTCGACTTTTACCAGCCCGTCGGCGATGGCGATCTTCGCCTGGGCGCCGCTTTCGCTCCAGCCTTCCAGCTTCAGCAGATCGCACAGCTCAACGTGCGGGTGTTTACCTAAGGAAAATGTCGCCATCTCAGGCCTCCTCAACGTCGTGATACTCTTCGCACGCCTGCAGCGTGTTCTGAATCAGGGTAGCGACAGTCATCGGGCCAACGCCGCCGGGAACCGGGGTGATGTAGGACGCGCGTTCGGCGGCATCTTCATACACCACGTCGCCGACCACTTTGCCGCTTTCCAGACGGTTGATGCCGACATCGACCACAATCGCCCCTTCTTTAATCCACTCGCCAGGAATAAAGCCCGGTTTGCCCACCGCGACGATCAGCAGGTCGGCGTTTTCGACATGATGGCGCAGGTTTTTGGTAAAGCGGTGGGTGACGGTGGTGGTGCAGCCGGCCAGCAGCAGCTCCATACTCATCGGGCGACCGACGATATTGGAGGCGCCAATGACCACCGCATTGAGGCCGTAGGTGTCGATATTGTAGCGTTCCAGCAAGGTCACGATACCGCGCGGAGTGCACGGACGCAGGCGCGGCGCGCGCTGGCACAGGCGGCCAACGTTGTAAGGATGGAAGCCGTCGACGTCTTTATCCGGCGCGATGCGCTCGAGAACTTTGACGTTATCGATCCCTGCCGGCAGGGGCAGCTGAACCAGAATACCGTCGATGGTCTTATCGGCATTCAGAGTGTCGATAAGCTCCAGCAGCTCGGCTTCGCTGGTGGTTTCCGGGAGATCGTAAGAGCGGGAGACGAAGCCCACTTCTTCACATGCTTTGCGCTTGCTGCCGACATAAATCTGCGAGGCCGGGTTGCTGCCGACCAGCACCACGGCCAGCCCAGGGGCGCGTTTTCCGGCCGCAACGCGAGCCTTCACTTTTTCCGCAACCTCAGAGCGTACCTGCTGCGCAATCGTTTTACCGTCAATAATTTTTGCTGCCATCAGAGAGAGGATTCCATCTGTATCTTTACGAAAGGGGGATGAGGATATTTTGTCAGAAGCGGGCCTCGCTGTCAGTCCTCGTTTGCTGTTTTATCCTGTCTGAGGCTAATTTAGCCTGTTATGACCATGGTTATTACATGGTTATTGGTGCGTTGCGCCTGGCCACTGAGTCGATTTACGCGCGCATGAGCCCCAGCGGTATGCTTCTTGTACAGTTGGTGGGGGATATTTCGCCAGCGTCGTATAAGCCCGCAGTTTCCTGGCAAAATGGATTGACTCAACCGACGTGGACCGTATAATTCCACGCGTTTCACTCCGCGAAGCACTCGCTTCTCAGGGCGCCCTTAGCTCAGCTGGATAGAGCAACGGCCTTCTAAGCCGTAGGTCACAGGTTCGAATCCTGTAGGGCGTGCCATTAAGAAACAACAACTTACGCCAGTTTTAAACCAGCCTGATTTCCTCCTTGTGTCGTATTTGTGTCGCTAGCGCCAAAAATGGCGTCAATTTTCCGTGCGTGTTCGGTCAGGTGGTTCGGTGCCAGGTGAGCATAACGGCGCACCATCTCGATGCTCTCCCATCCTCCCATTTCCTGTAAAACAGAAAGCGGGACGCCGGACTGGATCAGCCAGCTCGCCCAGGTGTGCCGGAGGTCGTGAAAACGGAAATCCTCGATCCCCGCTTTTTTCAACCCGGCGCGCCAGGCGTTATTGTCATCCACCCGCATTTTTCTAACCGCGGGCGTCAGCGTTCCATCAGGGCGATGCTTTGCCGTCGTGTGAACGAACACCCACCGGGAATGCTTCCCTATCTGATCCCTTAATACCCTGCATGCGGTATCATTCAGAGCTACGCCAATCGCCTTGCCCGCTTTTGCGTTCTCCGGATTTACCCATGCAACCTTTCTCTGCATATCGACCTGCTGCCACTCAAGCCCGATGATGTTTGAGCGGCGCAGGCCGGTTGCCAGTGCAAATATCACCACTGGCTTAATGCTCTCCGGCATGCACTCGATCAACCGCTCAGCTTCTTCTCTGGTCAGCCACCGTATCCGCTTACTGATCGGCTTGCGGGTTTTGATAACAGGAGCTGTTTTTATCCAGCCCCAGTCATTCGCCGCGGCCCTGAGAAGGGATCGAATGAAGGAAAGGTGTTGCGCCTTCGTCGCCTGCGAAACCTGCCGTGGTTTGTACTCCGGAACAGGCTTACCCTTCCTCAGCGCGGCATCACGCTTACTCTCCCACACCTGCAGGTGTTTACGGTTGATCATCCCGTTAACGGCTTCATGAACTTCCTCCGCCGTTATCTTCGAGACATCACGGCCGGAAAAATGCTGCAGCCAAAACTCAATTTTGGTTTTGTCATCATCCAGCGATCGCTTATGGTCCTTTTCCCGCAGCCACCGGATGCAGCACTCTTCGAAGGTTCTGACGGGCAGGTCGCCGATCTGGTCAACCCGCCACGCTTCCGCCTTCAGCTTGTCGTGGAGCTCCTGAGCCTGCTTTTTGTCCCCCGTGCCAAGAGATCGCCTAACTCTTTTTCCTGACGGCGTAAAGAAATGACAGTGCCACACGCCGCCCCTGAGGGTGATTGACATAAAACTTCTCCTTTATGTTCACCCGCGTTCGCGATGACAGGATCGCGCGGGGTTTTCAAATATGCAATACAAGCTGCTTCGGTCGTTCTGTACTTGTTGCCGACCTTGCGGCCGGCGAGCTCCCCAGACTCAATCAGGCGGTAGATCACGCGCGCCGACACGATGAGCAAATCGGCGGCCTGCTGTGCTGTTATCGGTTTGTCAGATGTCATATCACCTCCGATGCTTACCGCGTAATTCCTCTTCTTCCTGACAGTCAGCGCAGCGCTGACAACCCGCCACCAGTTCCCGGCGCCGCTCTGGTATCTCTTCCCCGCAGTCGCGGCAGTGAGTAGCTGAAACAGCGTTATGGTTGATGCGCATGTTCTGGATGGTCATTTCCAGCCGGCGCTCTGCCAGCTCGTTGGCCTGATCGATGATTTCTGCGCTCATGCTGCACCGCCTTCAACGCGCTTGAACTCGATAACCCAAACCCAGGGGTTGGCGTTCCAACTTTCAGCACCGTAGATTGACGCCCACAGGCGCGCGAACACATCAGCTACACAGTCGCCACTTTTCATGTCGGCGATACTGCACCCTTCGCGTATCGCATCGCCGTCACTGATACTCTTCAGTCGTTCAACCCGCACGTCGGTGATTTCCAGCAGAATGCGGCTGGCCCAGCGCGGCATGTGGATTGATGGCGTCCACTTGATGGTGTCGTAAAAGCCATCCTCCAAATCTTCACGTTTGTGAGTTGCTCGGTAGGCAAGCGTAGATTTTGTGGATAAACCGCTTGCAAACGCCTCTCTTACCCAGATGCGATCGCCGACGTCTCCGAACGGGCAAGCATCTCCAACAAGCCCACCCCAGCCACCTTTGCCGTTCTGCATTTCATCTTCGACATGAAGCATTTTTTTGAACACGTTGCTTGGCCACCAGTGTCCACCCCGGGGGCATGGTTCTGGTTGAGGTTTCATAATCCGCCGTGTCTGCGTCTTTCGGCCGTCGAGAATGGCGCGCACCATCTCAGCGTTAAAAATCATTCCGCGTTCTTTCATGACTCCACTCCATACCGCCCATTCATGCGGCCAATAACACTGACAAATTTCACCAGGCTGACACCCATCGGCTTTACCTTCTCGTAGTGCTTGCGAAGGATGGGGGGGGCATACAGCGTTCCACTTCGGTTTAGGCTTTACGCTCATCGCTTTGGTTATCTCTTCTGCGCAGCGACGAGCCTGGGCGCGGAGAGCGTTTTCTTTTTCTTCTGGCGTCATGCTGCCTCCCGCTTCTTGTTGAGATGGGGTGCATTCGAAAGGAAAACCGCCTTTGCAAATCCAAGAGGCGTTGCGCTGCGAATGTTGGCGCGCTCGTCGCTGGGCGGACATTCGTGAATTCGGTTGTCCGGATACCAGTCAGTCACCAACCCGGCAAAGGACGTTCCGGATATGGCTTCGATCGCCTTTTTCTTCGGCATCATGCGGCCGCAGGCTAGCTTCACGGCGTCGATAGCCGCTTCAACCATCGGGTGCATATTCTCTGCCGGCGCCTTGAAGCCGTTACCCGTCCAGAGGCATGTCTGCTTCGTGTAGTTGTCATCCCCGCACAGCCCGGTGAACTGGTACGGATGGAATGTGTAATCGGCCGAGCCAAAGATGCTGCTGAACACACTCACCGGGTTTTCGAATGCCCACGGGCAACCTGTCACCATTCCAATCATGCGGCATTGCTCAGCGACCAGTGCGGCCTTGGCCTGGAAATGTGGGTCTTTGGCTCGTTTAGCCTCGAACCAACGGGAGCCCGATACCGCAACATGAGTGCACGGAGGAAAACCAATAACCATAACGATGTTCTCGGTGCGAATAATTTGAGAAAGCCGCGGCATAGCCTCAAGGATGGTTTCCGATATGCGCTCAACAGGACCGTCGATCGAAGTTTCAAGGTGCTGCGGGTCCACCAGGACGGCGCGATAACCTGCTTCGACCCATGGCTCAGCCATTTTCCCTGTTAAATCACAGAGGCAGATAACAGTACCTTTGCTCATGTCGCCTCCAGATTCCCGATCCGCTTTAACTCAGCCAGCGATACGGACGTAATGATGTGTCGCGGGGTGATGTACGGGCGCCAGATAAACAGGAGCGAGCCTTTAGGGTTGCTCTGGCGCTTTCCTGTAACAGATGCCGGAACAAACTGAACACGGCCGCCAGTTATGAGCCTGAGTTCATCAGCTGATTGCATGGCTGAAATAAACCAGCCGGTAGAAATGTCAGCCGGTAACAACATCACTACGGCCTGAGACTGCGCCCGGGATTGCTCAGCAGCCTTTTCTACCCACGGCCCAATATCGGAATAGGGCGGGTTACACCATATCGCGCCGTATGACACCCATTCGCTGTTCAGCGAGTCATCCAGCTCAGTGAGATAGTGAGCGCATAGCGCATTACTCTCAGAGGCTGCAGCATCCAGCCAGAAGCCAAACTCGCGGTCGAGCGCGTTGAAAATTTCAATCGGCGTTTGCCAGTAGTCACGTTCATTTTTTGGAGTTTTCGATCCGCCATAATCAGTCATTGCGCACCTCTTTTCGTGTCCAGCTCTTCAGCCAGCCTCTGAGCCTTTAACGGGTTTCTTACCACTTCACCAGATGGCATTAGCCAGCCACGATGGAGAACGGAGTACAGACACTTCACTTTTCCTACGGTTATGGCGTCGCGGTAATGTTTCATTCGAGCTCCAGTATCATTCGCTTAGTCTCTGCCACAAGGGAGAGGAACTCATTCCTTCTCGCGCGAAGGCGGCCTATCTCTGATTGACACTCAGCGGCCGTCAGGCGATAAACAATGAGTTGCTTCCCGTCAGGGAAGTCAGAGCAGTAGCTGATGAAGTCAACCCAATCCCGGCCAGAGCAATCAAGGTGGCCGATTAGTTGCCATCTATATGCCGGATCGAAGGCGCCGCGGGTGAGGGTGGCGTAGTGAGTGGCGGCAATTACCGACTTAATCTCAACCAACCCGTCCCGGCCAACGAGTCCGTCTGGACTATCCCCATACGTTTCGTGATCAAAGAAACCGCCGTTATCCACGTCGACGAAGTTCATCTCTTCGTACAGCATGCGAGCGATTGGCTCCTGTTCGTGGCCGCGCTCCATATGGTCGTTTGTGAAGCCAAACTCAGACTTGCACCCTTTAATCTGCTCAAGAGCTAACTGAAGCGCATAACGCTTGGCTGGCTCACCAAACGCCTTGCCATCGTTAGCCATAATCAAGCCGAAGTTTGAAGCGGTAGCCTTCCCCAGGCGAAGAGCATCCCACTCTTCCCCGTTTTGCTCGACGTCATGCCAGATCATGCTGAGCACTCCTGTTCCAGTTGGCGGCGATGCTCTGGAGAAATGTCCATTCTCGCCAGCACTGCATCCAGGTTGCCATCGCGCTTGAAGGCGGCCTTAGCGTTATTCCATGCTTGCGTTTTTTCCGGCGAAAGCACAGGTTTTGAAACGCGCGCTGGGCTTAAGCGGAGACCTTCAACCGATTCCTTTCCGAACCTGACATTTTTATCGACGTAAACAGTGACTTTCACGCCTACCCAATCCTCAAGGAATGGCGATCCGGTAATGCTTTTCAGCATCTTGCTGTTGGTGGCATTCAGGATCATTGGCTTAAGCTTTTCGCCAGGGCGTAACTCGCGCTCCTCAAAATAAGCGGTGTTAAAAACGTCTTTAGTTTTTTTGGTTTTGTCGCTTTCTAATGTTGCCCGGGCGATCGTCAGCACCGTAGGTTCAACGATGTCGGCACTGCTCAGATAGGGAGAGTCAAAAGCTTTTCGGTAGTGAGTTTTAGATTCAGACATTTCATGTATCCTTAAAACGGGCAGCCTGTGCGGTGATCCCAGTCGTATTCCGCCTGGGCGTAAGCTATTGCTGTGCGCAAGTCGTTGTATACCTCGCCAGCCTTATCGCTACGGAGGCCTTCATATGGAAACGCCTTGGACGATACAGACTGGCGTAGTGCCGCGTATGGATCCTCTGGAAGGCTGTCAAAGACCTCTTTTGCCCGATCTTCAATCCACTTTTCCTTCTCTTCGGACAGCGTTTGTTCAGCCCACTTACGCTCTTCGATAGCGTCGTATGCGCGGTATGCGTTCATAGCTCGCTCCTGAAATTTGGTTGTGAAACGCCCGGCACCGTAATGGCTGCCAGATAGCTCAGTTAAATTCTTCGTTTCGATTACCGGCTGAGACCTTGTCCCAACCCGTTCAGATAAACTTCAACCAGCAAGTCGGTTGTGTAAGTCCGCTCAATCCCGCGATGCAGGTACAGGCGGCCGCGTTTATTTGCTGATGCTGTCCAGGTGCTTTCCCGATGCTTAACGAGCATCCCAGGAAGAACAGCGCCGCGGTTAACGGTCTGTGTCCCGTAATGATGACTAACCATTGAACACCCCCGTAGCGTGCAGAATTTTGATAATCAACGCTGCCCAGATAACGCCGCAGATCAGCAGGCAGTAAATCAGTGAACGAATGCCTTGTTTGCTCATTTTCCACCCCAGCACGGATAGCTAACTGCGATAACAGCAACCAAAAACGGAACGACCTTTAACCAAAAATTACGCCATGCAGGCTTGTCTTCTTCGCGGATCATCTCTTCACCTTTGCCTTATCGCGGCTAACGGGACGTTTTGACTTCACCCCGGCGTTGCCGGTGTTGTTTGGATGAGATGATAATGTACTAATGGTTCATCAATGTAAAGTACCAAAAGTACATTTTTGATTTGGTAATAGTTCATTTCAATGTAAGTCAATGAACTTAAAGTATAATTATTTTATGTTTTGTTTTTGGTAGGGGTTGTTTGGCAGTGGAGCTGGCACTGGACGTGCTGATGCTGAGGGAAGAGTAGGGCAGTAAAAATCCGGCGCGGTGGCCGGATCAAAAGTTATGCTGCAGTTTGCAATTACCGGTCTGGCTTATTCAAAGTCATCCCGCTCATCCCTTCGCTTGAAGAAAATCTTATCTAGCCTGAGCACGATCCCAACCAGTCCGATAATCAGCAAAGTAATGAGTATTGGGATAATCAGATCAGACATGCTTCCTCTGCGTGCTAAGGCTTTACCCGTGCTTCCTGTACGTCTGCGGCATGCTGCCGATCACCTTGCCGAACACGAACACCCGATTCATCTCATCTTTCTCGATCGGTTCCCAAGGGGCATAGCTCTTGTTGTCAGATATAACCAGCAGCTTGTCCTTCATCTTTTGCAGGCGCTTAACATGTGCAGTGTCGTCGTACAGGAAGGCGTAAATTCCATCACCGTCAAACTTCCTTACGCTGACGTCGACGAACAACAGATCTCCCGGCTCAATCGTACCTGACATACTGTCGCCGCGGACGTTGATAATCCTGATGTTCTCAGCTTTGCGCCCATCAAACATATGGTTAGCCTCAGCTGGCGCATACTCAACTGAACGGAGTATCTCAACGAACTCTTGGTTTATCACCCCTGGACCAGCGCTGACGGCGATATCCAAGAGGTCAATCCTAAAGATGTCTTTTCGATTGGTTGCCGATCCTGGTTCAATACCATCATCGTCAGCATCGCCAAGTAGGTAGGATGCAGACGTGCCTATATGGGACGCTAAAGCCTGTAGCGTCCCCCTCCTTGGTATTGACTCCCCATTAAACCATTTGCTCACGGCCTTCGGTGTCAACTTCATTCTCTTGGCGATCTCAGCCTGGCGACCGTGTGGCATCAATCCAGCTTTATCGCAGGCCAGCGCTAGCCTCAGAGAAAATTCTTTTCGCGCTCTTTCTTCGTGAACCATATGTTCAATCATAATATCACTTGCGTGAACTATCAGTTCCGACTTAATATGTACTTACAGTTCATTATTGAGGGTTAAACATGGCACCTAACAGTCTTGGCGAAATCATCAAAAAGATTCGCGTTCCTGTTGTAGCTAAAGCCTGTGGTTGCTCTCCGCGCGCAATTTACAAGTGGATTGCCAACGGAAGCCTGCCGAGAACGGACTACACCGACGAGACCAATTACGCAGAAAAAATCGCTCTCGCTTCTGGCGGCCAGTTTACTGCTGCGCAGATCCGGGAAGTCAGCAAGCCTAAAGCCGCCTGACTGGCGGCCATTCCAAACAACACCAGAGGAAGTATCACAAATGGAGAGTTCAACGACACGCAACAAAGTGGAGGCTCGCAGGATAGAAAGCTGGTTACACAGCCAGATAGCTGAACTGGGGACCACAACTATAGCCAAAGTGGCCGGAGTGAATAAGTCGACGGTGAGTCGCTGGCGGGAAAGTCTGCTGCCGAACATGTCGCTACTGCTGGCCATCCTGATTTCTAACAGGCCGGGAGAGAAAGGTGACTTTGAAGCATGAGTGGGAACAGAAGGGCGAAAGCCGCAGTGCGGTAACACTAACGGCTTTCTACGCGAAT